>JBKPOX010000025.1:0-8144 GCA_046733335.1 Actinomycetota bacterium | reverse complement strand
GCCCGGTCCCGCGCCGCCTCCGCGGCGGCGGCGCGCGCGGCGGCCTCGGTGCGCGCCTTGCGCTCGGCGGCGATCCGCTCCCGCGCCTCGGCCGAGACCTTGCGCAGGGTCAGCAGCGCCCGCTCCCTGACCTGATCCTTGACCGCGTCGGCGCGCTTCTCGGCCTCGGCGACTCGGCCCTCGCTGACCCGCACCCACTCGAGCGCCTGGTCCGCGACGCCCCGCATCGCCCGCGTCGCCTCGCCGACCTGCTGCAGCTGCCTAGCTGGCTCGCTCATCCCCCAGCAACCTACTATCGGCGCCGGAGCCCAACCCGTCTCGGCCTTCGCCCAAAGCTCGCAATTTGGGGCTCCCGGCGTCGCGTCGGGGAGGAGGGGGTGGCCCTCTCCGGACACTCAACCACGAGCCATAGCGAGTGGTGTCCGGTGCGGGTCACCCCCTCCTCCCCCGTGCCCTACGCAGACGCCTTGCTCTCGCGGGCCTGCAGCTCCCGCTTCAACACCTTGCCGGTCGCGTTGCGCGGCAGCTCGTCGAGGAACTCGACCTCGCGTGGGGCCTTGTAGCCGGCGAGGTTCGCCTTGACGTGGGCGGTCAGCTCCGCTTCGGAGACCTCGGCGCCGGCGCGGGTGACGACGAAGGCCTTCAGGCGCTGGCCGAACTCGTCGTCCTCGACCCCGATCACCGCCACCTCCTCGACCGCCGCGTGGTCGGCGAGCAGGTCCTCGACCTCGCGCGGGAAGACGTTCTCGCCGCCGGAGACGATCATCTCGTCGTCGCGGCCGTCGATGAAGAGGCGCCCCGCCTGGTCGATGTGGCCGACGTCGCCGCTCGAGTAGAGCCCGTCGATGACCTCCTTGCCGCCGCCGCCCGTGTAGCCCTCGAAGGCCATTTCGTTGCCGACGAAGATGCGGCCGACCTCACCCTGGGGGACCTCCTCGCCGTTCTCGTCGTAGAGGCGGATCTTCGTCCCCCTGGGGGGTTTGCCGGCGGTCCCGGGGGCGGCGCGCAGGTCCTCCGGCGTGGCGACGGTCGCGTAGGCGACCTCGGTCGAGCCGTAGAGGTTGTAGACGTTGTCGCCGAAGCGGTCCATCCACTCGATCGCCAGCTCGCCTGGCAGGGCCGAGCCGGAGAGCGAGGTGATCTTCAGGGACGGAAGGCGGTAGCGGTCGAGCGTCTCCCCAGGCAGAGTGAGGATGCGCTGGACCATCACCGGGACCGCCGCCAGCACGTCGGCCCGGCTCTGCTCGATCGCCTTCAGCGTCTCCTCGGGGTCGAAGCGGCGGCGCAGGACCATCGTCGAGGCGGTCGGCAGGCTCATCACGAAGTGGAAGAACCCCCAGGAGTGGAAGAGCGGCGCGGCGATCATCATCGTCATCCGGCTGCGGAAGGGGATCCTGTCGATCAGCGAGGCGAGGGCGAGGAGGCCGTCGGGGCTGGAGCGCTGCGCGCCCTTCGGGGTGCCGGTGGTGCCGGAGGTGAGGATCACGAACCGCGGTTTGTCGGGCGGCGGCTTGTGGTCGGATTCGTCGTCGCCGTCGATCAGGCTGTCCAGCGTCGGCTCGGAGACCTCGCCGTCGCACCAGCCGACGATCCGCTGAACCGATGGATCGACGCCCCTGAGCAAGTCGCCGAACTCCTCGTCGTAGACGAGCGCCTTCGGCCCCTCGCGTCTGGTCACCTCGACCAGCTGGGGACCGGCGAACATCGTGTTCAGGTAGAGGGCGCTGGCGCCGAGCTTGGCCGCGGCCAGCGTCGTCTCGACGAAGCCGCGGTGGTTGCGGCACATCACCCCGACGCCGTCGCCGGGGCCGATCCCCATCGCTGCCAGCGAGTGGGCGAGCGCGTTGGATCGGCGGTGCAGGCGCTCCCAGGTGAGGCTGCCGCGCTCGTCGACGATCGCCAGCTCGTGCGGATGGTGGATCGCCGCGGTGGCGACCCCCGTCGCCGGCGAGGCGCCCCAGCGGAGGAAGGTGCCGCCGATCCTCAGCGCCCTGTCGGGGCGCATCGGCGCGAGGATGCCCGCCTCCCGCAGCACCTTCGCCTCGAAGATCGAGTCGGAGATCGAGCCGCGCAGGCTTGCCGGACTGAGGCGCGAGGTCGCCATACCCAGCGGGAAGACTATTCGGATTCGATGCTGGCCACCGCGATGCAGGCGATGCCCTCGCCGCGGCCGACGAAACCCATCCCCTCGTTGCTCGTCGCCTTGACGCTGACCCGGGCGGAGGTCGCCTCGGCGAGTGTCCGCTCCATCAGCGCCTTGTAGGGGCCGAGGCGGGGCTGCTCGCAGACCACGGTCGCGTCGATGTTGACGATCGGGCCGGCGAGGGTGCCGACCACCGTGCGCAGGAGGTCGATCGAGTCGGCATCCTGGAAGGCGGGATCGTCGTCGGGGAACATCTCGCCGATGTCGCCGCCGCCGTTGGCGCCGAGCAGGGCGTCGATCACCGCGTGGGTGAGGACGTCGGCGTCGGAGTGGCCCTGGAGCCCCTGCTCGTGCTCGATCTCGACCCCGCCGAGGACGAGGCGGCGGCCCGGCGCGAAGCGGTGGCTGTCGTAGCCGAGGCCGACCACGGTCAGGGAACCCTGGTCCCGAGAGGAGCCAGGCTCCGCCGGCGCTGCTCGAAGACGCATACCTCGTCTATTCCCACTTCCTCGAGAAAGGCGACCGCCCGGCCGTATTCGAAGCCGACGTGCTCGGGGACGTGGGCGTCGGAGGAGAGGGCGAACGGGACCCCGGCCTCGACGCACATCTCGGCGAACGGGCGCGAGGGATAGAGCTCGCCCACCGGCTTGCGGAGGCCGGCGGTCGAGACCTCGACTGCGATCCCGGCCTCGGCGATCGCCTCCACCGCCGTCTCGTAGTAGGCGCGCGGGTCGCACTCGGGGAGGGGCCGCGCTCGGCCCCAGACCTTGACCAGGTCGGGGTGGGCGAGGATGTCGAAGAGGCCGGAGCGGGCGCAGGCGGCGAGCTGCTCGAAGTAGCGGCGCCAGATCTCGTCGGCGTCGCCGCCCTCCCAGACGTCGAAGCCCTCGTGGTCCACGGCGGCGTTGCCCTCGCCGATGAAGTGGACCGAGCCGACGACGTAGTCGAAGTCGCGGGCGTCGAGCATGGCGGCGATCCGGCCCTCCGCGCCGGGGACGAAGTCGCACTCGATCCCGAGCCGCAGCGGCGTGCCGCGGACGAACTCGCAGTAGGCGTCGAGGTCGTCGACCGCGTTCTCGACCCAGAGCGGGTGGCGCCAGAGGTCGAGCGACTGGCGGAAGCGGTAGACGTGCTCGGAGACGCCGAGCTCCTCGATCCCGCCCGCCTCGGCAGCTTCCAGGTAGCCCTCCACGTTCTCGGCCGTGAAGTAGCGCTCGAACGTGCTCCCGTCCTCGTCCGGGCGCAGGTGCAGGTGGTAGTCGGTGAGCATGGACCGAGCCTAGGACAAGCGGCGCTTCCGCGACTCCCTCCTAGACTCTCCCGCGATGGGCCGCCAGCTCATGCTCCTCGCCCTCGCCTTCGCCGGCGCCGCGGCGATCGCCGTTCTCGTCGGGGCGAAGAACCTGGGGACCGCCCTCGGCGTCGGCCAGGTCTGCTTCACGGCCGCGCTGGTCTACGTATTGATCCGGGACTGAAGCAGCAGCTCCGCCACCTGCAGGTCGAGCGGCGTCGTCACCTTCAGGTTCTGCTCTGCGACCGGGTGGATGAGGACCGCGCCCCCGGCCGCCTCGACCAGCATCGCCTCGTCGGTCGCCTCCTCGGGCCGCTCGGCGGCGGCGAGCGCCTCGCGCAGACGGTCCGTGCGGAACACTTGAGGCGTTTGCGCGCGCCACAACCGACTCCGATCCTCGGTGGCCTCGATCGCGAGTGGTCGATTCGACGCACTATCGCTGTCCAATTGACCGCTCGCAATCTCACGGGCGCGCTTGATCGTGTCGGTGACCGGCGCGGCGGCGATCACGCCTGACGCCTCCGGCGCCGCGTCCAGCTCGGCGACTAGCGCCTCGACCAGCGCCGGCGTCAAGAGCGGCCGGGCCGCGTCGTGGATCGCGACGTACTCCGTGCCGACCGCCGCCAAGGCGTTGCCGACCGACTGCGCCCGCGTCTCCCCCCCGGCGACGAGGTCGAGGCCGGGCCCCCCGGTCTCGCCGAGGTGGCCGGGGGGCGCCGCGACGACGATCGAGCGCACCGCGGGGCAGCGCCGGAAGGCCTCGACCGACCACTCGACCATTGGCCTTCCCGCCACGGGCACGAAGGCCTTCGGGCCGCCGGCTCCGAGTCGCTCTCCGGAGCCGGCGGCCGCGATCACGGCCGTTACTGCTGGTTCAGACGCGATCTCTCAGGCGGTCGCAGTGGCGGCGAACCGCTCCTCGAGGAGGCCGTCGAGGTATTCCTCCGCGCCCTCCTCGTCCTTGTCGAGCGCGTACATGAACTCCGAGGCGAGGATTTTCTTTGCCCGGGTGTACATCTGCTTCTCGCCCGTGGAAAGGCCCTTTTCCATCTCACGGATCGCGAGGTTGCGGACCACCTCGGCCAGCTCGAAGACGTCGCCGGTCTTGATCTTCTCGCGGTTGTACTTGAAGCGCCGGTTCCAGTTCTTCGGCATCTCCGACACGTCGTCGGTGAGGACGTCTGTGACCTTCTTGATTTCTTCCTCGTCGATCACCCGCCGCAGGCCCGCCTTGCCCGCGTTTTCGCACGGGACCATCACCGTCAGCTCGTTGTGGAGGATTTTGATCGTGAGGTACTCACGCTCCTCCCCCATCAGCTCGCGCGTCTCTTTGGTCATCACCAGTCCCGCTCCGTGATGCGGATAGACAACCTTGTCGCCCTCCTCGAAGTCGCAGACGTATTCCACGTCCTCCTCGAAGACAGCCTCCACGGTGGCCTCGTCTAGCTCGGAAATCGGTGACTCCTTTCGTCGTTCGACGGCCCAGTGCCGTCAGCTCTGCAAGTACCGGTCGACCAGGTCGACCTCCTGGAGCCGTCGCAGGCCCTCGCGGATGTCTTTGGCCCGGGCGGGGCCGACTCCGTCGACGGCGGCGAGCTCTTCGCCGGAGGCCGCGAGGACCTCCTCGAGCCCGCCCAGCTCCTGGGTGATCTTCTGGACGACAAGCTTGGGAATGCGGGGGATCCGGCCGAGGACCCGGTAGCCGCGCGCGGCGACCGGGAAGTCCAGGGTGTTGACCTTGCGGTCGTAGCCGAGCAGCTCGGCGAGGCGACCGAAGTCGAGCACGTCCTGGTGGGGCATCCGGCCCAGCGCATGCAGCACCGCGGTCAGGCTCTGCTCGGAGTCCTCGACCGAGTAGTCGCGGATCAGCGCGGTCTTGTCGGCGGCGACGCCGACCATCGTCTCCTCCAGCTGCATCTCGATCAGCCGGCCCTCGGTCCCGAGCTCGACGATGTAGCGCTCGACCTCGACCGCCATCCGCGTCACCAGCTCGGCCCGCTGCAGGGCCGAGAGCGCGTCGTGGAGGACGACGCCGCCGTCGAACTCGAGCTGCGTCAGCCGCGCCGAGACCTGGTCGAGGCGCTGGCGGTACTTCTCGAGCGTCGCCAGGCCCTGGTTGGCCTTTGCCAGCACCGCGGGGATGTCCTGGAGGATGTACTTGGTGCCCTCGACGTAGAGGGAGACGACGTCGCGCCGCTGCGAGATCGCAACCACCAGCGCCGTCGTCTGCTTGGAAACGCGCTCCGCGGTGCGGTGGCGGGTGCCGGTCTCCGAGCTGAGGATCGTCGGGTCCGGCATCAGCTGGACGTTGGCCCAGGCGATCTTGGTCGCCTCGCCGTTGAGGACGATGGCGCCGTCCATCTTCGCCACCTGGTAGAGCATCGCCGGCGTGTAGTCGACGTCGAGCTTGATGCCGCCCGAGAGCAGGTGGGAGATGTCGTCGAGGTCGCCGACGACGAGCAGGCCGCCGGTCCGGGAGTGGACGATGTTGTCGATCCCCTCCCGCAGCGCGCCGCCCGGGGCGACCACGTCGAGGGCTCTCAGAAGTCGGGGATCTTGGCGTTCGGAAAGCTCTTGGAGCTCATCCCCAGACAAAGAAGGCATCGCTGAGGAGGATGGCAGAAACGGCTTTCCAATGCGGTCTGGCCGATTCCTAGTGGACAGGTCGGAATGGGGTTTGTCAAGCGTGGCGTCAGTGCGTCGCGGCGAGGTCCCGCGCCGGGTCGATCCCCCAGCGGCCGCCGACAGCGGCGAGCTCGTCGCTGAGCGGCCAGCGGTCGGGGCGCTCCTCCCCCTCGTGCCCGGGGTTGGCCCCCTTGAGGACCATGCAGCCGGTGTTGTCGCCGATCGCGCGGATCTCGGCGACCTCCTCGGGGCTCAGCGGCTGCCCGGCGGGGAGGGCGGCCAGCTCGGCGCGCTTGTCCTCGATCGGGCGCGCCCGCGGTCCGATCTCCTGGATCAGGGTCGGCGCCACCGACGCGACCGCCGGGTGGGCGAGGTTCCAGAGGCAAGCCAGGTGCATCGGTGTCAGCTCGTGCTGCTCGGCGATCGGGCGCAGCCGCTCCAGCTTCTCCAGCCCCGCCTCGATCCAGCCGGCGGGCCGGAACTTGCGGTGGTCGTGCTCGGCCAGATCCACCCCCGGCCGCACGTCGCCCCAGAAGAGGCCGCCGTAGTCGACGACGCGGGTCAGCACCCTGACCCCGTGCCGGGCCGCGGCGTCGAGGCAGAGCTCGCCGGGCCAAGGCTCGAGCGGGTTGAGGATGACCATCGCCCAGTCGATGCGGTCGCCGAAGCGCTCCAGGCAGGCGATCAGGTCGAGGGTGAAGCCGTTGGCCGGCCCGGGGGCGATGCCGATCCGCGCCGCCAGCCCCTCCTCGCGCAGCGCCGCCATCGCGTCCCACACCACCTCGCTGGAGTAGCCGACGCGGTCGGGGTTGTGGAGCAGCAGCAGATCGAAGGAGGAGGTGCCGATCCGCTCGAGGCTCGCCTCGGTCGCCATCCGCAGGTACCCGGCGTAGCCCTGCGGGCCTCTCAGGCGCGGGTCGGTGAAGCGCGGGAAGCCCTTGGGACCTTCGCGCTCGCCCTCGTAGAAGTCGTGGCCGACGGCCCCGATCAGGCAGCGGTCCTCGCGGGGCACGCCCTCCAGCGCCCGCCCCAGCAGGCGGTCGGCCTCGCCTTCGCCGTAGGCGTCGGCGGTGAGGACGGTGTCGATGCCGTCGCCAGGGCGCAGCAGGGCCGCCAGCCGGCCCTCGTCGATCGCCTCGCCGAAGCGGAGGAAGCGCCCACCGCTCCAGGTGCCGATCGCCGCCCGTCCCGGGTCCCTCATAGGCAAACCGTAGCGCCCGTCCGCGGCAGCCTGCGAGGCGGCGCCAGGCTCAGGCGCCGTCGGCCGGCGGCGGGGCGTCCGGGTCGTCGGGCCCGTCCTCGCCGTCGTCCTTCTTCGCGCCGACGCCGACCTTCTCGCGCTCGGGCTCGGCTTTGCGCTTCGGCTTCTTCGGGGCGATGATCTCGAGGCTGAGCGGCTTGTCGTCCTCGTCCCCGCTCTCGTCGCGGGCGACCATCACAGTCGAGCCGGGGGTCATCTCGCCCTGGCGCAGGACTTCGTCGGCCAGCGGGTCCTCGATGTAGCGCTGGATCGCCCGGCGCAGCGGCCGCGCGCCCATCGACGGGTCCCAGCCTTTCTCGACCAGCAGGTCCTTGGCCTCGTTGGTCAGCTCCAGCTGCAGTTCGTGCTCGGCGACCTGGACGCGGACGCGGTTGATCATCAGGTCGATGATCTCCTTGACCTCCTCCTTCGCGAGCTTGTGGAAGACGATCACCTCGTCGATCCGGTTGAGGAACTCGGGCCGGAAGACTTTTTTCAGGTCGGACATGATCCGGTTCTTCATGTCGTCGTAGGACATGCCGGTCTCGTCGGAGACGGTGAACCCGATCGAGGTGTTCTTCGCGATCTCGCCCGCCCCGATGTTCGAGGTCATGATCACGATCGCGTTGCGGAAGTCGACGGTGCGGCCCTGGGCGTCGGTGAGGCGCCCGTCCTCGAGGATCTGCAGGAGGATGTTGAAGACGTCCGGGTGCGCCTTCGCGATCTCGTCGAGCAGGAGCACGCTGTAGGGCTTGCGCCGCACGGCCTCGGTCAGCTGGCCGCCCTCGTCGTAGCCGATGTAGCCCGGGGGCGAGCCGACCAGGCGGCTGACCGCGTGCTTCTCC
>JBKPOX010000024.1:0-2188 GCA_046733335.1 Actinomycetota bacterium | reverse complement strand
CGCCGGCGCCGCGACCCTCGACGAGCTCGCGGCGGCGCTGGCCGGCAAGCCCTTCGCCGCCCACGACGCCAAGTCCCTCGGCGGCGGACGCCACGGCCTGCTCGCCGCCGCCGCCCGGACCGGGGTAGAGCCGGTCCTCGCCCACGACACGATGATCGCCGCCTACCTGCTGGAGCCGCAGCGGCGCACCTACGACCTGGTCGAGCTGGCGGCCGACGCCGGGATCGGCCTCGCCGAGGGCGTCGTCGCCGAGAGGGCCGAGGACGACGGCCAGATGGCGCTCGGCGAGGAGCTGGAGCCGGGGCTGGAGCCGGCCGAGGAAGCCCGCCTGGTCGCGGCCCTGATGGCGGTGCAGGCGCCGCGGGTCGAGCAGCTCGGGCTGGAGCAGCTCCTGCGCGAGGTCGAGCTGCCGCTGGTCGAGGTGCTGGCGGCGATGGAACGGGAGGGGCTGAAGCTCGACGCCGGGCGCCTGGCCGAGGTCGGCGCCGGCTTCGGCGAGCGGATCGCCACCCTTCAGAGGGAGATCTTCGAGCTGGCCGACGAGGAGTTCACGATCGGCTCGCCGCAGCAGGTCGGCCGTATCCTCTTCGAGAAGCTCGAGCTGACCCGCAAGCGCCGCGGCAAGACGGGCTTCTCGACCGACGCCCGCGTCCTCGCCCAGATCCGCGACGAGCACCCGATCGTCGAGAAGATCGAGCAGTGGCGCGAGCTGACCAAGCTGAAGAACACCTACCTCGACTCGTTGCCGGAGCTGATCGACCCCGAGACCGGCCGCGTCCACACCACCTTCAACCAGGCCGCGACGACGACCGGCCGCCTCTCCAGCACCAACCCCAACCTGCAGAACATCCCGATCCGCACCGACCTCGGCCGTCCGGTCCGCGCCTGCTTCGTCGCCGAGGAGGGGGCGCGGCTGCTCTCCGCCGACTACAGCCAGGTCGAGCTCCGCGTCCTCGCCCACGTCGCTGACGAGGCGGTGCTGAAGGAGGTATTCCTCGAGGGCGAAGACGTCCACGCCGCGACCGCCGCCGAGGTCTTCGAGATCGAGCGCGACGAGGTCGACGTCGGCCAGCGCTCGAAGGCGAAGATGGTCAACTTCGGGATCGTCTACGGGCTGACGGGGTTCGGCCTCGCCGACCGGCTCAACATCCCGCGCAAGGAGGGAGAGGAATTCGTCGCCCGCTACCTGGAGCGCTTCCCGGCGGTGCGCGCCTTCCGCGAGGAGGTGATCGAGCGCGCCCAGGAGGAGGGCCACGTGACGACGCTGATGGGGCGGCGCCGGCCGATCCCCGAGCTGCGCTCCGGCAACCCCAACACCCGCCGTCTCGGCGAGCGGCTCGCGGTCAACACCGTGATCCAGGGCACCGCCGCCGACATCATCAAGGTGGCGATGGTGCGCTGCCAGCGGGCGCTGCGGGAGGCCGGGGGGGAGACCCGCCTCGTCCTGCAGATCCACGACGAGCTCCTCTTCGAGGGCCCGCCGGGGGAGATGGAGGCGGCGGCGGCGCTCGTGGAGCGCGAGATGTGCGCCGCCTACCCGCTCGATCCGCCGCTCGAGGTCGACGTCGGCGTCGGGACCGACTGGCTCGAGGCCAAGTAGCGCCCTCAGTCCGGATCGGAGCCGCTGCTGTCGGAGCCCGAATCGGAGCTGTTGACGGCGGCGCTGCTCGATCCGGAGTCGCTACTGCCGCCGCCGTCGTCCCCGCTCGATCCTTCGCCTCCCGATCCGGAGCTGCTCGGGCTCACCGATTCGACCGCCGGCAGCGATGCGCTTTCGACTTCCACGCCGCCGTCGCCGGGTCCGGAGCTCTCGCCGACCGCCGAACCCGAGGACCCCGAGGTGCCCCCGGAGCCGCCGCCAGGGCCGCTGTTCCCGGTGCCGTCGTCCCCGTCGCGGGAGCCGGAGCCGGAGCCGAGGCCGGGGCCGGAGGCGCCGCGACCACCCGAGCCGGAGCGGCTGGAGCCGCTCCCGGCTCGGTCCTCTCCGTCGTCGCCGCCGCTCCGCTCGCCGCCGCGACCTTCCTCGCCACGCTCCTCGCCTCCATCGTCGCCCTCACCGCGCTCCTCGCCGCGCTCGCGCTCCTCGCGCTCGCCCCCGTCCCGGCCGCCGTGATCGCCGCCGCGGGCCGCTCCGCCTGATCCGCTCCCAGGCCCGCTCGAGCCCTCGCCCCCGCCCCCTGGACCCGGG
>JBKPOX010000023.1:0-7647 GCA_046733335.1 Actinomycetota bacterium | reverse complement strand
CGACGCCCGCGGCGAACGCCTTGCCGGCGACCTCGAGCGGGTCCCGCTCGGCGCAGTCGACGACCGCGCAGAGCAGCTCGCGCCCGTTGGCGCTGTGGGGGGCGACCACCGCGGCGCAGGCGTCCCCGGCGAGCGCCGTCTCCAGGGACCCCGCCGCCGCGCCGGGATCGGCCAGCGAGAAGACCAGGACGGCCGCCTCCTCGCCGATCCCGAACGGCTCGAGCCGGCGGCGCAGCTCGGCTGGATCCATCCGCCCGCCGAGCGCCGCCGCCAGCACGTCGCCGGCCAGCCGCCGCTCGGTCTCCTGGGCGACCCGCCGCCGCATCAGCTCCAGCGCCACGACGGCGACCGCCTGCTGCAGGATCAGCCGCTCGAAGTCGGCGAGGCCGCCGGAGTCGCGGACGATCACCACCCATGCCTGCGGCGGGCCGCCGCCGGGGGAGATGACCGGATGCGCGAGCGCCCGCCCCTGAACCGTCGGGTGCGAGGGGACGAAGGGGTGCCCGTCGCCGGAGTGGCTGAGCGCTTCCTTGCGGATCGCCGCGATCGCCTCGGTCGAGAGCTGGCGGCGGAAGCCGCGCCCGGCGAGCCGCTCGCCGCGGGCGTCGAGGACCGCCACGGTCCCCCCCACGGCGGAGGCGACGGTGGCGGCGATTTCCTCCAGCCCGCGCTCCTCCAGCACCAGCCGCTCCAGCCGCCGCTGGACCGCGACCCCCCGCTGCAGCACCTCGTACTGCTCGTTGACGAGTTTGGCGAAGGCCTTCTCGGTGATCGCGATGAACGGCACCGAGTAGGGCACCTCGAAGAGCGGGAAGCCGCGCTTCTCGGCCTCGTCGACCAGCGCCTTCGGCAGCGACTTGTGGCTGAACCCGGTCCCGACGCCGAGCCCGGCCAGGTTGCGGTCGGCGAGGATGCGGACGAAGGCCCGCTGCTTGGCGGCGGTGTCGAGGGGGATGCCCGTGGTCAGCATCAGCTCGCCGCCGGAGAGCCAGGGCGTCGGGTCCTGGAGCTCGGAGATGTGAACCCAGCGGACCGGCGCCGCCGCGGCGTCGGCCCCGGCCGCCAGCTCGAGGCCGAGCTCGTCGAGCAGGCTCTGGACGGTGAGCACCGGCGCCCCCTAGAGCGACGATCTCCGTCGGACGCGAGCCGGAGCCGCCCCGGGCGAGCGCCCGACGACCTGGTCCCAGGCCTCGGTCAGCACCTCGCGGAGGACGTCGTGGATCTCCTCGAACTGCACGCTGTCGGCGATCAGCGGCGGCGCCAGCTGCACGACCGGGTCGCCGCGGTCGTCGGCCCGGCAGATCAGCCCCCGCTTGTAGAGCTCGCCGGAGAGGAAGCCGCGCAGCAGCCGCTCGGACTCCTCGTCGTCGAAGCTCTCCTTCGTCTCCTTGTCTTTGACCAGCTCGACCGCGTGGAAGTAGCCGGCGCCGCGCACGTCGCCGACGATCGGCAGCTCGTGCAGCGACTCCAGCATCTGCCGGAACTCGCCCTCCTTGCGCAGCACGTGACCGCAGAGGTCCTCGCGCTCGTAGACGTCGAGGTTGGCCATCGCGATCGCGGCGGCGATCGGGTGGCCGGCGAAGGTGAAGCCGTGGGCGAAGGAGGCGTTCCCCTCCATGAACGGCGCCGCCACCTCGTCGGAGACGATCACGCCGCCCATCGGCGCGTAGGCCGAGGTCAGCGCCTTGGCGACGGTGATCATGTCCGGCAGGTAGTCGAAGCGTTCGCAGCCGAAATAATGGCCGAGGCGGCCCCAGGCGCAGATCACCTCGTCGGAGATCATCAGCACGTCGTAGGTGTCGCAGATCTCCCGCACCCGCTGGAAGTAGCCGTCGGGCGGGACGAAGCAGCCGCCCGCGTTCTGCACCGGCTCGAGGATCACCGCGGCGACGGTCTCCGGCCCCTCGAAGACGATCCGCTCCTCGATCGCGTCGGCGGCCCAGAGCGGGTCGCGGTCCTCCGGCCAGCGGTAGACGTTCGTGTTGGGGACGTGGCAGCCGCCCGGGGTCAGCGGCTCGAACTGGCTGCGCAGGTCGGTGATCCCGGTCGCCGAGAGCGCCCCCAGCGAGGTGCCGTGGTAGGCGACCTCGCGGGCGATCACCTTGTGCTTCTGCCCCTTGCCGTGAATCCGGTGGTAGTTGCGGGCCAGCTTCAGCGCCGACTCGACCGCCTCCGAGCCGCCGGAGGTGAAGAAGACCCGGTTGAGGTCGCCCGGCGCCAGCGAGGCGATCCGCGCCGCGAGCTCGATCGCCCGCGGATGGGCGTAGCTCCAGAGCGTGTAGAAGTCGAGCTCCTCGACCTGGCGCGCCGCGGCCTCGCCGTACTCGCTGCGGCCGTGGCCGGCGTTGACGCAGAAGAGGCCGGAGAGGCCGTCGAGGTAGCGGTTGCCGTGCTCGTCGTAGACGTAGCAGCCCTCGGCCCGGGTGATGATCGGGATCTCGTGGTCGGGGCCGTAGGCGCCCATCCGCGAGAAGTGCATCCAGAGGTGCTGGCGGGCCAGCTGCTGGAGATCGGTTCCTGCCGGCGCTTGCGACGCGGTGGCCATGCGGGGCCCTCCTCTTCCGTGCGACGTTATGGACAAAGCTAGAGCCAGCGGGCAACAATCGCAAGTGGTCGTTGGGTCAAGGACTGACATCCAGCTTGTACGTGCCGTATAAGCCCCTCCTGTGCTTTTAGGACATTCGCCCCTTGCGCGGGCTTCCACCGAGGCTTACCGTCGCTGGTACAGAGCGGCTGATCCGGGTAGTGACTCCGCACCTACAGGAGGCCAGGAAGACCACTGATGGACGCCCACGGAGAGACCTCGAGCGTCGAGCTCCGCAGCGTTACCAAGCGCTTCGGCGCGCTGGCGGCGGTCGACGACCTCGACCTCCAGCTCGACCGGGGGGAGTTCTTCACCCTGCTCGGCCCGAGCGGCTGCGGCAAGACGACCACCCTGCGGATGATCGCCGGCTTCGAGCAACCGACCAGCGGCGCGATCCGGATCGAGGGCGAGGACGTCGCCGGGCTGCCGCCCCACCGGCGCCCGACCAACACCGTCTTCCAGAGCTACGCGCTCTTCCCGCACCTCAGCGTCGAGGCCAACGTCGCCTTCGGGCTGAAGCGGAAGAAGGTCGCGAGGGACGAGATCGCCGAACGGGTCCGGGCCGAGCTCGAGCGGGTCGGGCTCGCCGCCGAGGCCAAGCGCAAGCCCTCCCAGCTCTCTGGCGGGATGCAGCAGCGGGTGGCGCTGGCGCGGGCGCTCGTCAACCTGCCGAAGGTCCTGCTCCTCGACGAGCCGCTCGGGGCGCTCGACCTAAAGCTCCGCAAGGGCCTGCAGGTGGAGCTGAAGCGGATCCAGCGCGAGGTCGGGATCACCTTCGTCTACGTCACCCACGACCAGGAGGAGGCGCTGACGATGAGCGACCGGATCGCGGTGATGAACCGCGGCAGGGTCGAACAGGTCGCCACCCCGGAGGAGGTCTACGAGCGCCCCGCCACCACCTTCGTCGCCGGCTTCATCGGCGTCTCCAACCTGATGCCGGCGACCGTGGTCGGCAGCGGCCGGGTGCGGCTGCAGAGCGGCCCGGAGATAACCACCGGGACCGACGGCCTGGCGAGCGGGGAGCGGTGCGCCGCGGTGGTCCGGCCGGAGAAGCTTCGCGTCACGCCGCTCGGGGAGGGAGAGACCGACGCCGAGGGTTCGACGCGGGTCGAGGGGGTGGTCGAGAGTTCGCTCTACCTGGGAACCGCGACGCAGATCGTCGTCGGCCTCGACGAGGGGGTGCGGATGACGGTCCTGGTCCCGAACGCGAGCGAGGCCGAACGGCAGCGCCTGCCTGGCGGCGGCGCCCGGGTGGAATTGAGCTGGGAGCCCGAGCACATGCACGTCGTACGAGAGTCAGCAGCAGAGGGTTCCGCCGGGAACGGGAGTGCCCCAGTGGGCATCGAGGGCCCGGGAGTAGAGGCACTACAGAGAGGGTGAGTCGGATGGCAACGGACAGAGGGGGACCTGACATGTCCTGGGGACGGATGCTCGCGGCGCTCGCCGTGCTCGCCCTGGCGCTCGGGCTCGCGGCCTGCGGCGGCGGGGGAGGAGGCGGCGACAGCAGCGAAGCCACCACGGCCAAAGGCGGTGCGGCCAAGGGCGAGCTGGTGTTCTCCAACTGGCCCGGCTACATCGACCCCGGCAAGAGCGGGACGGTCGCCGAGTTCGAAGACAAGACCGGCGTCAAGGTGGACTACATCGAGGACATCAACTCCAACGATTCGTTCTTCGGCAAGCTGCAGCCCCAGCTGGAACAGGGCGAGTCGGGGGGGCGCAGCCTCTTCGTCGTCGCCGACTACATGGCCGAGCAGATGCACGATCTCGGTTACCTGCAGGAGATCGAAAAGGGCGACCTTCCGACGGTCTTCGAGAACCTCCTGCCTGGCCTGGAGAGCCCGCCGTTCGATCCAGAGCGCAGGTTCTCGGTGCCATGGCAGGGCGGCATGACGGGAATCTGGGTCGACACCTCGAAGGCGCCGGAGATCAAATCGGTCAACGACCTCTTCGACCCTAAGTACAAGGGCAAGGTGACGATGCTCGACGAACTTCGGGAAACCCCGGCGCTGGTGATGCTGGCCGAAGGGGTCGATCCCGCCGAGGCAAGCGCTGACCAGTGGCTGGCGGCGATCGACAAAGTCGACGCCGCCGCCGACTCCGGCCAGATCCGCCGCTTCACCGGCAACGACTACACCGAGGACCTGACCGCCGGCAACATCGTCGCGGCGATCGGCTGGTCGGGCGACGCCTCGCTGATCGAAAATGCGAATGCCGAATGGCGGATGCCGAGCGAGGGCTGCGTGAGGTGGTCGGAAAACATGGTGATCCCGGTCGGCGCCCCTAACACGGCGGCGGCGATCGCCTTCATGAACTTCGTCTACCAACCGGAGGTGGCCGCCGACATCACGGAATACGTCGAATACATTTCTCCCGTCGATGGCGTCAAACCGATCCTCGAAAAACGCGGGTCGGACCTCGCGAAAAGCGAGATCGTCTTCCCATCCGAGCAGTTCACCCGCAACTGCACCGGTCAGACCACCCCGCCGGAGCTGGACCGGGTCAACGAGGCCTGGCAGAACGTGCTCACCGGCTGAGCGATGAGGCGCTGGAGTCAACGCCTGGTCCCGTACTGGCTGCTGGGACCAGGCCTGCTCTGGCTCCTCTTCTTCTTCGTCGTGCCCATGTACTTCATGGGCGAACTGGCGCTCTACTCGGGCTCGCTGACGACCGGCGGCTTCGAATTCACCTGGGCCTGGGAGAACTTCCCGGATGCACTCTCCGGACACACCGAGCAGATCATCCGCTCCTTCTTCTATGCCGGCACGGCGACGCTGCTCTGCCTGCTGATCGGCTATCCGCTGGCCTACGCGATCGCCTTCCGCTCCGGCCGCTTCAAGACGCTGCTGCTGTTCGCGGTGATCGCGCCGTTCTTCACCACCTACCTGATCCGCACGATCGCCTGGAAAACCATCCTCAGCGACGACAGCCCGGTGGTGGGCGTCCTGCAGACGCTCTCGCTGACGCCGGGCGACGGGCGCGTGCTGGCGACTTCCGGCGCGGTGATCGCCGGGCTCACCTACAACTTCCTGCCGTTTATGATCCTGCCGCTCTACGCGAACCTGGAGCGGCTCGACCTGCGGCTGGTCGAGGCAGCCAAGGACCTCTACTCCTCCTCGCGCACGGCATTCCTCAAGGTGACGCTGCCGCTGACGATGCCGGGAATCGTCGCCGGCGTCCTGCTCACCTTCATCCCCGCCTTCGGCGACTACATAAACGCGCAGCTGCTGGGCGGGACCGGGCAATCGATGATCGGCAACGTGATCCAGTCGCTCTACCTGAACCAGCGCGACTATCCCGAGGCCGCGGCGCTCTCGTTCCTGATGATGGCGCTGATCCTGGCCGTCGTCCTGATCTACATCCGCTTCGCCGGGACCGAGGCGTTCATGGGTGACGAAGACGAGGAGAGGGCCTGAGGTGAGCGCGCCGGCGCGAGCGTGGGCGTGGCTGCGGCGGAACGCGCTGCCGATCTACGCCGGCCTCGCGGTCGCCTACATGCTGATCCCGATCGTCGTCATCGGGATCTTCTCCTTCGGGGACACCCCGAAGGACAAACTCACCTTCGGCCTCGACGACGGCTTCACCCTCGAGTACTGGCAGACGATGTTCTCGAAACCGGAACTCAACGAAGCCCTCCTCACCAGCCTGCGGCTGGCTTTCTTCGCGACCCTGATCTCCACCGCGATCGGCACCGCGATGGCGATCGCCCTCGTCCGCCACCGCTTCCACGGCAAGCGGCTGGCAAACCTGCTGATCGTGATCCCGATGGCGACGCCGGAGGTGGTGATCGGCGCCTCGCTGCTCTCGATGTTCATCTACTACACGTTCGCGCTCGGGTTCACGACGCTGCTGATCGCCCACGTGATGTTCTCGATCAGCTTCGTCGTCGTCGTCGTCCGCTCGCGGCTGATCGGCTTCGACCGCAACCTCGAGGAGGCGGCAGCGGACCTCGGGGCGAGCCCATTCGTGACCTTCCGCACCGTGACCCTGCCGCTGCTGGCGCCCGGCGTCGTCGCCGCGGCGCTGCTCGCCTTCGCGCTCTCGATCGACGACTTCGTGATCTCCAACTTCAACTCGGGCACCACCGTCACCTTCCCCCTCTACGTCTACGGCGTCAGCCTGCGCGGCATTCCCGTCCAGGTGAACGCGATCGCGACCCTCCTCTTCGTCGTCGCGGTGATCGCCGTCGCCCTGGTGTTGATCCAACAGCGCCGCGCCGAGCGAATGGCCGCAGTGCGGCCCGGGGCGGAAACGGGCGGCGCGATCCCCCTGCCGGGCACGACTGCCGCGCAATAACCCGAACTGCAGTGCGGCTAGCGGCCGATGTGGAAGCCGATTCGCTCCGGTACGCGGGTGATGGCTGAGGCGAGGCGGCCGGGCGGGCGGGCTCGCATCTCGGCCTCCTCCTTCTTGAGGATGGCTTTACGGATGGCTTCGCCGCCGATCCACTGCAGGGGCTCGGGGGGTAGGCGGGGGGTCACGTCGTCGACGAAGGCGAGGTTGCTGTGCTCGTCCGCCCTTCCCAGAGCGAGGGAGGCGAGGGTGCGGCCGACCATGTTGCTGGGGCCGACGCCGTTGCCGGTGTAGCCGGCGGCCGCCCAGGCGCAACCGGGGGCGATGGTCCTGACCCCGGGAAGGTGGGTCGGCGATGCGTCGATCGGCCCGCCCCAGGCGTGGGTGATGCGGCGGCCCCGCAGGGCCGGGAAGTACTCGTGGAGGTGCTCGGTCGCGGCGGCGATGACCGCGGGGTCGACCTCGGACCGGCCCCCCGTCCGGGCGCCCATCGCGATCCGGCCGCCGCCCCAGCCGAAGGCGATGCGGCCGTCGGGGGTGGTCCGGAAGTAGTGCAGCAGCGAGCGGGAGTCGGTGATGCACTCGCCTCCCGTCCAGCCGACCTCCTCCAGCACGTCGGGGACCGGCTCGGTGAGGACGATGTGGGAGGAGGCGACGGTGAGGCGGTCGCGCAGGGGCCCGCGCCGGCCCCTGGCGGCGGCGCCGATCGCCAGGACGCCGCGCCCGGCGCGGACCGTGCCCCGGGCCGTGCGTGCCTCGACTCCGTCGGCCGC
>JBKPOX010000022.1:0-4241 GCA_046733335.1 Actinomycetota bacterium | reverse complement strand
CGGCGGCGCTGTCCCCGCTGTGGCCGGCTGGTCGCGTTCCGGCCCGCCTACGGGGCCAAGGTCCGGGCGGGGAAGTCGATCCCGGCGTTGATGCTGCCGGTGCCGCACAACCGGCTGGATCCGGTGACGGGGGAGCCGGGCAGGGTGCGGTGCGACTACGGCCAGAAACGAGGGAGGAGACCATGAAGTGCGTACAGCACGTCGTCTGGGCCGTCAACGGCCGGGCCCGGGAGCTAGAGGACACCCGCCGCGCAGCGGGTGAGCAGGAGTGGCGCGTCAGCGACGCCGACGACCCAGCCCTGATCGAGCGAGCCCAGCAGGCTCCCGACGCCGAGGTGATGACCGAGGGCAAGGCCGTCTGCCTGCCGTGCTTCGTCCAAGGCCGGGTCTAGCCAAAGGAGAACCCCGATGACCGAGCGTGTGAACCGGGAGACCGGCGAGCCGGGCTGGCCCGACCTGGTCGAACTGGCTAAGCGGTTCCCCCAGCAGTTCGTCGAGCAGAAGGACGGCCAGGACTACGTCGCCCACCACGTCATCACCCAGCGGCTCCTGTCGGTGGTCGGCCCGTTCGACTTCCAGCTCGTCGAGATTCTCCGCAGCGATATCCCGGAGGTCCCGCCGGACCCGCAGGGGCGGAGCCGCCGCGCCAAGGCCGGTACCCCCGCCCTGCATCAGGTCGTGACCGGCGCCGTGTGGCGGCTAACCTGCGAGGTCGACGGCCGCCGGACCCAGGTCGAGGAGGTTGGTGACACCGACCCGCACAACTGGGCGACGGACGGGGCCCGGCTGAAGGACGCGGCGTCGGATGCGCTCAAGCGGGCGGCGATGAGGCTCGGGCTAGGTCTCTCGTTATGGGCCCAGGAAATGTACTTCCTCGACGTCCAGCTCGCGCCGCTAACCTCTAGGCCGGTGAAGGAGCCGGAGTCGCCGCAGCGGCCGCGGGAGCCACGGCAGCCGTCGCTGTCCGGCGGTGGCGACCAGCCAGCATGGGCCGGGAAGGACGGCCGCCAGTGAACCCGGCGCACCTCCCCGACATCGACAACCTCATGGAGATCGTCGTCTCGACCTACGACGAGCAGGGCCCCGGCGTCCAGGCCCGGGTCGAGCGGACCGCGGCCGCCCTCCAGGACCAGCTCGGCCGGCGGGGGCCGGTCACGGCTCGGGTGGCCCGCGACTACTTCGAGCGGGTGATCGCGGCCGGGATGGCCGCCGGGATCGGCCCCGACCCGACCCGGTCGGCGGACGTGCTCGGGTGGGAGCTGGCCGGGGCGGCGCTGCTGCGCCGGCAGCTTGAGGGCCGGGAGGGCGGCCGGTGAGCGGTGGGGCCGGGCCGACGTGGCTGTGCGAGCACGGCTACCTCGACAGCCTCGGCTGCCATGAGTGCGATCCGCCGACGCGTGGGGGCGGGCTGGCCGGGGTCGGGGTGTGGCTGCTGGTCCTGGTCGCGGTGGCCGCGGTGTTCCTGGGTGGCCGGTGGGTCGGGGACCAGTTCTGGCCTGACGCGGCACCGCGGAGCGTCACCGGGACCTGGTGTGGGCAGGCCGACGAGGTCGTCGCCCTGAACCTGTCCGAGGAACTGGTCGAGGGTACCGACGCGAGCGGGGGGCGGGTGCTGGTCCCGACCGGGGACCTGACCGGCGAGCTGTCGTTCGGCGGCCGGGACTTCATGGCCGTGGCCGGCCGGATCGACGAGGGCCGGGTGGTGTCGCTGCGGACGGTCGGGTCGGCGTTGTGGTTCCGGTTGGACGGGGCGCTGGTCGAGGATCGGCTGCGGCTGACCGTGGTCGACGACGCCGGCGATACCGGCCGGGTCGAACTACGACACTGCTGAGGGAGAGAGCTATGAGCATGTCAACGCACGTCGTCGGGTTTCGGCCACCGGACGAACGGTGGCGGCAGATGAAGGCCGTCTATGACGCCAGCAAGGCGGCCGGGATCGACCCGCCCGAAGTGGTTCAGGCGTTCTTTGAGTACGGCCCGCCGGACGAGGCCGGAGTCGTCGTCGAGCTGGATATCGGAGAGGTCGTGCGGGAGTGGCAGGACGACTCTCGGGCTGGGTTCGAAGTCGACGTGCGCAAGCTCCCGCCCGACGTTCATGTCCTGCGGTTCTATAACTCCTGGTGAAGGGGAGCGCTATGGATACCAAGCTGTCGGTGTTCGGGATCGGGCCGCGGGTGGCGATCCTGGCCTGCCTGAGCGAGTCGCTGGCCCTACGCGGCTACCCGCCGTCGGTGCGGGAGATCGCCGACCAGATCGGGATACCGTTTCGGACGGTGCATGGCCAGTTGGAGCGGCTGCGGGCGGAGGGGTATGTGACCTGGGACGACGGTCAGCAGCGCACTCTCCGGTTCGTCGAAGCAGCGGGACGATGACCGATCTCCAGCAGCTGGCCGTGTTCGGTGTCGCCCTGGCGCTGGTCCTGATCCTGATGCGGCTCCGGCACTATCGCGTGGTCCGCCGCCAGCGGGTGCTGGAGGTGTTCCTGCGCTACCCGGAGACCCGCTGGTATGTCACCGACCTCTGCCGGGTGGCGAGGTTGCCTGGGGGGTCGATCTATCCGGAGCTGGCCCGCCTGGAGCAGGAGCGGTGGTTGCTGTCGGACTGGGAGCCGGAGCCGAGCACGCCGGTCGGGCCGCGCCGCCAGTAATGGCTGAACCCGTGGAAGGCCGACACCTCGTGAGCGCCGAGCCGATCGCCCGGGTGATCGCCGACCTCCGCGCCGGCCACGTCCACAACCCACTGGCCGACAACCCCGGCCTCCACGAGCTCGCCCTGAAACGGGTCAAGGGCGCGGTGGTGGTCGACGCGACCGGCATCTACCGGTCCCTGGTCGACAACCCCCGGCCAGTCTATGTGTACGAGGACCACCCGAGCATCGCCCCGCCGTGGCAGAACTCGGCCATCTGCTATGTCAACCAACACGGCAACGTCACCGTCATGCAGTCCACCGCGACCGAGTTCGAGAAGCCGGAGCGGCGGCCGCTGTGGGACGGGACGGCCGACCCGGTGGACTGGGACCGGGTCCGGTGGGCGATCGACACCTGCGTGTGGACCGGTGGACGCTCCGAGACGCTCGGGCTGGCGATGAAGACGCTGGGCCCGGTTCATGTGTGGCGCTTCGCGGTTTACGAGAACGGCGAGCCGGCCGACCTCCACTGGGTGCATCTGATACCCGAGTATCCGATGGAGCGCTGGGACATGGCCCACCTAGTCCTCCTCGGTGCCCTGAACTTCATGAACTGTAGGAACGTCGAGCTGGTCGAACCCGTCCGAGAGCGCCATGAGCGCAAGCGGCTCGCCCGGCTCGGGGTGACGGTCAAGACGATCAACGTGTTCCCGGTCGGCCGCTCGACCCGTGGTGTGAAGGACGACGGGATGGCCCGGGGGGTGCCGTTGACGTCGGTTGCCGGTCACTTTGCCCACTACGGTCCCGAGTATGGGCGGGGGCTGTTGTTCGGGCGGCTGTCGGGGCGGTTCTGGATCCCGCCCTTCGCTCGGGGCTCGAAGGAGCATGGAGAGTCACAGGCCGATTATCGGCTGGTGCCTGACAAAGAAGCTAACCCCTAGGGCTTGACATCCTCCCCCCTAGGGGTTACTATGTTCTTGCAGGGCAGAACTAGGAAGAGGGAGCCAGAAGATGCAGTACCGGGTCCGGATCGACCACGACGGCGACAAGGGCGAGGAGCGGTTCCTGGACCTGGCTGGCGAGTGGACCGAGCAGGAGGTCTACGACCTGGTGGCCGACGATTTCGCTGGTGACCCACTCCTCGCCGGCATCTTCGTGGAGGCGATCTGACCCATGCTACGCATCATCATCGAAGCCCCGTTCCCCGACCACATCACCTGCACCTGGAGCCCGACCGACACCCACCTCCGCTCGGGGATCCTCATGGGAACCCAGAGCATGACCGACTCAACCCCCGGTCCCTACTGCGTTCACTGCGGCAAGGCCGAGACGAACTGGAGCAGCAGATGACTTCCGAGCAGGCGTTCCGCAAGGCCCGCCAGATCCGCCGCGAAGGCGACAAGGCCCGGGCTGAGGCTTGGAGCCGTTACGCCCGCCGCCTGAAGGCCCGCGAGGGCAAGCCGGTCGCTCACGGTTCCGCCAACGCCATGCCGGCTCAGTTCCAAGGGGCAACCGGACGACCGCAGTCCGCTACTGCTCTCGGGCACGAGCAGGGTTCATGGCTGTGGGAGGGGATGCGGTGACCGCCCCGCCCCGCCTCGACTCCCCCGACCCG
>JBKPOX010000021.1:0-1520 GCA_046733335.1 Actinomycetota bacterium | reverse complement strand
GCCCGGCTCCCCCGTCACCGGATCCAGCCGGTTGTGCGGCACCGGCAGCATCAACGCCGGGATCGACTTCCCCGCCCGGACCTTGGCCCCGTAGGCGGGCCGGAACGCGACCAGCCGGCCACAGCGGGGACAGCGCCGCCGGTCAGGCATTCGGCTCCTCTCGTTCGATGGTCTCCCACCGCTCCAGCGGCCGCCCCAGCCGCGCCTCAAGCGCCCGCGTCTCCCAGAACTCCACGATGCACGCCCGCCGCTGGACGCGGGTCAGGACCAGCATGTCGAGGGTGAACGGCGCCCGGACCGGGGTACTGGCCCACCGGTCGTTCCGCATCGGCGACGACCACAGCAGCCAATTCGGAAGCAGCAGACACAGCGTCCAATGCCAGCCGTCGCCCTGGAACGCCGGGTCGGTGCTGTTGCGCCAGAGCCGCCGGCCCTCGGCCAGCTCGGGCAGCCGGGCCAGCCGCCAGACAACGAGGGCCAGGACGACGAGGCCGACGACGGCGGGGCGGGAGCGGCCGCCGAGGGCGAGGACGGCCACGAACAGGGCGGCGGCCCGGATGCCCAGGGCCAGGATCGAGGTCACAGCGCACCCCCCGGCTCGCGGCCGACCTGCTCCAGGTCGATCCCGTACTTCGCGGCCGCCTTCTCGGCGTGGTCGCGGCAGACGTTCTTGCTGGCGAACGACACCCGACCGGCCCGGCCGGTCACGTAGCTGTAGGTGAACAGGTACTCGGCCTGGTCGAGGTGGGTGACCCGACCGAGCGTGCAGGAGCGGGCCTGTTCGAGGTCGCCGTCGTAGCCGTAGCCCTGCTCGCGGAAGTGGGCGACGCGGCGGTCGATCTTGGCCAGGGCCTCGGAGGAGAGGCGGGTCAGGGTGTGGCCCCAGGAGTCCCCCATGACGGCCTCCTTCAGATCCGGTCGGGCAGGTAGGTGGACAGGAACCCGTCGAGACGCTGGCCGATCCGGTCCTCGATCACGGTTTCCAAGGCCTCGACCAGCCGCTCGGTCGCCGTCGGCGCCGGCGTGGGCGCCGCCGTCTGCTCGGCGCGCCCCTCGCGGAGGAAGTAACAGGCCGAGCAGTCACCCATCCGGGACAGATCGCCCTCGTCAGCACCCTCAAGGGCATCCATCAGGTCGGCGAGCTGCGCGAGGGAGTAGACCTCGACGCGGCGGTCGGTCGGCTCGTGGCCGTCGTTCGGGCAGGGCACGAGCAGGTACAGGTCATCGACGCTGCTGTAGTCCTGGTAGCGGGTGGTCGAGAGGAACCGGAAACCGTCGATCTCGGCGACGGCGCTGTAGACCCAGCCGTAGTCCTCCGGGCCGCCGGTCGCGGTCCAGGTGCCCCGCTCGACGTAGTCGCCGAGGACCCGGCGGGCGGCGTCCTTGGCCCGCTCCGGGGCCTGCTGCCGGTACTGGGCGAGCGCCTGCGCGTCGGCGGCGACCTGCTGGCGGTGCGCGTCGTTGCGGGCTTGGCGGGCGGCGTCCTCCAGCAGGAGGCGGTCGGTGGTCTGCTCGGTCAT
>JBKPOX010000020.1:0-1577 GCA_046733335.1 Actinomycetota bacterium | reverse complement strand
GCCGAGGGCGAAGCCGCCGAACAGCCGGCGCCGATGCCGTTTCTCGGTTTGCTTGCGCTCGCCCGCGATCGTCGCCGCGATCCGCGCGCCAAGCTCCGGCGGCGGCTGCGGCGCCGACTCGAACCGGGCCGGGTCGGCGTGGGGGAGAGCCTGCGCCACCGGCTCCAGCAGTGCCAGCTCCGCCCGGCACCCCGCGCAGCCCTCCAGGTGCGCCTCCAGACCCGCCCGCTCCTCGCCCTCGAGCTGCCCGAGCGCGTACGCGCCGAGCAGCTCGCGCCAACCCCGGCAGTCGGTCCTAGTCCTCATAGCCCATCTCCTCGAGCACCACCCGCAGCGCCCGCAGCCCGTAGTAGACCCGGCTCTTGATCGTGCCCTCCGGCACCCCCAGCTCCTCGGCGACCTCCGCGTACGGCCGCCCCCGGTAGTAGGTCTCGACGATCACCCGCCGGTGTTCCTCGCCGATCCGCCGCATCGCCTCCTCCACCTGCCACGAGAGCAGCGCCTGGTCGAGCGGCTCGACGCTCGGCTCGATCCCACCCTCGGCGACCCCCGGGCGGGCGGCCCGGGCCCGCCCGAGGTCGATCACCACGTTGCGCAGGATCGCGAAGAGCCAGGTCCGCAGCGACCCGATCGTCGGGTCGAAGCGGTCCCCCGCCCGCCAGGCGCGGAGGAAGGTCTCCTGCACCGCCTCCTCGGCGAGCCCCGCGTCGCCGAGCGACCGAACCGCGAAGCCGTACAGCTCACCGGAGTGGGCGGCGTAGGCCTCGCGGACGTCGCGTTCGCGGCTGAGCGCTCCCCGGGCCGAAGTTCCCATCGTCAAAGGGATCATCCGACCCGGGATACGCCCCCCGGCAAGGCCGGGTTCAAATTCCTCTCAGGGAGGCCCCTATTCGAGTTTCCCGATCTTGAAGATCTTCGTCCCGCAGTCAGGGCAGACGCCCTGGATCGCCGGACGACCGTTCTTCATCGTCACCTGTTTGGCGTCTTTTATCTCGACCTTCTTGCGCTCCTTGACGCAGTAACCCTCAGGCATGAAGGGGCCCTCCTTTCGTTGCCGCCGGGCGGCAGATCTCGCGTGGGCGCGAGGTGGATTGAGGCGAATGTAACGCAGGTCATGGACGCTGCCGCCGAAGTTCGTGACAAATCGCACGAAACGCCCACCGTTCCGGTCAACTACCCTCCTGCCGCAGTCGCAAGCCCTTCCCACGCCTCAAGGAGACAGGAATGCCCGAAGCAGTCATCGTCGACACCATCCGCACGCCGATCGGCCGTGCCTTCAAGGGGTCGCTGGCCCAGCTCCGCCCCGACGAGATGGGCGCCTACGTCGTCGACCAGCTGCTCGAGCGCAACCCGGAGGTCGACCCGGCCCTGATCGAAGACGTCTTCTGCGGCGTCGGTATGCCGCAGGGCCTGCAGGCCTTCAACCTCGCCCGGATCATCTCCCTGCTCAGCGAGAAGCTGCCGCAGGAGGTCAACGGGGTCACCGTCTCCCGCTACTGCTCCTCCAGCCTCGACGCGATCCGCCACGCCGGCAACGCGATCAAGGCCGGCGAGGGGGACGCCTACCTCGCCGTCGG
>JBKPOX010000019.1:0-31791 GCA_046733335.1 Actinomycetota bacterium | reverse complement strand
ACGTCTTCGCCCTCTGCAACGGCGAGGACCCCGAGGCCGAGCTGTGGCTGGATGCGGCGCGTGACCTGATCGCCGGCGCGATCGCGAACCCGCCCGCCGGGCGGCCGCCGGCGCCGACCGCTGCGTCGCCACCTATGACGTCGACAGCGGCGAGGTCTCGCTCGACCGCGGCGGGGTCGGGAGCGTCGAGCACAAGTCGATCTTCGACTTCCTCGACCGCGAGCTGAAGCGGATCGCGGTCGAGCCGCCGGAGGGGATCGAGCGCGGCCTCGTCGGCGGTTACGTCGGCTACCTCGGCTACGAGCTGAAGGCCGACTGCGGCTCGCCAAACGTCCACAGCTCCGACATGCCCGACGCGGCGATGATGCTCGCCAACCGGGTCGTCGCCGTCGACCACACCAGGGACAAGACCTACGTCTTCGCCCTCTGCCGCGGCGCGGATCCCGAGGCCGAGCTCTGGCTGGACGCGGCGGAGGAGCTGATCGAGGAGGCGATCGCCGACCCGCCGGCCCAGCGGCCGCTGGCGCCGCCGGCCGACCCGGGCGGCCACGTCCGCTTCCACTCCGGGCGCGGGCGCGAGCGCTACCTCGCCGACATCCGCAAATCCCAGGAGGAACTGCTGGCGGGCGAGTCCTACGAGGTCTGCCTCACCGACCAGTTCTCGACCGACGCCAGCCCGGAGCCGTTCGAGCTCTACCGGCAGTTGCGCCGCAGCAACCCCTCGCCGTTCGCCGCCTTCCTGCGCTTCGGCGAGTACGCGGTCGTCAGCTCCTCGCCCGAGCGCTTCATCTCGGTCGACCGCGAGCGCCAGGTGATGGCGCGGCCGATCAAGGGGACGATCTCCCGGGTCGCGGACCCGGCCGAGGACGAGGCGCTGCGCCACGAGCTGAAGGAAGACGAAAAGACCTACGCCGAGCACCTGATGATCGTCGACCTGCTGCGCAACGACCTCGGCGTCGTCTGCGACGTCGAATCGGTCGAAGTGCCCCAGCTGATGACGATCGAGCCCTACGCGACCGTCCACCAGATGGTCTCGACGATCGTCGGCCGCCTCGCCGAGGAGCGCAGCCCGGTCGAATGCGTCCGCTCCTGCTTCCCCGGCGGCTCGATGACCGGCGCCCCGAAGGAGCGGACGATGGAGATCATCGACGACCTCGAGGCCGAGGCGCGCGGCGTCTACTCCGGCTCGATCGGCTACTTCGGCGCCGACGGCTCGACCGACATGAACATCGTCATCCGCACGATCGTGATGCGGCCGGGGCGGACGACGATCGGCGCCGGCGGCGCGATCGTGATGCAGTCGGACCCCGAGGAGGAGTTCGACGAGATCTTGCTCAAGGCGCGCGCCCCGATGGCGGCGATCGCGCGCACCGTCACCGGCGGGGACGGCGCCGACGCCTGGAGCGTCGAGCTGGAGCCGGCCGCCCGGCACGCGGAGGCCGCGTGACCGAGCCGGTGGCGACCCAAACCACCGTTCGCGAGGCGGGAGCCGAGGACGTCGAGGGGGTCGCGACCGCGATCGAGTCCCTTCTCGTCGAGCTCGGCGGCCGCCGGCCCGAGCGGCCCGACCTCGAGGCAGAGGTGCGGGCGCTGCTCGCCGACCCGGCAGGGGGTTCGGTGCTGGTGGCGGAGGCCGACGGCAGGCTCGTCGGCGTCCTCAGTGCCAGCTGGCAGCGGGCGATACACGTTCCCGGCGTCTACGCGACGATCCAGGACCTCTGGGTTGACGAGGACTGGCGGAGTCGCGGCGTCGGAGCGGAACTGGTCGAGGCGATCGCGTCCCAGGCGCGAAGCCGCGGTGTCAGCCGGCTCGAGGTCGGCCTGCCGCGGGAGACCTTCGCGGCGATCGCTTCGACCGAGTCCTTCTACCGCCGCAACGGCTTCGAGCATCTCGGGCCGCGGATGCGGAGGCTGCTCGACGATGGTTGAGCCCGAACCGCAGGGGAGCTCCGAGCTGGTCGTCGTCGAGCAGCGGCAGGGCCGCGACGACGACGCCTTCTGGGTGCGGGAAGGCGACCGGCGGATCCCGGGCCAGGACGGGAACCGGCGCCTGGTCGAGCTGCGCGCCGGGCTCGTCCGCCACTCGCGGGTGCGGCCGGTCGCCGCCGACGCCGCCGACGAGGACGTCGAGCGGACGCTGACGGCGCTGCACGAGGCGACCTACCTGCAGGCGCTGGAGGAGGTGCGCGGCGCCGAGCCGGTGGTGATGTCGGACTTCGCCCCGCCCGGGCTGGAGCCCGACATCCCGGTCAACGCCGGCCTCGTGGCCGCCGCGCGCGAGGGCATCCGGACCGCGGTCACCGCCGCCGAGCGGCTGCTCGGCGGCGCCCGCTTCACCTACGCGGTCTGCCGCCCGCCCGGCCACCACGCTGGGCCCGCCTTCCAGGCCGGCTACTGCTACCTCAACAACGCCGCCGCGGCCGTGCGGCGGCTCCTCGACGGGGGCCTGAAGCCGGTCGGGATCATCGACCTCGACCTCCACTACCCGAACGGGACCTCGGCTTTGGTCGAGCGGATGGGCCCGGTCGCCGCTCTGCACTCGCTGCACGCGGCGCCGGTGACCAACCTGCCGCCAGGGACGCAGCTGCCGCGGATCGCCGGCGAACGAGCGGTCTCCTTCTCCGCCAGCCCCGACGAAGAGACCTACCTGCGGGAGGTCGCGCACTCGATCCACGACCTCGCTGAGATCGCCAGGGCGCTGGTCGTCTCGCTCGGCTACGACACGGTGGCGGGGGACCCCCATGGGGGCTGGAGCTTCCGGCCGGAGATCTTCGCCGAGGTCGGCCGCCTGCTCGCCGACTCCGGGCTGCCGATCTGCGTGATCCAGGAGGGCGGCTACGCGCTCGACGAGCTGGCCGCCTGCAGCCACGCCTTCGCAACCGGGCTGCTGGGTGGAGGCGAGCGATGAGCACCGACGGCCTCGAGCCCTTCCGCCGCCGCCTCGACGAGATCGACGAGGGGATCGCGAAGCTCTTCGGCGAGCGCCTGCAGATCTGCCGCGAAGTCGCCGCGTACAAGAGCGAGCACGGGATCCCGATGATGCAGCCCGACCGGGTGAAGGTGGTCCGCGAGCGCTACCTGACCCGTGGCGCCGAGCACGAGCTGCCGGAGGAGTTCAGCGCCGCGCTCTTCGAGCTGCTGATCGGGACCACCTGCCGCCTCGAGGACGAGCTGATGGACCGGCTCGCCGCGGACGGGGGGAGGGGCGCGGGATGAGCAAGCTGCCGCCCGGGCCGCGGATGCCGCGCGCCCTGCAGGCCGTCGGCTGGACGCAGCGGCCGATGCCGTTCCTCGAGCGCTGCCACCGCCGCTATGGCGACACTTTCACCCTGCGCATCCGCCATTACGGCGACTGGGTGCTGCTCGCCGATCCCGACGACGTCAAAAGGGTGTTCACGGCCGGGCGGGCGGTCGGCGTCGCCACCGCCAACCCGCTGCTGGGGCCGCTGCTCGGCCCCCGCTCGGTGATGCTGCTGGAAGAACCCGAGCACATGACCAGGCGCAAGCTGATGCTGCCCTCCTTCCACGGCCAGGCGGTGCAGGCGGACTCGGAGATGATGGCCGCGGTGGCGCGGCGGGAGGTGGCGAGCTGGCCGGTCGGCGAGCCGTTCGTGCTCTGGCCGCGGATGCAGGACATGACCCTCGACGTGGTGATGCGCGCGGTCTTCGGCCCCGCCTCGGAAGGACCGCGCCTGCAGCCGCTGCGCGAGCGCCTGCGCGGCCTCACGACCTGGATGAACGAACCGCGCAACCTCGCGATGCTGGCGGCCTTCGGCCCCGGCTGGGTGACCCGCAGCCGCGGCTACCGCGAGGCGATGGGCGCGGTCGAAGAGGCGGTGATGGAGGAGGTGCGGCGCCGCCGAGCCGAACCCGACGGCGGCGAGCCGGGCGTCGTCTCGATGCTGGTCCGGGCCGAGTACGAGGACGGATCGCCGATGAGCGACCAGGACCTGCGCGACGAACTGGTGACGCTGCTCTCCGACGGGCCGACCTCGAGCACCCTGGCCTGGACCTTCGAGCGGCTGCTGCGCCACCCCGACAAGCTGGAGAAGCTGCGGCAGGACATCCTCGGCGGCGACGGCGCCTACCTCGACGCGGTCGTGAAGGAGACGCTGCGCCTGCGCCCGCCGGTCCCGGTCGTCGTCCGCACCCTGCTGGAGCCGATGACGCTCGGCGGCTGCGACCTGCCGGCGGGGACGGTCGTCGCCCCCTGCATCCATCTGATCCACCGCGACGAGCGCTGGTACGAGCAGCCGCTCCGCTTCCTCCCCGAGCGCTTCGTCGGCAAGCAGCCCGGCACCTACACCTGGATCCCCTTCGGCGGCGGCGTCCGCCGCTGCCTCGCCGCCAGCTATGCGGAAATGGAGATGAAGCGGGTGCTGCGGATCGTGCTGGAGACGACCGAGCTGCGGCCGGTCGAGTCGAGCGGCGAGCGGGCGCGCAAAAGCGCGATCTCCTTCAGCCCCGACCAGAAAGGCCTCGTCGTCGCGGAGCCCAGGGAATCCGAACCGGCCGGGCCGCCGGCCCTGGCGCCCGTCTAGGAGGCAGCGTGAGCTCGCACCAGGGTGAAAGCGACATCCTCATCGTCGGCGCCGGCGCCAAGGCGGCCGCGATCGCCGCCAAGGTCCACGCGATCAACACGCTCGAACTCGGCGAAATCTCGATGACGGTCGTCGAGAAAACCGAGCCCGCCGCCTCCTGGCTGGGGCGCAACGGGATGACCTCGGGCGAGGAGCCGCTGGCGATCCCGCCGATCAAGGACGTCGGCTTCCCCTACCAGAGCTCGCGCCAGTTCGGCCCGGTCGGCGACGAGATCGACGCGGCGCTGCTGCCTTTCACTTGGCAGCGCTTCGCGATGGAGCGGCACGAATACGCGGCCTGGGTCAACTCGGGCTCCCCCTCGGTCCTCCACCGCGACTACGGCGAGTACCTGGGCTGGGTGCTGCAGCGGGCCACCGAGGGTGTGAGCATCTACGACGGGCGGGTGACCGAGGTCTCGCTCGCGGAGGGCCACGACCGCTGGCTGGTCGAGGTCGCCGAGCGGGGGCGGCCCCAAGACCCCGAACGGCACATCGGCCGCAACCTCGTCCTCACCGGGCCGGGCGTGCACCGCCACTTCCCGCACGACCCCGACGTCGAGGCCCGGGTCTTCCATTGCGACAGCCGCCGCGAGGAGTTCGCCCGGGTCCCCGAGCGGGAGGCGGTGGAGATCGCGATCGTCGGCGGAGGGGAGAGCGCCCTCAGCGCCCTCGTCTTCCTCCGCGACCTGCGCCCGCAGGCGCGGCTCACCGTCTACACGCCGACGCTGCCGCTGAGCCGCGGCGAGAGCTTCCTCGAGAACCGCGTCTTCGCCGACCCCGACAACGTCGGCTGGGAACACCTCGACGTCGAAACCCGGCGCGACTTCGTCAAGCACTGCGACCGCGGCGTCTTCGACCAGACCGTCCTCGCCCGCATCGCTGACGACGACCACCTCTCCTTCGTCACCGGCCGCGCCGTCCACGTCTCCCTCACGGAGGACGGCGAGGGGGCGCTGCTCGAATTCGACAGCCCCTCCGAGGGCATGCGCTCCCAGCGCTACGACTTCGTCATCAACTGCACCGGCTTCGACCTGCTGCGCCAGCTGCGCGGCCTCTTCCCGGACGCCGTCCGCGACGAGGTCGAAGAACAGTGCGGCCCGCTCTGGGACCGGCCGCCGCAGACCGAGGTTCCGATCGGCCGCGGGCTGGAGCTGGAAGGCATGCGGCCGCGCCTCCACATCCCAGGCCTCGGCGGCCTTCGCCAGGGTCCTGGCTTCGCCAACCTCGGCAGTCTCGGCCTCCTCGCCAATCGCGTGCTGCAGCCGCTCTTGAACGAACTCGATCCCTCCTTTGCAGGGATTTCTGAAACGATAGAAGACAAGTCCTTATTACTCGACTAGAAGGAGACGGGGATGACGATGTTGTCCAAGCTTTGGGGGTTGCCGCTGCTCGCAGCGGTCCTGCTCGCGGGGGCGGTGGCGGCGGGATGCGGCTCCTCGTCCTCCTCGGGTGAGACCAGCTTCACCGGCAACGCCTATCCGGGCGTCGACCTCGCCAACACCCGCGAGGTGAAGAGCAAGATCGACAGCGGCAACGTCACCCAGCTGCAGGAAAGCTGGTCGCTGCCGATCGAAGGGCAGGGCGTCTACGGCAGCTACGCCTCGACCCCGCTCGTCGCCAACGGCGTCGTCTACTCGCAGGACCTCGAATCCAACGTGCAGGCGCTCGATCTGGAGAGCGGCGACGTCCTCTGGTCCAAACAGTACGAATCCGTCAGCCACGGACCCAACGGGCTGGCGGTCGCGGACGGGCACGTATACGGCGCGACCGCCTCGGAAGCCTTCGCGCTCGACCAGGAAACCGGCAAGGAGGTCTGGTCGACGCCGCTGGAAGGGGCGATCGACATGGCGCCCGGCGTCAACGACGGCAAGGTCTACGTCTCCACCGTCCCCGAGACCCCGAACGCCGAATACGAAGCCGGCGCGGTCGGCATCCTCTACGCCCTCGACGGCAAGAGCGGGAAGAAACTCTGGGAGTTCGACACGGTGCCGAAGGGCCTCTGGGGGCATCCGGAGACCAACTCGGGCGGCGGCCTCTGGTACCCGCCCTCCTTCGACGCGAAGGGCGACGTCTACGTCGGCACCGGCAACCCGGCGCCGCTCCCCGGCACTGCCAACAAGCCGTGGGGGTCGAGCCGTCCCGGCAAGAACCTCTACGCCGACTCGATGGTCAAGCTCGACCCCGACACCGGCAAGGTCCTCTGGTACTACCAGCAGACCCCGCACAACATCTACGACTGGGACTTCCAGGACTCGCCGGTGATGGTCAAGGTCGGCGGCAAGGACGTCGCGATCGGCGCCGGCAAGTCCGGCATCGTCGTCGCCATCGACGCCAAGACCGGCAAGCCGATCTGGAAGACGCCGGTCGGCACCCACAACGGCCACGACAAGGACCCGATCTACGCGATGCGCGGCGAATACGGCAAGATCAAGACCGGCGAGGTCTTCCCCGGTCAGCTCGGCGGCGTGATCGCCCCGATGGCCGCGGACGACCAGCGCCTCTACGTCCCCGTCGTCAACCACTCGATGACGGTGATCAGCGGCAGCGAACTGAGCGAAGAAAGCGCGGCGACCGGCGAAGTCGTCGCCCTCGACCTGGCGACGGGGAAAGTCGAATGGAACCGGGAACTCGAACAGCCGGCCTACGGGGCGACGCTGGTCGTCAACGACCTCGTCCTCGCCACCACTTCCGACGGCGTCATCCACGGACTCAAAGCCGACACCGGCGGCGAAGTCTGGCAGGCGGCTCTGCCGGCCGGCTCCAACGCCGGGGTGATGGTCAGCGGCAACACGCTGCTGGCGCCGGCCGGCCTGCCGCTGGCGGAAGGCCAGAAAGCGCAGCTGGTCGCCTTCGAGCTCGGGGAATGAGGCGCGCCCATCGGCCCGAGTCGGTATGACTCGGGCCGATGGCGGGCAAGCGCAGCGCCGGGATCCTCCTCTACCGCCGCCGCGGCGGCGAAGTCGAGTTCCTGCTCGTCCATCCGGGCGGGCCCTACTGGGCGAAGAAGGACGCCGGCGCGTGGTCGATCCCCAAGGGCCAGATCGAGGACGAGGAGGAACCGCGTGCCTGCGCGATCCGCGAGCTCGAGGAGGAGCTCGGCGAGGCTCCGGCGCTCGACCCCGAGCAGCTGATCGAGCTGGGGACGATCAAGCAGAAGGCGGGGAAACTGGTGGAAGCCTGGGCCGCCGAGGCCGATTTCGATCCCGCCATCCTGGCCAGCAACACGTTCGCGATGGAGTGGCCGCCGCGCAGCGGCAACCAGCAGGAGTTCCCCGAGGTCGACCGGGCCGGCTGGTTCGGCCTGGCGGCGGCGCGCGAGAAGATCCTGCCCGCCCAGGCCGAGCTCCTCGAGCGCCTGCTCGAGCGCCTGCGGGCGAGCGGCTGACCCCGGGCCTGCGTCAGAGCGGGGTGCCGGAGCGGTTCGGCAGCGCCTGCTGGACGAGCAGGGTCAGCGTCCCGCCGACGATCAGCAGGAAGACGTTGACGGCGAGCACCGCGAGGGCCCCGAAGGCGTGGTCGATGCCGCCGCCCCCGAGGGCGACGCCGAGGAAGGCGGAGGCCGGGATCGTGGTCACCGAGATCGCGACTCCGACGGCGGTGCTGGCGCGCGTCTCGAACGAGAGCATTCCGGCGACGCCGGCGGCGAGGGCGACCAGCACCGTCGAGTAGTCGGTCTTGGCGAGCGTGTTGAGGCTGCTCTGCTCGACGTCGAACCCGTCCGGGAGGAGGCCGGTCACCTTGAGCAGCGCGCTCAGCGCCGCCGCGGTCGCGACGACGAGGCCGAGGCCGAGGGTGAGGGTCGCGAAGGCGCGCCGGGCGAGGCCCCGGTTGCCGCGGACGAGGCCGACCGAGGTGGCGCAGATCGGCAGCAGGTCCGGGCTCACCGCCATCGCGCCGACGACCAGGATCGAGCTGCTGGTGATGACGCCGAGCGCGGCGATCACGGCGGCGACGTTGATCAGGGCCAGGTAGCGCGCCAGCGGGCGGGAGTTGGCCCGCGCCTGGCCGAGCACTTCCACCCAGGCGAAGCCGTCGGCGCCGCTTTCCCCGAAGTGGTGGCGGTGCTGGGGCGCGACCACCTCCATTTTCGTCAGCACGTAGTCGTCGACCGGGATCCCGAGGCTCCCGATCTGCTCGACCAGCATGTCGGCGCAGTTCGGTTCGACGTCGGCGACGAACACATAGGACCTCGAGTCGGCGGCCTCGTCGACCTGCTGGACCACCCGCCGCACCCCCTGGTGGCCGCGCAGCAGCCGGGCGAACTCGTCGGCCCGGTGGTGGGCGATCGAGGACCGCAGCCTCAGCATCGCGGGGTCAAGGGACGAGCTTGAGGACCTTGAACGAGCGGTCGCCCTTCGGCGTCTCGACGACGACCGTCGAGCCGACCGCGGCGTCCATCAGCGCCCGGCCGATCGGCGACTCGGCCGAGAGCCGTCCCTCGGTCAGGTTCGCCTCGGTCGAGCCGACCAGCGTCCAGACGCTGGTCTCTCCCCTGCTCTCGTCGAGCACCTCGGCGCTGCGGCCGAAGGCGAAGGTGTCCCGCGCGCCGTCGGCGGCCTCGACCACGATCGCGTTGCGGAGCCTCTCCTGCAGCCGCTTGATCCGCGTCTCCAGGTGCGCCTGGTCCTCTTTGGCGGTGTGGTAGTCCGCGTTCTCCTTCAGGTCGCCGAGCTCGCGGGCGACCTTGATCCGCGCCGCCATCGTCTGCCGGGCGGGGCCTTCGAGCTCGGCCAGCTCGGCCCGCAGCTCTTCGATTCCCGCCTGCGTGATCGGCTCGCCGGACTGGTCCTGACCACTCATGCCCAGGAGCGTGGCAGATCCGCCCACGGTGCGCCGATCCGCCCGGGTGTCAGCGCTGGGGGCGGGGGAGAGAGTCGCCGAGGATGAGGCGGGCGCGGTAGAAGAGCGCCTCGTCGGCCCCGCGGAGGGTGGACTCGCGGTTGTCGGTCTGGGTGGTCCGGTTCTGCCCCGTCCCGGCCGGGTCCTCGTCCCGCACCAGCCCGGCCAGCCGGCCCCTCGAGCGGAACCTGGTCCGGTCGACGTCTCTGCTCATCACGACTCCTTTCTATATTTGTTGATCATCTAACTCAAGAATAACAGCATGGCGAGATGGGGCGGGGCGTCACCCGGCAAGAAGACGCCCCGCCCCGTCGCCTCTTCAAACGGCTGCAGGTATCTCTGCGTCGCCGCCGTCGTGGGACCCGTGGGGAGTCGAGGCCCCGCGGGGGAATGACGGCGACGAACCGTTGAAGCTTTTTGCCTGGACCGGGCGCAGGTAGGCGATCTGCCCCTCCCGCAGCTCCAGCCGCTGCAGCTCGGAGCGGGTCAGCTGGGCCCAGACCTCGGTCCCGTCGGCGAGCACGAACTCGACCCGGATCTCGAAGCCGAGGGAGACGATCCGCTGCACCAGGCCCTCCTCCGTGCGCTCGTCCGGATCGAGCACGACGTCCATGTCGTGGGGCCGCACGAAGTGGTCGCCGAGCCGGTTGACCTCGCCGACGAAGCTCATCACGAACTCGTTGGCCGGGTGCTCGTAGAGCTCGTCCGCGCTCCCCGACTGCTCGACCCGCCCTTCGTTCATCACCACCAGCTGGCCGGCGACGTCCATCGCCTCCTCCTGGTCGTGGGTGACGAAGATCGTCGTCACGTGCATCTCCTCGTGGAGGCGCCGCAGCCAGGTCCGCAGGTCCTTTCGCACCTTTGCGTCGAGCGCCCCGAAGGGCTCGTCGAGCAGCAGCACCTGCGGCTCCACCGCCAGCGCCCGCGCCAGCGCCATTCGTTGCCGCTGCCCGCCGGAGAGCTGGGAGGGGAAGCGGCCGGCGAGGCCGTCGAGCTGGACCAGTTGCAGGAGCTCGTGGACGCGCTTGGAGGTCTCGGGCTTCTTCCACTTGCGGATCTTCAGCCCGAAGGCGACGTTGTCGTAGACGGTCATGTGCTTGAAGGCGGCGTAATGCTGGAAGACGAACCCGACGCCGCGCTTCTGCGCCGGCTTGCGGGTCGCGTCCTCGCCGTTGATCGTCACCCGCCCCGCATCCAGGTCCTCGAGCCCGGCGATCGCCCGTAGCAGGGTCGACTTCCCCGAGCCGCTGGGCCCGAGCAGCGCGGTCAGCGACCCGTCCGGAACCTCGATGGCTACGTCGTCGAGCGCCCGAAAGTCACCGAAGCGCTTGCTTGCTCCCTCGACTGAAATTCCCATCAGGCGTCCTCCTTTCGTTTCAGTAGGTTCATCGCAAAGAGGGTGATCAGCGCCAGGAGCGCCAGCACCAGGGAGGCGCCGTAGGCGCCGGGTGAGTTGAAGTTGGCGTACTGCTTCTCGACGAACAGGGGCAGGGTCTGGGTCTGCCCGCTGATCGAGCCGGAGACGATCGTCACCGCGCCGAACTCGCCGAGCACGCGGGCCGTGGTGAGCACGACCCCGTAGGCCACGCCCCAGCGGATCGACGGCAGGGTCACCTTCCAGAACGTCTGCCAGCCGTTGGCCCCGAGCGTCGAGGCGGCCATCTCCTGGTCGGTGCCGATCTCCTGCAGCACCGGAACCGTCTCGCGCACGACGAAGGGCAGCGAGACGAAGATGCTGGCGAGGACCATTCCCGGGACCGAGAAGAGCACCTTGATCCCGGCCTCGGAGAGGCCCCCGAACCAGCCGTCGGTTCCGTAGAGGAGGTAGAGCGAGAGGCCGATCACGACCGGCGAGACCGCGAACGGGAGGTTGATGACGGCATCGATCAGCGGGTTCGCCTTCGACCTGTGGCGGACCAGCAGCAGCGCGCAGCCGACGCCGAAGATCGTGTTGAGCGGTACCGAGATCGCGACCATCAGCAGCGTCAGCTTCAGCGCGTGCAGCCCGTCGGGGGAGGTGATCGCGTCGAGCGGGGGGCTGATCCCCTCTTCGAAGGTCTTGTAGAAGATCATCACCAGCGGGATCAGCAGGAGCATCGTCAGGTAGCCGAGGCCGAGCACCCGCAGTCCCCAGCGGCTGGCGGGGTTGGCGCTCATCGCCCCTCACCGCCGCCGGCGTCCTTGGCGAGGGTCGGGATCAGCTCGCTGGAGCTGCGGTCGTGGCGGATCGCCCAGCGCTGGATCAGCGAGACGAGCCCGAGCAGGACCAGGGAGGCGACCAGCAGCACGACCGAGACGGCGGAGGCGCCGATCTCGTTGCCGGACTCGATCTGGTTGCGAATGAAGACCGAGGAGACGGTCGTGTCCGGCAGGCCGCCGGCGAAGAGGAGGACCGACCCGAACTCGCCGAGGGCGCGGGCGAAGGCGAGGGCGACGCCGGCGGCGAGGCCGGGGAGGAGGTTGGGGAAGATGATGCGCCGGAAGATCGTGAAGTTGCCCGCCCCGAGCGAGGCGGCGGCGGCCTCCATCTCACGGTCCATCTCCAGGAGCAGGGGCTGCACGGCGCGGACGACGAAGGGGAGGGTGACGAACATCAGGGCGACGACGACGGCGGCGCGCGTCGCCGCCAGGTGGATCCCGAGCGGACTCTCGTTGCCGTAGAGCGTCAGCAGCGTCAGGCTGGCGACGATCGTCGGCAGGGCGAAGGGAAGGTCGACGACGGCGTTGACCGCGCCCTTGCCGGGGAAGTCGTCGCGGACGAGGAGCCAGGCTAGGATCGTGCCGAAGATCGCGTTGACGACGACGACGATCAGCGAGCAGGCCACGGTCAGCTTCAGGCTCTTCTGCGCGAGCGGCGAGGTGATCTGGTCCCAGAAGGTCCCGAGGCCGCCGGCGAAGGCTTCGCTGGTCACGGCGGCAAGCGGCAGCAGCACGATCAGGCTCAGATAGAGCATGACCATGCCGCCGCCGATGCCGACCCCGACCCCGGGCAGGCGCAGGCCTGCCCGGGGTGAAGCGGGGGCGGGGAGGTTTGCCGGGTGCGCCTCCATCAGCCCGAGGTGGAGACTCCGAGCTCGGTCTCGATCTCGGCGACCGAACCGGTTTCGTCGTCGAAGAACTCGTCGTTGACCTTGCCCCAGCCGCCGAACTGGCTGATCTTGAACAGATCCTCGGGCGTGGGGAACCGCTTCGGGTCGACGAGCTTGGGGTTGACCGGCCGGTAGCCGTTCTCGGCCCAGATTTCCTGACCCTGGTCGGACCAGACGAAGTCGAGGAAGTCCTGGGCGGCCGGCTCCGGAGCGCCTTTGGTCACCGCGATCGGGGTTTCGATCTGGATCGTCGAGGGCGGGATCACGTACTCGACCCCTTCGCCTTCCTCCTGGGCTTTGATCGCCTCGTTCTCGTAACCGAGCAGGACGTCGCCCTGGCCCTGGGTGAAGGCCGAGAGCGCGTCACGGGCGCTGCCCGGCTGCGCGACCGCCTTTTCCAGCAGGGTCTTGACCGCGGCCAGCGCCTCCTCGGGCGACTTGCCGGCGTTGATCTGGGAGCCGTAGACGGCCATGATGTTCCAGCGCGCGGCGCCGGAGCTGAACGGGTTCGGGGTGACCACCTCGACGTCCTTGCTGAGGACGTCGTCGAAGGACTCGATCCCCTCCGGGTTGCCCTCGCGGACGGTGATCACGACCACCGAGTTCTGGGCGATGCCGCCGTAGGGCTGCTTTTCCCAGTCCTTGGCGACGATCCCGCCTTCTTCGACCAGTCGTTCCATGTCGCCGGCCTGGGCGAAGTGGACGACAGATGCGGGTTGGCCCGCGGCGACGGCGCGGCTCTGGTCGCCGGAGGCGCCGAACGAGTTGCTGAAGCTGACGCCCTCGCCCGCGGGGGTCTGCTCGAAGGCGGGCTCGAGCGATTCGGTGTAGACGGCTTCCGGGGTGGAGTAGCCGACCACGTCGAGCTTGGCCCCGCCTGAGGAGTCCGAGCCGGTGGCGCTGTCGTCGCCACCGCCACAGCCGGCGACGAAGATCGCAATCAGCAGGGTGAGCAGGGCGGCCGGGAGGCCGACCGTCACGCCGCGTCGCCGGTTGGTGAACACGTTCCGCATCTATTTCCCTTCCTTGTTGAGCGACTTACTTTCTTGAGCAACTTACTGCTCAATGCGGGCGGCACCCTAGCACAAAGTCGATCAGGAAAGTAGGGAATCCTGATCTGGATTCGCGGAAATGAACTCGGCGGCGCCAGGATCAGAGGTGCGCCCTTCCTTTGTGTCGCTATTCGGAACAAAGGAAGGGCGCACCTACATAAACTGCGCGGCGATGGATGCGGTGCGCACGCCGGAGGAGCGGCTCGAGGGGCTGCCGGACTACCCCTTCGAGTCGCGCTACCGCGAGGTCGACGGGCTGCGGCTGGCGCACCTCGACGAGGGGGAGGGGAGGCCGGTGATCTTCTTCCACGGCGAGCCGACCTGGTCGTTCCTCTGGCGCAAGGTGCTCCCGCCGGTGCGCGACGCCGGCTACCGCTGCATCGCCCCCGACTACCCCGGCTTCGGCCGCTCCGACAAGCCCACCGACCTCGCCTGGTACACCTACGACCGCCACGTCGAGCTGATGGCGCAGCTGCTGGAGGAGCTGGACCTGCGCGAGGCGACCGCGGTCGTCCACGACTGGGGCGGCCCGATCGGCCTGCGGCTGGCGGTCGAGCATCCCGACCGCATCTCCCGCCTGGTGATCATGGAGACCGGCCCCTTCACCGGCCGCCAGAAGATGAGCGACGCCTGGTTCGCCTTCCGCGACTTCGTCCGCGACAACGAGGACGTGCCGGTGGGCTTCCTGATCAAAGGCGGCTGCAAGAGCGATCCTGGCGACGAGGTGATCGCCGCCTACGATGCTCCTTATTTGGAGCCGGCGGCGAAGGCCGGGGTGCGCGCCTTCCCGCTGATCCTGCCGACGACCCCCGACGCCGTCGGCGCGGCCGAGGGCAAACGCGTCGCCGACGCGCTGCGCGAGGACAACCGGCCGGCGCTCGTCCTCTGGGCCGACTCCGACCCGGTCCTGCCGTTCTCGGTCGGCGAGCGGGTCTCCAGCGAGCTGAACTTCCCGCCGCCGCGCCCGATCGAGAACGCTTCGCACTTCCTGCAGGAGGACGCGGGCCCCGCGATCGGAGCGATCATCGCGGAGTGGCTGGGGTAGCGCGGAAGCCGGTCAGTCCGCGCGGCTGACCAGCTCGGTCATCTGCGCATGCGAGTGGTCCAGGAGGAGCTGGACCCTGCGGGGCGGCTCCTCGCCCTCGACCCAGGTGACGGTTCCCGGCCAGTAGGGGCTCGGCGGGCGGCCCGGGTGATGGAAGGCCGTCGCGAAGACCCAGCTGCCGGTGTTGTGGAGGCGGCCGCCTCCCGGCAGGCGCCACTCGGGTTCGTCCGGCAGCGGACCGCCGCGGTGGGTGTGGCCGGTGATCACGTGGACGCCGTCGATTCCCAACCGCGCCGCCAGCTCCCTCGCCGCGGCGACGCCGCTGCGGGTGATCGCGGCGGGGGTGACGTCGGCCTCGAAGTCGGCGCGCAGGAGCCGGTTGAGGCCCCCGATCGCGGCCGGGAAGGAGGCGGCCGCGGCCCGCCCGCGCAGGGTCCCCGCCCTCCTCTCGCCGGCGAGGACCTCCCACCACTTCTCGAAGGGTCCGTTGCGCCGCCGCCTCGCGGGCAGCACCTGGGCGAGCCCGTAGGCGAAGCCGTAGAGCGGCCGCAGCACCCGCTCGTAGTCGCCCGGCGCGCCGCGCTGCGGCGGTTCGCCGAGGAGGCGGACCAGCGTCGCCGCCGCCAGGCACTCGGCGCGCGGCAGCGTCAGGTGGACGTCGAGATAGTGGCCGTGGGTCGCGTAGACGTCGCCGCGCAGCCAGGTCCCCGGGTAGGCGACCTGCAGCCGCGCCGCTCCCAGCCAGCGGTCGATCATCGCCAGCGGCCCGGGGGAGGGCGGATGGTGGTGCTCCAGGCCGAGGGCCGGCCCGCCGGCGATCGAGAGCTCGTCGAGCAGCGGCTCGGCCAGCCGGGCGTCGTGGTTTCCGGGGACGAGCGTCACTTCGATCGCGCCGACCGCCTCTCCCAGCTCCTCGAAGAAGCGGCGGCTGCGCGCCAGGGAGGGGCCGAGGGGGAGGTTGCGCAGCTCGATCACGTCGCCGAGGAGGACGAGCCGGTCGGCGCTGGCGATCTCCTCGAAGAGGACGCGGCGGATCGCCGCGTCGCGCAGCACGTCCTCGTCGCTGGCGACCCCGAGGTGGAGGTCGGAGATGATCGCCGTCCGCATCCGCACTTTCTACCGGAGCAAGGCGCGCAGCCCTCGGATTCCCGCCGGCGTTCGTCACCCGCGGCGGGGTTTGGCTGCGCAGCCAGGCTGGGTAGCATCGGGCGGATGCTGCGGTTCTCGGAAGAGCGGATGGCGCCGGCCAACGGGATCGAGCTCTGCTGCCAGGAGATGGGCGACCCCGCCGGCGAGCCGCTGGTGCTGGTCATGGGGCTGGCGACGCAGATGATCGCCTGGGACGAGGAGTTCTGCGCGATGCTGGCCGAGCGCGGCCTCCGCGTCGTCCGCTTCGACAACCGCGACATCGGCCGCTCGAGCCCGATCCGCTCCGCCGGCGTGCCCAACATGCTGGACCTCCTCGCCGGCCGGGGCGCCCCGGCCTACCGCCTGCGCGACATGGCGGCGGACACCCTCGGGCTGATGGACCACCTCGGCATCGAGTCCGCCCACCTGGTCGGAGCCTCGATGGGCGGGATGATCGCCCAGTGCGCGGCGATCGGCGCCCCCCGGCGCGTCCGCTCCCTCACCTCGATCATGTCGACCACCGGCAGCCGCCGCGTCGGCCACCCCAGCTACCGCACCTTCGGCCTCATGATCGGCAGGCCGCCACGGGACCGCGAGGCCGCGATCGAGCGCGCCGTCAGGACCTTCAGGACGATCGGCTCGCCCGGCTACCCCTTCGAAGAGGAGCGGATCCGCCGGCTCGCCGGGCTCTCCTACGATCGCGGCCACAGCAGCGCCGGCATCGCCCGCCAGCTGCACGCGATCACCGCCTCCGGCGATCGCACCGCCCGCCTGCGCCAGCTCGAGATCCCGGCCCTGGTGATCCACGGCAAGAACGACATCCTCGTTAACCCCTCGGGAGGGCGAGCGACCGCCAAGGCGATCCCCGACGCCCGCCTGAAGCTGATCGACGGCATGGGGCACGACCTGCCCCGGGCGCTGTGGCCGACCTTCGTCGAGGAGATCGCCGCCAACGCGGCGCGGGCGCCAGCGGCTCGTCGCGTGGCCGAGGCGGCCTGACCCAACGAGACCGCGTGCGCGGGCGATGCGAGCTCGCGGGGCAATACCGCGCTCGCGCGTTCGATGCGGCTGAGAGGAGTCGAACCTCCACGGGCTCTCGCCCACACGGACCTGAACCGTGCGCGTCTACCAGTTCCGCCACAGCCGCGCGGGAGCAGGCAATTTAGCGGTTGCGGCCCATCCGCCCAACCCCGCCCGCGCGCGACCGCCCATCCCCACGGCTTCGATAAAGTGCCCCTACCTCGCCGCTATCGTCTAGGGGACTAGGACGCCGGATTCTCAGTCCGGAAACCCGGGTTCGAATCCCGGTAGCGGTACTTCAGATACAGAGCCGAACGCGCCGCCCCGAGGACTTGACCGCGACGCTCATATCGGACGCTCAACAGCGGCCTTATCGAGGGCGCAAGCGTTAGCCGCATCCGGGACGGAGCCACCGTCACAGGCGGCGACTACGATTTGGCCGAGCCGCTTGACCGACTCCATCCCGTGATGGCTTCATCCGGGCGGCCAATGCGCTCATCCCTCGACCAGGCCAGGAACGAAGCCGCCCTGCTCGTCGCCGGTGCCGTCGAACTGGGCGGGGTGCTGGTAGCGGGGCTGCTGTCCCGGGGCCGAGGGCGGATTGCCTGAATCGCAGTAGTAGGTGAGGTCGCAGTGGCGCTCTCCCCAGGGGCCGTCATAGGCGCTCCAGAGCGCGGGCTTGCGGCCCCTGCTGTGGGTGGGCAGCAGCTGCAGGCAGGAAACCTCGCCGCAGGCCCCGCTCGTGTTCCCGACCCATCCGGTCCCGCCCCTGTGGGGCCCCTCGCCCCGCTCCGCGTGGGCCACCTGGTTGCATCCGCCGCAGTGGAAGGGGTAACTGGAGTGCGTCCCCATCGCGACGTAGGCGAGGGGACGGGTCCCGGCCCCCGGGACCTTCTCGGTCAGCTGCCGGGAGCGTTCGTCGCGGTCCCAGTAGCGGCGCAGCGCCCCCCAGTCGTAGCGGATGACGCTGGAGTGCTGCGCGTACTGCACGGCGATCGGCCGCGGCTCGGGGCCGGTCCGGTCCACGACGACCGTGATTCCCTCCCAGTCGGACTGATGGTTCTGGCAGGTGACCCCGGCGATGACGAACCCGAAGCCGCAGAGAGCTCCGCGGCCAACTCCGGCCGGGTTGTCGGCCAGGTACCACCAGTAGTCGAGGTAGAGGAGGCGCCGACCGTCGCGGTTGACTGGGACGGGATGGACGTAGATCGCGCTGCCGGTCCCGGGGAGTCGCCCGCCCGCCGTTTCCTCGGCGGCCGGCGCGGTGCCCGGCGGCGGGGTGCCTTCCGGAACCGCGCCGGCGCCGGTCACCTCCTGCGGCGCCGCCGCAGAGGCGCTGCGCCGGGCGCGTAGCGCCAGGATCTTGACCTTTGCGGGGTTCGGCGGGTCGATCCGCAGGTGCGTCGCCCCGTTCTCGAGTTCGCGTGGATGCACGACGACTTCGCATTCGGTGCCGCCGATCGGCTTGTCGTCGCAGAGTTCCACCCGTTTCTCCGCGAACAGGTCCGAGATCGACAGCACCCACGGCACCGTCTCTTCCTTGTCGAAGAGGAGGATCGGCTGGTAGGCCTTGGCCAGGGCGAGGTCCGTCTCCGCGCTCTCCGCCCCCACGGTCAGCCTGAAGGCGGCGTCGGTTGCGGTGCGGCTGGCGAGCCCCTGCACAGAGACCGCCCTGCCGGCCGGCGAGAAGCGCCGCCACGCCCGCAGGCGAGGTCGGCTCGCCGTCTGCAGGAGGGCGAAGACCGGCGTCCCCGCCGGCGCCGCCCGCTCGGCAATCTGCTTCCAGCGGGCGACCTCGCCGCCCTGCCCCGGCAGGTCGGGAAGGTCGACCCCGGCTTCGAGCACCGGCGGGGTGCCGTCGACGAAGAGGACGAGGGATGTGTCGGCTTTCCCCGGCGGGGGACCCGGCTTTCCGGCCGAGGGCAGGCGATCCCCCTGGGCGGCCGCCGACAGCGCCTCCGCCCGGCTGTCCCCGTCGACCAGGGTCCAGCGCACCGCCTCGCCGGCCGCGTAGCCGACCGAATAGGTGACGTCGAAGTCTTCCAGGCCCGGGTCGGGCGGGACGTCACCTGGGAGCGGATGTCGGCTGCCGTCGGTGACGATCAGCAGGTCCAGCTTGGAGGCGACGGCCTCGCTGCTCTTCGGAACCGAGTCACGGGACGCCGTCAGCACCCCGACCAGGACCGGCGCTCCGAGGATGCCGATCAGCGCGAGCACCACAGCCGCGCCGGCGGCCACCGGCCACTTCCACCCCTTGAGCCACAGGAACAAAAAGATGGTGAGGGCGACGACGAAGACCGCGATCCCCAGGCCCGCGAGGATCGAGAGCTTCGACACGTGGAGCAGGTGGGCGATGACGTTGACCCCGGCCAGCGTCAGGACGCCGAGCAGCACCCCGCCGAGAAGGTCCCATGGCCGCGGCGGCAGGGTGAGCAGCGCGACCACCGCCCCGACCAGCACGGCGATCCACCACGCGAGCGCGTCGCCGATGCCCCAGAGGCCGAAGCCGGCGACGACCACCAGGACGACGATCAGGCACCTTTTCACTGTCACCGTGACCCTGGCCGGCCCCCTCACAGTTACACTCTAGCCGCAACCGGAGGGGGCGAGGGCGATCTGGATACTGGTGTGTGTATTGGTTTTGGTGGGTTCCGCGATGCTTATCGCCGGCGCTCGCCGGCGCCGGATCTGGAAGCTCGCGGCAGGTTTGTTCCTGATCGCCGCCGGCCTGATCGCCGCCTACGTCCACGTCACCCGGGACGCGGACCCGGCGCCACTGGACCCGAACCCGACCTCGAGCTTCCAGATAGTCGCCCTCGGCGACTCCTACATCTCGGGTGAGGGCGCCGACCGTTACTTCAGGGAAACCGACGAGCCCGGCCCCCCGCGCCGCAACCTATGCCACCGGGCCTCCAGCGCCTATCCGTATCTGGTCGCGGAGGAGCTCGACGCATCGCTCACGTTCCTCGCCTGCTCGGGTGCGATCACCGACGACGTGATTGCTCGCGGTCAGTACACACACAGCCCGGACGGTGTGGCCGGCGCCAGCCGGCAGCTGGACGGGCTCGAAGCGGCCGATCCGGATCTCGTCCTGATCAGCATCGGGGGCAACGACGCCGGCTTTGGCGAAATCGGGGTCGACTGCGCGCTGCCGGGGCTGCCCGACTGCCGCCGCGCGGCCGCGTTCTGGCTGCGTCGGCTCGACGCCGCGGTCTACCCACGGCTCGTCCGCACCTACCGCGCGGTCCGCCGGGCCGCCGGGGATGCGCCGGTGTTCGCCTTCACCTACCCGAACCCGCTCGGCCCGCGTTACTGTCACGATCTCGCCGGGCTGGGCCAGGCCGAGATGTCGTTCGTCCGCGAAGTGTTCGCGCCCCGCCTCAACACGATCGTCAGGTCAGCCGCCGCCCGGGCCCGGGTTCGGGTCATCGATCTCGAAGACGCGTTCGAGGGGTACCGGTTCTGCGAGAAGCCGCTCGGCCGAACCGCGGCCAACTTCGTCAAGGTGGCGCGCACCGGCGGATCGCCGATCGCCCGCCTCGGCGACCTCGGCAAGGGGTCCCTCCACCCGAACCCGTTCGGCCACACCAAGCTGGCTGCCCGGGCGCTGCCGGTTCTGCGGGCGGCGAAGGAAGGGAGGTTGGCTCCGCTGCCGCCGGTGCCCGGCCCCGGGGAACGACCGCCTCCCTTCGAGGTGGAGGAGCTCGCCGCGGCGCCGGCCGGCCTGGCCTCTCTCCCGCCCGGGACCGCCTGCGCAGAAGGCCGGATCGTCGAGATCGTGAGGACGTCGGCGGAGCCCTCGGTGCGCTCGCTCGCGCTGGACGAAGCCCAACCGGGCTCGCCGGTGTGTTATCGGACCTACCGCGACCGGTGGCGGTCCCGGCCGGCGGGAGCCGACGGCCGCGCCAGCGTGCCGATCGACGTCGGCAGCCCCGGCGTGGCCAGCATCAACGAGATCCTCGTCCAGGGGCAGCCCGGCGCCTGGAGGAAGGTCGTGGTCTCGCGGCTGGGGGCGGCCGACGAAGCGGAGACGCCCTCGCCGCCCAGCAAGCTCGGGCTGTACCTGCTGGTCGCCGCGATGCTCGTCGTGCTCGTCGTCGCCGTGGCGATCCTGGCCCGGGACTAGCCGGCCTGGCCGAGCGCCTCGAGCTGGTCCTCGAGCAGCGGGGTGATGTCGAGGACTTGCGAGTCGTCGGGAACGACGATCTCCGGCTCGATGCCGAAGTCGGAGAAGTCCATTTGCATCGAGGTCGTCACCGCTCTCCCGTCCGAGATCGAGGTGGACCGCATGCGGGTGCGGCGCACGACTCCGTCCCGATCGACGAAGACCTCGCTTGCGACCGAGCCGACCATCTGCGACGCGAGGCGGTCGAGCGCGTCGGCGAGCTCGTCCTTCCCCTGCGCGCGCAGGGCGCTCGCGATCTCGGCCGCGGTCAGGGTCACCCGGTAGCGGGTGGTCTGCACCCCTCCGATCCTCGCCCCGGCCGAGCCGGCGTACCGTTCCGGCCGCGCGCAGCATCTGCAGCGATTCGCCCGGGGTCGTCACCCCGGGCGCGCTCATCTCCTCCTGCCCAGAGAACCCTTCGAGCTTGACCCATTCCTTCCCGTCGGGAAGCCGGCCGGCGAGCTGGGGGTAGTGGAAGTACCAGCCGTCCTCCCCGAGGATCGCGTCGAACACGAGCCGCTGCCCCTCCGTCGTCGTCCCGTCGTAGGCCACTTCGGTGAGGTTCGTCTCGCCGTTGTAGGCGCCCTCGCCGCTGATGGTGACGGGCGGGGTCGATTCGCTCGTCAACCGCATCGTCATCTCGATTCGCATGCCCTGCGCTTCCTGCGTGCGCTCGGCGGCGGCGGCGACCGGGTTCGGATCGAGCGGGCTCTCGCCCGCGCCGCCCAGGAAGGAGTTGGCGACGACGAGGATCAGCAGCAGCGAGAGGACGCCGGCGGCCTGGAGAAGGCGGCGCGAGAGCGGCTCGAGCGGCTCGGAACCGGCGCCGTGTCGCCTTTGTGGACTATCTGGCCACTTCCGCGCCACATCCCCTTGCGCGGGAGCGCCGCTGCCTCCCCAAATCGGTTTCGCGCCCGGCGGCGGGGTGGAGCTTGGCGGCGTCGCGGACAAGGCATAGAGTCATCGACATAGGGGGCATCGACTTGAGCATCGAGCGAACCGGCTAGACGGATGGGCCTCCTGGATCCAGCGCCGCCTCCCTTCGAGGTCGCCGAGTGGCGCCGCCTCCCGCATCTGCGACGGATCGAGCCGCTGGCCCAGGACTGGGCGGTGAACGGGTTCGGGACCCCCGTCGCTGTCTACTTCCTCTACGCCTTCAAGGTGCTCGCCTACGCCGGCGGCGGGTTCCTGCTGATCGGCGCGAGCAGCGGCTGGCCGCACTGGACCGAGCCGATCGTCTTCGAGAAGGCGGTGATCTGGACGATGCTGTGGGAGGTCCTGGGGCTCGGCGCCGGCTCGCTGCCGCTGACCCTGCGCTTCTCGCCGATGGTCGGCGGCTTCCTCTACTGGCTGCGGCCGGGGACGACGCGGCTGCCGCCGTGGCCGGAGCGCGTGCCGGGGACGCGCGGGACGACGCGGACCTGGCTCGACGTCTCCTTATATGGAGCGTTCATCTCGATGGCGATCCTCCTGCTCTTGCAGGCGGGGCTCGACGCCGACGGCGACGGCGTCGCCCGCCTCGACCCGATCGGGGTCGGCGTCCTGCTGGCGCTGCTGGTCGCCCTCGGCCTGCGCGACAAGGTGCCGTTCCTGGCGGCCCGGGCCGAGATCTACGGCACGCTCGCGCTGATCTTCCTCTTCCCGCTGACGAACATGGTCGTCGCGGCGCAGCTCGTCTTCTTCTGCATCTGGTGGGGGGCGGCAGCCTCGAAGCTCAACCGTCACTTCCCCTTCGTGGTGACGGTGATGATCAGCAACACGCCCTGGAACCGCTGGCGGGCGATGAAGCGCCGCCTCTACAGGCGCCACCCCGACGACCTGCTGCCCTCGCGCCTCGGCGCCGCGATCGCCCACCTCGGCACGGCCATGGAGTTCACCCTGCCGCTGGTCCTGATCCTCTCCAGCGGCGGCGTGCTCGGCACCCTCGCCCTCGCCGGGATGGTGGTCTTCCACCTCCACATCCTCTCGACCTTCCCGCTCGCGGTGCCGCTGGAGTGGAACGTGTTCATGATCTTCGGCCTCTTCTTCCTCTTCGGTCACTACGGCGAGGCGCCCTTCTCGACCCTCGAGGACCCGCTGCTGCTGGCGATCCTCGCGCTCACCTGCGTCGGCCTGCCCGTGCTGGGCAACCTGCGCCCGGACCTGGTCTCCTTCCTGCCCTCGATGCGCTACTACGCCGGCAACTGGGCGACCAGCCAGTGGCTGTTCCGGCGCGATTCGGGGGCGGAGGCGAAGCTCGACCGCTCGCTGGTCAAGGCGGCGCCGATCGTCGGCGAGCAGCTGGCGAAGTTCTACGAGCCGGAGCTGATCGACGTCCTCCTCTACAAAGGGCTCGCCTTCCGCTCGATGCATTCGCACGGGCGGGCGCTGAACGCGCTGACGGCGCGGGCGGTGGACGACGTCGAGGACTACGACGTGCGCGAGGGCGAGCTCGTCGCCGGCATCGTCCTCGGCTACAACTTCGGCGACGGGCACTTCCACGACCACCGCCTGCTGGCGGCGGTGCAGGAGCGCTGCGGGTACGCGCCGGGCGAGCTGCGCGTGGTGACGCTGGAGTCGCAGCCCGCGCACGTGCAGCGGCAGCGCTACCGGATCTGGGACGCGGCGGAGGGCCTGGTCGAGGAGGGCTGGGTCGAGGTCGCCGAGATGGTCGGCCGCCAGCCGTGGCTGGGGGACGGGGAGTTCCCGGTGGTGTGCCGATGAGCAGCGCGATCGTCGTCGGGGCCGGTCCCAACGGGCTCGCCTGCGCCGCGGTCCTCGCCAGCCGCGGGGTCGAGGTGACCGTGATCGAGGCCGAGGAGAGGATCGGCGGCGGCACCCGCAGCTCCGAGCTGACGGTTCCGGGGCTGCTGCACGACGAGTGCGCGGCCACCCACCCGATGACGGTTGACTCGCCGGCCACGATCTCGCTCGGGCTGGAGCGCCACGGGCTCGAGTTCGCCTGGCCGGAGGTGGACCTCGCGCACCCGCTGGACGGGGGCGGCGGCGCCTCGATGCTGCGCTCGGTCGAGGCGACGGCGGCGGGGCTGGGGGAGGCGGGTGCGCGCTGGCGGCGCATCTTCGGGCCCTCCGCCGATGCCTACGAGGCGCTGATGGAGGACATCTACCGGCCGCTGATCCGGCTGCCGCGCCACCCGCTGCGGCTGGCCCGCTTCGGTCTCGCCGCGGCGGTTCCGGCCACCCTGGTCGCGCGGGCGCTGGGGACTCCGGAGGCGGCGGCGCTCTTCGGCGGCGTCGCCGCCCACGCCTACGCGCCGCTCACCCGGCCGCTCAGCGCGGCGATCGGGACGGCGCTGATCAGCAGCGGCCACGCCAACGGGTGGCCGGTGGCGAAGGGGGGGTCGGTGGCGATCGCCGAGGCGCTGGCCTCGGTGATCCGCGAGCACGGCGGGCGGATCGAGACCGGCCGCCGCGTCCGCTCGCTCGAGGAGCTGCCCCGCGCCGACGCTGTCGTCCTCGACCTGGCGCCGCGCGCCGTCCTGGAGCTGGCGGGGGAGCGGATGCCGCCGCGGGCCGCCCGCGCCTACCGCCGCTACAGGCACGGGCCGGGCGCCTTCAAGCTCGACCTCGCGGTCGAGGGCGGGGTCCCCTGGAGCTACGAGCCGGCCCGCCGGGCGGGGACCGTCCACGTCGCCGGCTCCTTCGCCGAGATCGCCGCCTGCGAGCAGGAGGTCAACCGCGGCCGGATGCCGGAGCGGCCCTTCGTCCTCCTCGCCCAGCAGTACCTCGCCGACCCGCAGCGCTCCAAGGGGGACCTGCACCCGGTCTGGGCTTACGCCCACGTCCCCAGCGGCTACGCGGGGGACGCCACCGAGGCGGTCCTCGCCCAGCTCGAGCGCTTCGCCCCCGGCCTGCGCGAGCGCATCGTCGCCAGCGCGACCCGCACGCCCGCCGAGATCGAGTCCGCCAACGCCAACTTCGTCGGCGGCGACATCCTCACCGGCGCCAACACGCCGCTCCAGACCCTGCTGCGCCCGCGGGTGAGCCCGGCCCCGTACTGGACCGGCATCCCCGGCGTCTTCATCTGCTCCGCCGCCACCCCTCCGGGCGCCGGCGCCCACTGCATCTGTGGCTACAACGCCGCCGAAGCCGTCCTGCGCACCCTCTGAGCAGGGCCGGTTAAGGAAGCTCGGCCGCGGGGTAGCTCGCCGTCACACGCTATGGGAACCTCGTCCAAAGCCGACGAATCCGCTGCCGAGGCGGAGCCGGCGCCCGGCAAAGGGAGCGGCCCCCGCCGCGACCACCGGTTCGGCTCCTCGACGCCGCTGACCATCGGAGTCGAGGAGGAGCTGCTGCTCGTCGACGAGGGCTGCGGGCTCCTCGCCGACGCTCCGAGCGTTCTCGACCGGATCGGGTCCGCGCACGGCGCCAGCGTCTCGACGGAGATCTTCGCCGCCCAGATCGAGCTGAAGACCGGGGTCTGCCTCGACGCCGAACAGGCCGTGCGCGAGCTCTCGGAGGTGCGCCGCGCGGTCGCCGGCGCGGGCGCCCGGCTGATGGGCTCGGGCGTCTATCCCGGCGAGGCCGGGGAGCCGGAGCTGGTCGAGAAAGCGCGCTACGAGACGGTGAAGAAAGACCTCGCCAGCCTGCTCGCGACGCCGCCCTGCGGGCTCCACGTCCACGTCGGGATGCCCGATCCCGAAACCGCCGTCGCGGTGGCCAACGCGATGCGCCACCACCTGCCGCTGCTGGCGGCGCTGACCGCCAACTCGCCCTTCCGCGACGGCGCCGACACCGGCCTCGCCAGCGCCCGCGCCGCAGCCGTCCGCAGCTACCCGCGCTTCGAGCTGCCGCGCGCCTTCCGCGACTACGAGGACTTCCTCCGCGTCGCCGACCAGCTGATCGCCGCCGCCGGCGTCGCCGACTACACCTACCTCTGGTGGGACGTGCGCCCGCATCCGAACCTCGGCACGGTCGAGGTGCGAGGAATGGACGTCCAGCCGCGGCCCGAGCAGAACGCCGCCGTCGCCTCCCTGATCCAGGCCCTGGCGGCAAAGGAGATCGACCGCCCCGGGGCACCCGGCCTCACCCGCGAGGCGATCGAGGAGTCCTACTTCCAGGCCGAGCGCTATGGCCTGGAGGCGCGGCTGATGGTCGACGACAGCACCGCGGCCCCCGCCTTCGAGGTGGCGCGGGGGACCCTCCTGGAAGCCCAGCCCTACGCCGAGCAGCTCGGCGGCGCCGGTGCCCTCGAGGAGATCGAGCGCATCCTCGCCGAGGGCAACGGGGCCGATCGCCAGCGACGCGTCCATGCCGAAAGCGGCGTCGACGGGCTGCTGCGGGACCTGGCGGAGCGGACGCGCGTCTGAAGCGACGACCCGGCGCCGGGCGGGCGCACGACGTCCGAGCAGCGCTACTGCGGCGCCGGCAGCTTCAGGCGTTCGCGCGCCGCGACCACGGCGGCGACCGAGGAGCGGCAGGCTTTGGCGATCTCGCCGTTGCCGTGCTTGGGGCGGCGGCGGACCTCGAACTCGATTAAGGCAGCGCGGCGCAGTTTCGCCCGGGCCTCGAGGCCGCAGTCGTTCGGCGCCGCGTCGAGCGCCGCCTGGGCTGCCCGCTCGCGGCGGCAGTGCAGGCAGAAGGTGCCGGCCTTGGAGCTGACCCAGCTTTCGGGCAGGGAGACGCTCTCACCGCCTGCGCGGCTGACCGAGACCCCGCATTGATCGCAGGTCCATTTCTTCGCGGTAGTGACGCTCATAGGAAGGCGAGTCGGCGCGCATGCGGCTGCCGAACGCTTTTACCTACGTTAGCAGGGTGAATGTGTCGGTCAGGGAGGCTCGCGAGGGCGACGGGCGCATTCGAGGCGCGCTCCGGCCAGGTGCCTCTGCCGCACGCTCGCCGACCCCGTGCACCCGGCCTCCTACACTTTTGTGGATGCCCACCGAGGGAGCGCCTGAGCCCACTTACACCCTCTACCGCCGCGGCCTCGAGCTGCTCGAGGACGGCGACTTCGAGCACGCGACCGCGCCGCTGGCCGAGGCCGCCCGCCGGGCGCCCGAGAAGAGCTCGATCCGCGAGGCCCTGGGCCGCGCCTACTTCCGCGCCGGGCGCTTCGCCCCCGCCGCGGTCGAGTTCCAGGCGGTGGTCGAGACCCACCCGGTCAACGACTTCGCCCACTTCTGCCTCGGCCGCGCCCTCAGCAAGACCGGCCAGAAGCGCCGCGCCCGGCACCACCTGGCGCTCGCCTGCAACCTCCGCCCCGAACGCCGCGACTACCGCTACTACCGCCGCCTGCTCGAGTTCGAGACGGGTTAGGGGACTTTCCCTGGGGGTTTGCGGGTCATCCATTGATACCCACCTGCCGCTTCATGCGCTCGAGGATCCGGCGGGCGTTCTCGAGATGGATTTCTGCCCGGATGCGAGTTTCCATCATCTCGATCTCCTCTTCTTGGCGCTCCCTTCGACGCTCCGGAGAGATGTAGTCCAGCAGCTCTGGCGACAGGCCTTTTCTGGAAGTTGGCTGGTCATCCACGGTCAGTCACCTCCTTTCATTTGCTGTTCTCGGATTGCAAGTCCTCGACTGCTTTGTCGAGGAGAAGCTTGCTCCTTTTCAGAGTTTGGTCCATGTAGCGGATAAGCTTCATCTGCTCGGCGATGGTGACCTCCTGCTCGTCGGCCATTCGCACCACCTCGGTTGCCTTCAGGCCCCTCGTCCCGATCTCGGCGAAGCCCCTGCCGTCGAGCGCCAGAAAGAAAGCCATCGCCGCGAGGTAGACGAGGATGAAGCAGGCGGCGCCGACCTCCAGCCGGTACACCGGCGCCGCCTGCAGCGCAAGGTCGGGTACCCGATCGGGTACCCGCACGCTCGCCGCCAGGCACCCTGCCCCGATCAGGTCCAGGAGGACCAGCGCAGGGAAGCCGTAGCTTCGGATCCAGTTCCGCACGCCCCCCTAAGGCCCGGCGGGGGAGGGCTCTCCCCTGAGGCTGCGCCTCAGCCGACGAGCGGAAGGACGCAGCGGAATTTCTTGGTTTTCGTTGACACTTCAGAGCTGACTGCTCCTGAAGAAGACACAGTCACCACGGCATACAGATCAGGACCGGACACATTGGTTATGACTCCAGTCCACTCTTCTCCAGCCGCAATCCCGACCCCAGGTACGTGCGAGAACGCAGCGAGCAGAAGCGGGTCCGGGAGCTCGCCTCCCTGGTTGGCGCACGAGGAGGCGGCGCTGGCCGGCGTCATCGCCGTCGCACTTGCCAACGTCTGCCAGCAGGCGCCGGCGAAGAGCAGCGTGCCGGACTCGCATCCCGCTTCGAAGCCGTTGATCCTGTCCGCGTTTTCAGCGGTCGCGGCCCGCAGCGCGGTTTCCGCGTCTTTCGCCGACTCCGCTTTGTCGGAGTGGACGGCGGAGGGCACCTGCCCGAGGGTGGAGACGTCGACCTGCAGGCCTGTCACCGAGCCCGGCGCCAGCCGATCCCCCTGGATCGAACCCGGCCCCAGCTGCGCCGAGGGAATGGTTCCGGGCTTCAACCGGTTCGCCGGCACCGACCCCATCGCCAGCCGATTCCCCGGCAGCGATTTCACCTTGATCGCGTGCCCGTTGATCTTGCCCGCCGCATAGACAGTGCCACCCAAAGCCGCCACCAGCGCCACCGCGGCAACCACCAGGGCCGGCGCCTGCCGACGGAAACCCCTGCTCATCATTCCCCCTTTTCCATCCGTTTGACTGGCAGAGCCCGCTCACACACAGGCTTCTGACCGGCGGGCACCCTAGCGGCCGCTCTCAGGTGCTGGACAGATGTCTGGAAGGGCGACTCGGCGGGAATTCGAGGCGGGCTATTGCTCGAGCGATCCGCCTCGAGCGCGCGTGGCGCCCGTCGCGGCGCTCCCCGCGAGCCGCCGCGATGCCGGGCTGCTGCTTGACGTCTAACACAAGGCAGCTAGCTGCTGCGAGGTGTATAACCGGTAGAAGATGCCCGAGTTGGTCAGCGAGATCAAAGACCTCCTCGAAGCCGAGGCACGGGAGGTCCTCGACGCGGGGTGGGCGGAGGTGAGGGTCGGCGACGAGACGGTCGGGCCGACGTTGCACCTGGAGCCGATGAAGATCGAGGCCTCTCCGCTTGAGGTCTACTTCGACTCCGACCAGCTGGTCGTCTGCTACCCCGGCCGCAACAGCATGGTGGTCGAATTCTTCTCCGAGGATCCGGAGGAGATCAAGCCGCAGGTGCGGACGCTCGCCGCCGCGGTGGTGGCGGGGACCTATTCCGAGCGGCTGAAGGAGGGCACCACCGACGTCGAGGCCGAATGGCCGGGACCGCAGGGGACGCAGCGGGCGACGCGGACGGTGATCGCGGTCCCCGGCACCGAGGGAAATCCCTGGCGCGAGATCGCCTACGAGCCCTACTCCTGACCGCTCACCCAGCCGCCGGGTAGACTCGCCGCGTACATATCGGTCGGTGGTCAAGGGAAGTCCGGTGCGAATCCGGCGTGGTCCCGCCACTGTGACCGGGTGGAGGAGTTCGCAAGGCGCCCCGCGCGCCAGCCACTGGAGGCGACACAGAGCCCCCGGGAAGGCGCGTCCTCCCTGATCCCGGAAGCCAGGAGACCTGTCCCCGGCCTAGCCATGACAACCCTCGAGGAAAGGGTGGCGTAAATGCCAAGAATCACCCCGTTCCGGCTGGCGGCCGTCTGCGCGCTGGCTTTCTCACTCGCTCTCGGCTGCGCCGCAGGCGCTTCGGCCAAGGGCTTCTCGGCCGATCTCCGCGTGGTCGGCTCCGGCGGCAAAGTGCTGGCCGAAGTGACGCTCCCGACCGCGACCACCGCGGTCAAGACCAGTCCCGAGGCCGATTGCTTCGGTCCCGGCAGCGGCGGCAGCGGCGACGCCGTCTCGATCAAGGGCAACACGGCGATGGGCCTCCTCGCGCGCGCCTCCAAGCGCGTCGCGACGCTGAGCCCGCTGCTGATCAGCGATCACTTCGACTTCGGTCTCGCGCTTTGCGGGATCGGGTCGAGCATCGCCAAGGGCACGGCGTCCTGGTACCTGAAGATCAACCACAGGTCGCTCGAAGTCGGAGGCGACGCGGCGAAGATCAAGCCCGGCGACGAAGTGCTCTGGGACCTGGCCCCCTCGTTCCCCTACCCGGACGAGCTGGTGCTGACGGCCCCCGCGAAGGCGAAGTCCGGCATGCCGTTCACGGTCCGGGTCCTCGCCTACGACGGCAAGGGGAAGGCGAAGCCGCAGGCCGGGGCGAAGGTGACCGGCGCGAGCGAGCCCACCGGCGCCGATGGCCGCACCACGGTGACGCTGAGCAAGCCCTCGCGGCTGATCGCCCGGGCAGCGGGGGAGATCCCCTCCGCCCGCGAGCCGGTCTGCCTCGGGAGCAGGTGCCCCTGAGTGGGGACGCCCCCGGCTAGATGACCGGATTCCGCGGCACGGCGGTCGCGATCGCGCTGCTCGTGGCAGCGCTCGTGGCCGCCGGCTGCGGGTTGGGCCCCGGTCCCGGCGTCGGCTCGGTGGAGCTGACGGTGACCAGGGAGTACGGGGCGGTGCCGGTGCTGGAGCGCTCCGTGGCGGCGAGGGAGTCCGACAGCGTGATGCGCCTGCTCGAACGGAGCGCCGAGATCGAGACCCGCTTCGGCGGCGGCTTCGTCCACTCGATCGGCGGCGTTGCCGAGGGCGAGCGCGACGGCGACCCATACGACTGGTTCTTCTACGTCGACGGGGCCGAGTCCCCGGTCGGCGCAACCGAGGTCGAGGCGCGCGGCGGCGAGCGGATCTGGTGGGACTACCGCAACTGGGCGGCGACCAACCACGTGCCGGCCGTCGTCGGGTCCTGGCCGGCGCCCTTCGTCGACGGGATCGCCGGCGAGGAGCACGCGGTGTCGGTCGAGTGCGAGGAAGCCGGCAGCGCCTGCGGCGCGGCGCGTGCCGCCCTGGAGGGCGAGGGGGTGGACCTCGCGCCAGGCGCCGCCGAGGGCGCGATCCGGGTCCTCGTCGGCCCCTGGCAGCGGCTGCGGGAGGACCCGGTGGCGCGGCTGCTCGAGGCGGGGCCCGCCGAAAGCGGCGTCTTCGTCGACTTCGAGGCGACCGGGGACGGCTACGAAGTGGTGGGGCTGGACCAGCGGGGGACGCGGGCGCGGCGACTCGGTACCGGCGCCGGCCTCATCGCCGCCACCAGTCGCTACGGCGGTCCGCCCGTCTGGGTCCTCACCGGCGGCACGCCAGGCGCGGTGCGCGCCGCGGCCGCTGCCCTCGACGCCGAGCACCTGCGCCACCATTACGCGGTGGCGATCGTGGGCGGGACGGAGATGCCGCTGCCGGTGGAGGGCCGATGAGGTCGCCGTTCGCCTACGTGCCGCGGCGCCGGCCGCTGCAGGCCGCCTCGCCGGGCGCCGCCGTCGCCTACCTCGGCGCGATCGTCGTCGTCGCCTTCCTCTACTCGAACCCGCTGGTGTTGGGGGCCGCCGGGGTGGCCGCCGCCGCCGCCGGGCTCCTCGCCGGCGCCCGCACGGCGGTCCGCGCCGCGCTGCGGATGGGGTTGTCGCTGGCGCTCCTGATCGTCGTCGTCAACGCCCTCGTCGTCAGCCGCGGCGAGACGGTGGTGGCGAGACTCGGCGGGTGGCCCCTCTTGGGCCAGCTCGACGTCACCTTCGAGGCGCTCGCCGCCGGCTTCGCCTACGGGCTCCGCGCCGCGGTGACGATGATCGCCTTCGCCGTCTACTCCGCCTGCGTCGACCCCGACCGGGTGCTGCGGGCGCTGCGGCCGCTGGCGGGGCGCTCGGCGCTGACCGCGACGCTGGTCTCGCGCCTGGTCCCGGTCGCCGCCGCCGACGCGTCGCGCCTGCGCGACGCCGCCCGCCTCCGGGGGCCAGGCGCCGCCGAGGTCGGCAAAGCTCCGCTGGCCCGCCGGCTCCTCGCCGGCTCCTTCGACC
>JBKPOX010000018.1:0-2734 GCA_046733335.1 Actinomycetota bacterium | reverse complement strand
TTCGCCCTCGTCGCAGGATACGCAGACGGCAGGGGTCGCAGGGACCTCGGGGGCGGGTGGCGGCTGAGGGAGGCCGTGACGCTTACGACGCGCGGATTCGCGTTCTACGGCGTTCCGGCAGGGACGGCAGCGGGGTTTGAGGCCGTCCTTGCGGGCGGGGTCGCGGCCGAACTGGTCGACGGGGAGGGTTTCCCGGCAGCGGGTGCACTGTTTTGTGGCTGGGCTGGGATCGTTGGATGGCATGTGGTTCCTCTCGGTTGGCGGGCGGACCGAGGAGCGGGGCCTAGAAGGGGTTAGGGGAAGCGGCGGCGTTTCCCGAAGATCCCGCTGCCGCCGCGGCGGGACGCAACCGGCCCGGATAGCTGCCGCAGTAGCGGTAGCGTCTCCCGCTGATGCGGGTCGAGTTTCCGTGCTCGGGGAGGACGGAACCGGGTTCGTGGACTCTCAGGCATCTACCGGCACCTCCTCCTCGTCGTCGTAGCGGGCCAGCAGCTCGGCCAGCCTCGGGTTGGTCGGGGCCATGTCGCGGATCCGCGGCAGCCAGTTGCGGCCGTCGTGGAGGATCCCCGGGCCCTGGTCGACCTCGGACCAGGCGGTCCCGAACGCCGCGAACACGGCCCGCGTGTTGACCGCCTGCGCGATTTCCCGAACCTGGGCGACCAAGGCCAGGGCGGCCGGGTGGTCGTTCTCGAACGGGCCGGCCAACAGGCCGTGGCGGGGTCCGTCGCGGATCGTCACGTAGTAGAAGCCGGGACGACCGTCCGGCGATGGCCGGTTAGTAGCTTCCTGCATGCTCATGGCTACACCGCCTCCTCGTAGTCGCCGGGGCGGCGGCCCCGGACCTTGTCGTAGGGCAACGTGTCGGTGTAGCCGTCGATCCAGTGGGGAACGGTCACCGACTTCTTGTTCACCCGCAGCACCGGCTGCCAGTCGCCCCGGCTGTCGAGCACCTGGTCGCCCTTCTGGAAGTCGCCTGGACCCCAGACCTTGACCCCGGACGCCTCCAGCGACCGCAGTTCGCCGCGCCAGAACATGATGTCGGCTTGGGTCTCGACTAGCCCTTGAAGGACGTGCTCGCGGTAGCCCCCGGTCGGCTTGACCCACTTCGGGTGCCAGCCGTCCTCGCGCTCCTCGTACTCCAGGCGGCCGTCCAGATCCCGCAGCCAGCGGCGCTCATCCGCGGCCAGCTTGTCGAGCCGCCGACGGATCACACCCGGGTCATACCGGTAGGCGAGGTTGACCTCAGACGCCCGTGCGCGGCGGGCTGCTTCCTCGGCCGCGTTGAGAGTCTCGAACGCCCGCTCGTAGGTGCGGTGCATCCGCTTGCGGTAGTTCACGTCGCGGCCGTAGCTGTAGTGGTCAGGCATCATCGGCTGCCCGAACGGGATCGCGTCGGCCATCTGCCGAGCCCGCTGCAGGTCCGCTGATCCGTGCTCGTTGAGCCGGTCGGCCCGGTCGGCCAGCCGCTCCTGCCGCTCCTCCAACCGCTCGGCCAGCGCCGCCTCTCGCTCCTCGGGTGGCCGCAGCTCGGTCTCCAGTTCCACGGTCACGGTGTGGTCAGCGGCACGCAGGGCCTCAGCGGCCGGGTTGATCGTCCAGGTCCGGGGCGGCCGGTCGCGGCTCCCCATGATGAAGATCCCAACCGACCGTCGGTAGGTGAATCCGTGGGCGCGGGCGATCTCCCACACCCCGTCGCCCTTGACGGAGCCGGTCAGGATGGTGCCGTTCTCCATCGTGTGGGTGATCGTGATGTCAGCCATCTAGTGCCCCCATCCGCTCGCGGTCTGGTACTCGGGCTGCCCGTCCCACCGGTAGGCGTGGTCCCAGTCGTCGGTCACTCGGTCGAAACGGGCTTGCCAGGTGTAGAGGGCGGTGAAGGCGTGCCCGTCCCAGCCCGGCTCGCCGGGGTGGCGGTTGGAGCAGCGCGCGCAGCGGGGATTGTCCTCGAACCGGTCGGGGCCGGTCGCCGGGACGACCCGGTCGCTGGTGGAGCGGAGGGTGCTGTCGTCGCCATCAGGCACGATGGCACCCTTGTTCTTGCGGGCCTTGGCGGTCTTGCCGGTCTTGGATACCTCGACGATCTCGTAGAAGTCGACGTTGGTCTGGTCGTAACCCCAGGACCGGACGAAGATGTCGCCGACCTTAACGGTCGCGGCGGTGGTGGTGGCGGTCATGTGGTCCTCCTGGCGGGCGGGGAGTTCCTCCTACACCTAGAGTATACGCCTAACCTTACAGTAGCGTCAATCAGGGGTTAGAAGCCCCGGCGGCGCATCGCCCCCTCGTACGCACGCTGCGCCTCGGCCTGTGCCGCCTCTCGAGCCACCTCCTCGGCCTCCCGCTGCTCGACCTCGACCGCCTTCCGCTCCAGCAGCTCGGCCCGCGCCTGCTGGTAGCCGTCCGACGCCTGGTTGCGCCGGACCGCCTCCTCCAGCAGGTCGATCAGGTCCGGGTGGTTCGTCTCCAGCCCGAACGCGCAGCTGTAGTCGTGGAAGTTCCCGCCGATGCTGGCCGTCCCCGTCGGCGGCCGCCACGGGATGTTGGCCAGCCACTCCGGGTTCCGCTGGACGAAGTTGCCGTAGGCCTCGAAGGTCGGGTCGAGGGTGTGCTCGGTCAGCATCCACAGCAGGTGCCCGATCCCGTGATCCTCGCGGCGGGGTTCCCAGGGCGAACCGACGTACCAGACCACGGTCAGGTAGCCGTCCTCCTCGATGACCTCCTCCGGCCGGTGCACGCT
>JBKPOX010000017.1:0-13466 GCA_046733335.1 Actinomycetota bacterium | reverse complement strand
CTGCGCTTCCGCCCCGGCGGCGAGGTCGGCGACCTGCGGGGCGGGCGCTGGGAGGTCGACGGCGACCTGGCGGCGCTCGAGGGCTCGGTCGAGGGCGGGCGGCTGCGCAGCGAGACCTACCCCGATCCGCTGGCGCGGGTGTGGTCGGCGCTGGCGGCGCCGCATTCCGGCGACTTTGTGCTCTCGCTCGCCCCCGGCTTCGAGGCGGTCGACTGGGGCGGGATCTCGCACGCCGGCGGCGGCAGCCACGGGGCGCTGCACGCCGGCGACTCGCTCGGGCCGCTGCTGTTCGTCGGCTGCGGCCCCGACTCGGCCGACGAGCGGGAGCAGTGGACGTTGCGCGACGTCGCCCCGATCGTGCTCGAGCACTTCGGGGCGGGACAAGGAGGATGAGGGACCGGAGCTTGCGGGCGGCGGGTCCTGTCTCCGATCGGGGGCTCTCCCTACCGGGAGAGTCCTCCCGATCGTCGCCACCCCCCGCAGGAGCCGTGACGATCATCCTTCTTGTGCTGGTGACATTGGTGGTGTGTCCCGGCGCCGCGTCGGCAGAAGGGAGGGAGATCGGCTCCGCCGAGGCAATCGCGATCGCCGACCGTGACCCGAAGGTCGTCGAGGAGAAAGAGGAGCACCCGGACCTTGGGGCGACCGCGGACCGCAGCGAGGGCCATTGGGAAGTCGCCTACTTCGAAGCGGGGGAGGAGCTGGTGCTGGTGGTCGTCGACCCCCGCGGCGGCGAGGTGCTCGAGTCGTGGACGGGCGACCAGGTCGCCTGGAAGATGGCTCGCGGCTACTCCGGCGCCTTCGGCCACAAGCTCAACGCTCCCTACGTCTTCCTGCCCCTCTGCGCGATCTTCCTCCTCGGGCTGGTCGACTGGCGGCGGCTGCGCCGCGTCGCCAACCTCGACCTCCTCGTCCTCCTCGGCTTCGGCGTCTCGCACTACTTCTTCAACCGGGCCGAGATCGGGGTCTCGGCGCCGCTCGTCTACCCGGTGCTCATCTACCTGCTCGGCCGCAGCCTCTGGATCGGGCTGCGGGGGAGGGGGGAGGGGCTGCGGCCGGTATGGCCGGTCGCCTGGATGGTCGTCGCGGCGCTCTTCCTGATGGGGTTCCGGGTCGGCCTCAACGTCGCCGACTCGGGCGCGGTCGACGTCGGCTACGCGGGTGTGGTCGGCGCCGACCGCATCGCCCACGGCGAACCGATCTACGACAACTTCCCCGGCGACGTCTCCCAGGGCGACACCTACGGCCCCGTCAACTACCTCGCCTACCTGCCCTTCGAGCGGATCTGGCCCTGGTCGGGGAGCTGGGACGATCTGCCCGCCGCCCACGCCGCCTCGGTCCTCTTCGACCTCGCCGCCTTCGGCTTCCTGCTCCTGCTCGGAATCCGGATCCGGCCCGGGCCGGAGGGCCAACGCCTCGCGGCCACCCTCGCCTTCGGCTGGGCCGCCTACCCCTACACCGCCTACGTCCTGGAGTCGAACTCCAACGACTCCCTGGTCGCGGCGCTGCTGCTGGCGACGTTGCTGATCGCCGCGAAACCAATGGCTCGCGGAGCGACCCTCGCCGCGGCGACGTGGGCCAAGTTCGTCGCGGCGCCGCTGGCGCCGATGTATCTGGCCTATCGAAGCGGTCCGAGTTCGGCCGAGGGTGTTCGAGCACGACCCCGCGCGCAGGACACCCTCGGCCGCCCAGCGGTCCTGTTCGTCGTCGGCTTCCTGCTGGTGACGGTCGCGGTGATGCTCTGGCCGGCGATCGATCCTGGGTTGAAGACGTTCTACGACCGCACGATCGCCAGCCAGGCAGGCCGCGAGTCACCGTTCAGCATCTGGGGACAGGCGCCCTCGCTGGAATCCCTGCGGATCGCCCTGCTTCTGGCCACCGGCGCCCTCGCCCTCGCCCTCGCGTTCATCCCCAGGCGCAAGTCCCTCACGCAGCTGGCCGCCCTCTCGGCGGCGCTGCTGATCGCCCTCCAGCTCACCCTCCACCACTGGTTCTACCTCTACGTCGTCTGGTGGTTCCCGCTTCTCCTCGTCGCCCTCGCGGCGCTCGAAAGTCGGGAGTCCCGCAGCGTGAGCCCTAGGAGGACGAAGCCGGCACCATCACCTGCTCGAACGAGTCGGCCAGCCCCCGCTCGTTGACCTCAACCAGCGCGCCCATCACCCAGACGTCCTCCTCCGCGGTTTCGAACCGCGTCGGCATCTGCGAGATCAGCGAGCGGAGGGCCTGCTCGGGCTTCACCCCGAGGACGCTGGTGCGGGAGCCGGTCATGCCGACGTCGGAAACGAAGGCGGTGCCGCCGGGGAGGACGCGGCCGTCGGCGGTGGGGACGTGGGTGTGGGTGCCGAGGACGGCGGCGACGCGGCCGTCGAGGTGCCAGCCCATCGCCACCTTCTCGCTCGTCACTTCGGCGTGGAAGTCGACGATCGTCGCGTCGGCCTCGTGGTGGCCGAGGATCGAGTCGACGGTGTCGAAGGGGGAGCGGGCGACGCGAAGCCCGACGCCGCCGCTGAGGTTGATCACGCGCACCCGCATCCCGGCGACCTCGAAGGCGCCGTGGCCGCGGCCCGGGTTCGCCTGCGGGTAGTTCGCCGGCCGCAGCACCCGCTCCTCGCGGTCGAGGAACTCGTAGGCCTCGCGATGGCGGTAGACGTGGTTGCCGGTGGTGATCACGTCGGTCCCGGCGCCGAAGAGGTCGTTGGCCGTGCGCTCGGTGATCCCGACGCCGCCGGCCGAGTTCTCGCCGTTGACGATCACCAGGTCGGGGGAGTAGCGCTCGCGCAGCTGCGGCATCGTCTCCCGCAGCCCCTGCCGGCCGGGACTCCCTACCACGTCGCCGATGAATAGAACCCGCATCTGCGCGGACCCTATCTGCGAGTTTGGCCCCGATGGGCGATTCGGCGACGGCGGCGATGCTGAGGCGGGCGCTGGAGTATCCGTATGCGACGCCGGAGCGCTCCTATCTCTTCCGCGACGGGGAGGCGCTCGAGCTTCCGGCGGGAGGCCCTGACCTCCGCGGTCGCGCCCCGCTCCTCTCCTACGGGGCCAACTCCGCCCCGGAGTCCCTCGCCCGCAAGCTGGCGCCGCTGCCCGGCGTCGAGATGCCAGTCCTGCAGGCGGAGCTCGAGGGGTGGGACGTCGTCTACTCCGCCCACGTCTCCCCCTACGGGGCGGTGCCGGCGACGCTGGTCGAGAGTCCGGGGACGACCGCGCCCGTCTTCGTCATCCACCCGACGGGGGAGCAGCGAGCGCTGCTCACCGCGAGCGAGCCGAACTACGACCTGGTCGAGGTGCAGGGGATGGAGGCCTACCGCAGCAAGCACGGCTGCCTCCTCCTTGACGGCTCGCCGGTGGCGCTGAGCGCGATCCGCTCCCGCGGCCGCACCCTGCCCGACCTCGACGAGCCGGCGATTCTCGAGCGGGTCCGCGCGGCCCTGGGCCCGGAACTCACCCTGGAGGACTTCGTCCGGGTCTGCTTCGAGCGCGGCGGGATCAAGCCGCTTCCGGAGTTGCGGGGGCGATAGCCCCGGAATCTCAAAGGCGCCGCTCAGACGGCGCTGAACCGTCGCAGCGCCAGCCGGGCGATCGCCGCGTAGGCGCCGAAGAGGACCGCCAGGTGCAGGAGCGGCCCGCCGATCCCCGGACCGGCCTCGTCGAGCGCGGCGGAGATCGCCTGCAGCGCCGGCTTGAACGGGAAGAGCGCGGTGAGGTAGCGGATCGCGTCGAAGACCGCGGGGCTGACCGCGCCCGAGGGGACGAGCGAGAGGAAGGCGACCGGCAGGGTGACCATGAAGGCGAGCAGCGAGACCGTCCGCACCTCGCGCGCCACCGCCCCCAACGCCGCCCCGGCCGCCGCGAGCGCCGCCCCGGCGAGCAGGATCGCGGCCAGCCAGAGCCCGATCCGCCCCAGGTCCAGCGGCACGAAGAACCGCATCCCGGCCAGCATCAGCAGGGTGACGAGGAACCCGACCGCCGTCCCCAGCAGGATCTTCTCGCCGAGCAGCGCACCGCTCGAGACGAGCCCGCGGGTCAGGCGGGGGAAGGCGTTCTCCTCCCGCTCCAGCGCCAGCGAGCCGGCGACCAAGAGGACGACGACGAAGGCGAGGGTGAGCGTCGCCGCGACGGCGACCGCGAAGACTTCCAGCGGCGGGCTCTCGCCCCCGACCACGACCTTGTCGACCGCGATCGGCTGGGTGAGGCGGTCGAGCAGGGGCTTTGCGACGTCGAGGTTGTCGCGCGCCTGGGCGGCGAAGTCGGCGACTTCCCGCAGCGAGGGCTGCAGGCTCCGCGGCAGCGCCGGCGTCACCGCTTCGAGGATCCGGGCGCTCGTCCGCAGGCCGAGGATGTGGATCGTCCCGCCGAGGGCCTCGAAGTCGCCGCCGTTGACGATCAGGTCGAGGTAGCGGCCCCCTTCGGAGCCGATCCGCCGCGCCACCGCGAGGTTCGCCTGGGCGAGCAGGGTGGTGATCCGGTCGTCGACGAGTTCGGCCTTGACCGCGTTTTCCTCGTTGACGAGGACCTCGACTTCCGGCACCCCGGGGGTGAGGGTGGAGAGCGAGTTGATCTTGGCGACGAGGTCGGCGGGGAGGATCAGCGCCGCGAGCGCGTCGCCGGACTTCACCACCCGCTCGGCCTCCTCGCGGTCGGCGACGAAGATGCACTCGACCCGCTTGCAGATCCGGCCCCGCACGTTGGCCTGGGGCAGCTGCTCGCCGCCGACCATGATCCGGGTCCCGGCCGGGACTTCGTTGAGGAAGGCGACCCGCGGCTTCTCGGGCCCGCGCGAGATCGCGAACCCGACCAGGACCGCGATCAGGACCGGGTAGGCGACCAGCAGCACCGCCTGCAGCGGCGAGCGCCGCAGGATCTGCAGGTCCTTCAGCAGCAGCCAGCGCGCGCCCCGCATCAGTGGCCCCGGTGGTGGAGGTAGGCGACGAAGGCGGTCTCGAAGTCGCGGTCGGCGGCCTCGGGCGCCTCGCGCCGGACCGCCTCGCGCAGCCCGTCGGGCGGGCCGTCGAAGAGCGCCTCGCCGTCGGCGAGGACCAGCAGCCGGCCGCCGTAGCGCTCGGCCTCCTGGATGTCGTGGGTGGAGAAGATGACCGTCGTACCCCGGCCCGCGAGGGCGGAGACGAACTCCCAGAGGCGGGCGCGCTGGCGCGGGTCGAGGCCGACGCTCGGCTCGTCGAGCAGCAGCGCCGCCGGGTCCGAGAGCAGCCCGATCGCGATGTTGATCCGCTGCTGGTTGCCGCCGGAGAGGCGGGCGACGATCTCCCCGCGCCGCTCTCGCAACCCCGTCAGCTCCAGCATCTCCTCGGTCGCGGCGCGCGGGTCCTCGTGCCCCTCCAGCCGCGCGAACAGCAGCAGGTTCTCCTCCACCGTCAGCCGCCGGTAGAGCGCCGCCTGCTGCGGCACCCAGCCGACCTCGCCGTTCGGGGCGCTGACCTCGCCCGCATCCGGCCTTGTGATCCCCGCCAGGATCGAGAGCAGCGTCGTCTTCCCGGCTCCGTTCGGCCCGATGATCGCGACCAGCTCTCCGGGCGCCGCTTCGAAGGAAACCCCCCGCAGCGCTTCCCGATTTCCGAACCGCTTGATCAGACCTGCTGCCCGCACCGCGGGAAAGCTACTGGGGCCTCCGCCCCTTCCCTAGACTCGTAACGATGGCCTTCCCCGGTACCCGCCTGCGCCGGATGCGGCGCACCGACGCGTTGCGCAGCCTCGTTCGCGAGACGGAGCTGTCCCCCGCCCACCTGATCCAGCCCGCCTTCGTCGTCGCCGGCGAGGGCGTGCGCGAGGAGGTGCCCTCGATGCCGGGGATCGAGCGCTTCTCGATCAACAACCTGGTCGAGGAGGCGGGCGAGATCGTCGAGGCCGGGATCGCCGCGCTGATGCTGTTCGGCGTTCCGGCGGTCAAGGACGAGGTCGGCTCCGGCGCCTACGACGACGAGGGGATCGTGCAGATGGCGGTGCGGGCGCTGAGGGAGGCGCACCCCGACCTGATCGTGGTCACCGACGTCTGCCTCTGCGAGTACACCTCCCACGGCCACTGCGGGGTGATGCGCGGGGGCAGCGACGAGGTCGACAACGACGTCACCGTCGAGCTGCTGGCGAAAGTGGCGATCTCCCACGCCGAGGCCGGCGCCGACGCGGTCGCCCCCAGCGACATGATGGACGGCCGGATCGGCTCGATCCGCTACCAGCTCGACGAGGAGGGCCACGCGAACGTGCCGATCGTCGCCTACAGCGCCAAGTACGCGTCCGCCTTCTACGGCCCGTTCCGCGACGCCGCCTCCTCGACCCCGCAATTCGGCGATCGCCGCGGCTACCAGATGGATCCCGCCAACGCCGCCGAGGCGGTGCGCGAGGCCGAGCTGGACCTCGACGAGGGCGCCGACATGCTGATGGTGAAGCCGGCCCTTCCCTATCTCGACGTCGTGCGCCGGGTGAAGGAGGCGACCGGGGCGCCGGTGGCCGCCTACCACGTCTCCGGCGAGTACGCGATGCTGAAGGCGGCCGCCGCCAACGGCTGGATCGACGAGCGCGCCGCCGTGGTCGAGACCCTTACCTCGATCCGCCGCGCCGGCGCCGACGCGATCGTCACCTACTACGCGAAGGAGGCCGCCACTTGGCTTCGGTGAAGGTCCCGCAGTCGAAGGCGCGCAGCCGCAGGGACGGTGCCGCGATCCCGCTCGACGAGACCGACAAGCGGTTGATGAACCTGCTGCAGTCGAGCTTCCCGCTCGACCCCGAGCCGTTCGCCCTGGTCGCCTCCGAGGCCGAGCTCGACCCGGCCGACGTCCTCGCCCGCACCAGGCGCCTGCTCGACAACCGGATCATCCGCGAGATCACGCCGATCTTCGACACTCGCGCGCTCGGCTACGAGTCGATGCTGGTGGCGGCGAAAGTCGACGCCGAGCACCCGCAACGGGCGGCGCGGATCGTCAACGCCCATCCCGGCGTCTCCCACAACTACCTGCGCACCCACGAGTTCAACCTCTGGTTCACGATCGCGACGCCCCCCGACTCGGAGCTGGGGCTGAAGGGCACGCTGGAAGCGCTGATGGAGGAGACCGGGGCGGAGTCGATGCGGGAACTGCCGACCCTGACCCTGTTCAAGATCAACATGAACCTGGAGATGGAGAAGGGGACCGACGCCCTGGCGACGACGGTCGAAGCGGCGCCTCCGCGCGAGCTGGAAGCGCAGCCCTACGACGAGGACGACGTCGCCCTGATCCGCGCGCTGCAGGGGCCGATGGAACCGGTCGACCGGCCCTACGACGCCGCCGCCGCCGAGCTCGGGATCTCGACCGAGGAGCTGCTGGACCGGCTGCGGGGGATGGTCGACCGCAAGATCCTGCGCCGGGTGGCGGCGATCCTCTACCACCGCCGCGCCGGCTTCTCGGCCAACGGGATGGGGGTGTGGAAGGTGCCCGAGGGCGAGATCCTTAAGGTCGGCGCGAAGATGGCCTCCTTCCGCGGCATCTCCCACTGCTACCAGCGGCCCACCTACGAGGACTGGCCCTACAGCGTCTTCACGATGGCCCACGGCCGCTCGAAGGAGGAGTGCGACGCGATCCTCGACTCGATCGCCGAGGACTGCGGGATGGGCCCCGAGGACCGCGCCACCCTCTACTCCTCGACCGAGTACAAGAAGATCCGCCTCCACTACTTCACGGAGGACTACGCGCGCTGGGAGGCGGAGCATTCCTGACGCCGACTTGTTCGGTCGGGCGCAGGAGGTTCTGCCGGGAGGGGTGAACTCGCCGGTCCGGGCGATGCGCCAGATCGGCCGCGACCCGGTCTTCGTCGAGCGCGCCGAAGGCGCCTGGCTGTTCGACGTAGAGGGCAACCGCTACCTCGACTGGGTGGGCTCCTGGGGGCCGATGATCCTCGGCCACGCCGAGCCGGCGGTGGTGGCGGCGGTGATCGAAGCGGCGAAGCGGGGGACCAGCTTCGGCGCCGCGACCCTGGAGGAGGTGCGGCTGGCCGAGGAGGTTGTGGCGCGTATTCCGTCGGTGGAGATGGTGCGGATGACCAGCTCCGGGACCGAGGCCGCGATGAGCGCGGTGCGGCTGGCGCGGGCGGTGACGGGCCGCGAGATCGTGGTGAAGTTCGCCGGCGCCTACCACGGCCACTCCGACGGGCTGCTCGCCGAGGCCGGCTCCGGCCTGGCGACGCTGGGGGTGCCCGGCACCCCGGGCGTCACCGCGGCCCAGGCGGCGACGACGGTGGTGGTGCCGTGGAACGACCCCGAGGCGGTGGGCCGGGCGCTGGAGGAGCACGAGGTGGCGGCCCTGCTGGTCGAGCCGATCGCGGCCAACATGGGCGTGGTCCCGCCCGCCCCCGGCTTCCTCGAGCTCCTCCGCGGCGCGACCCGCGAGGCGGGGGCGCTGCTCGTCTTCGACGAGGTGATCACCGGCTTCCGCGTCGCCCGCGGCGGCGCCCAGGAGCTGTTCGGCGTCGAACCCGACCTGACGGTGATGGGCAAGGTGCTCGGCGGCGGCCTGCCGGCGGCGGCCTACGGCGGGCCGCGCGAGCTGATGGAGCGGATCGCCCCCGCCGGCGACGTCTACCAGGCGGGCACGCTCTCCGGGAATCCACTGGCGGTCGCCGCCGGCCTGGCGACGCTGGAGCAGCTCGACGCCGCCGCCTACGAGCGGCTGGGGAGGCTGACCGACCGCCTCGCCCGGGGGTTCGAGCGGCTGGCGGCCGACCGTCCGCTGCAGGTCGCCGCCGCCCCGGGCCTCGCGACCCTCTTCTTCAGCGCGGCGCCCGTCACCGACTTCGCCACGGCCACCGCCTGCGACCTCGAGGCCCATGCCCGCTTCTGCCGGGCGATGCTCGACCGCGGCGTCTACCCGCCGCCGGCGCAGTTCGAGGCCTGGTTCGTCTCCCTCGCCCACGACGAGGCGACGATCGACCGGACCCTGGAAGCGGCGGCGGAGTCTCTAGAGGAGGCCTCGCGATGACGAGCGGTCGATTCGACGCGTTATCGATGTCGAAATGACCGCTCGATCGCCCGCCGACGCGCTGGGGGCCCTCGCGGAGCAGCTTCGCTCCGAGCAGACACCGATCTCGCCCCACGTGGTCGATCCGGCCGAGCCGCCGGAGCTGGGCGAGCTCGCCGCCTCCGGCCCCGGCGCCGCCGCTGCGCCCGCCGAGTACGCCCTCGTCGTCGAGGCCGTCCGCGAGGGCTACCTCCTCCACTACGAGGAGCCCCGGCTCCTCGCCGGCCACGACCCCGACCTCGCCCTCCTCGCCGGCGACTACCTGTACGCGCTCGGCCTCGACCGCCTCGCCGCCCTCGGCGACACCCGCACCGTCGCCGTCCTCTCCGACCTGATCAGCGACTGCTCCCGCCTCCAGGCCGAAGGCAGGGCCGACCCGATCCCAGGCCTCTGGCGGGCGGCCGCGCAGGAGATCGCCGCAGGCGCAGCGGAGGAGACGTCTCTGTGACGCAAGTCACACCCCCCAGGCAATAGACTTCGTTGCCCTACGCGGACCGACTGTGGCTGACGACGCGAGACAGGTAAACGGGGTCGAGGAACCCCCCAAGCAGGAGCGGGCGAAGCCCGACCCTCCCGGCTATTTCGAGGGGGAGTCGATGACGCGCCGCCGCGTCTTCACGGTCGCCGCCCAAGGACTTGGCGGACTCGCCGGCGCCGCCATCGTGCTCCCGGCCGTCGGCTTCGCGGTGGCGCCGATCTTCCACCGCGGCAAGGAGCGTTGGGAGGCGGTCGGCCCCGTCTCGGACTTCGTCGAGGACACCTACCGCCAGGTCGTCTTCACCGAGACGGAGGGCATCGGCGACGCGGGCAAGACCACCGCCTACGTGCGTAAGAGCTCCGAGCAGCTGGGCGAAGAGTCCGGCAGGTTCGTCGCCGTCTCCAACCGCTGCGCCCACCTCGGCTGCCCGGTCCGCTTCGTCGAGGCGGCCGGCAACTTCATCTGCCCCTGCCACGGCGGCGTCTACGACTTCCAGGGCAAGCGGATTGGCGGCCCCCCCGTGCGCCCGCTCGACCAGTTCCAGACCCGCGTCCGCAAGGGCCAGGTCGAGGTCGGCCCGCGCTACAGCGTCACCTCCCAGCTCGAGCCCGTCCGCGCCCGCGATCCCGGCGAGTTCACCGGCGGGATCTGGGAATACCTCTACCCGCCCCGACCCTCTACCTTCCCGGCCCCCTGATGCCCAAGGTCCGCCTGCCGAAGATCCCGGACGCCGTCGTCCCGCCGCCGCTGCGCAAGCCCGGCAAACCGGGGAGCGGCGGCACGCCGAAAGACCAGGCCCCGGCGGACCTGAAGACGGCTCCCCCGGAGCGCCGCTCGCACGGGGAGAAGCTGCTCGAGCGCGGCAAGGAGGCGCCGGTCGACGCCCTCGCCTGGGTCGACCAGCGGCTCGCCGCCAGCGGCTTCCTCACCGGCATGCTCTACCGCAAGGTGCCGAAGGGGACCAACTGGTTCTACACGCTCGGCTCGGCGACCCTCTTCGCCTTCGTCGTCCAGGCGGTAACCGGCGTCTTCCTGGCGATGTACTACACGCCCTCCGCCACCCAGGCCTACGCCTCGATCGCCCACATCAACAACGAGGTGCCGCTCGGCCAGCTCGTCCACGGGATGCACAAATGGGGCGCCAGCGTGATGGTGATCCTGATCTTCCTCCACATGGGCCGCACCTTCTTCTTCGGCGCCTACAAGTACCCGCGCGAGCTGAACTGGGTGATCGGCGTCGTGCTCCTGATCCTGACGATGACGATGGCCTTCACCGGCTACCTGCTGCCGTTCGACCAGCGCTCCTTCTGGGCCTCGATCGTCGGCATCAACATCAACGGCACCGGTCCCGTGGTGGGCCCGTACCTGAGCGACTTCCTCCGCGCCGGGCCCGAGCTCGGCGCGACCACGCTCGCCCGCTTCTACGCGATCCACATGCTGCTCGTGCCCGGTGCGATCATCGCCCTGATCGGCGCCCACATGTACCTGGTGGTGAAGCTGGGGACCACGGCGCCGCCGTGGGTCACGGCCGAGCGCCCGAAAGGAGCCTCGCCGCAGGCCCAGCTCGACGCCGGCGCCGAGGGCAACGGCCGCGTCAACGGCAGCCGGGTCGCCGGCGAGCCTGCCTCGGGCGAGGGGAACGGGGCCGGGTCGCCGTGAAGCCTCAGGATAAGCAGAGGTATCTGGAGGAATACGAGCTCCTGAAGAAGAAGGGGAAGCCGTTCTTCCCCTACGCGGTGATGAAGGACTCGGTGATGGCCTGCATCGTCGTCGCCGTGATCATCGTGATGGCGGTGATCCTCGGCGCCGAGCAGGGCCCCAAGGCGGATCCGACCTCGACCACCTACGTGCCCCGCCCCGAGTGGTACTTCTTCTTCCTCTTCGAGCTCCTGCGCGTGATCAAGCCGCCGGAGCTGGTCCCGATCGCGACGATCGGCATCCCGACCATCTGCATGGTCCTGCTCCTGCTCCTGCCGTTCTACGACCGCAGCCCCGAGCGCCGCCCCGATCGGCGGCCGATCGCCACGACCGCCGGGATCCTGACGATCGTCGCGATGGGCTACCTGACCTACCTCGGCGCCACCGGCGGCTCGCCGACCGAGATCGAGATGACGGTCGCGCCGCAGTACGAAGCCGGCAAAGAGGTCGTCGCCGGGGCCGGCTGCCTCGCCTGCCACAAGCTCGGCGAGAACGGGAACAACGGTCCGGGGCCGGACCTGACCCACATCGCCTCGCGGATCCCCCGGGCCGCGATCGTCCGCTCGGTCGAAATCGGGCCGGGCATCATGCCCTCGTTCCGCGACCTGCCGCCGCAGAAGATCGAACAGCTGGCGGACTTCCTGTCCTCGCTCGACTAGCGTCGGCGACCGCGGGAACGGGGCAGGGCCCCTGACTCCCATGGACACGATCAACGACAACCGCCGAGCGCCGGACTTCGCCGGCCAGGTCAACCGGATGTTCGACCGCGTCGCGGGCCGCTACGACGCGCTCAACTCGCTGATGACCGCCGGCCTCCACCACCGCTGGCGCGAGCGGGCGGCGGCCAGGACCGGCCTCCGGCCGGGCGACTCCGCCCTCGACGTCTGCTGCGGGACCGGCGACATGGCGCTGGAGCTGGCGAAGCTGGTCGCCCCCGAGGGCCACGTCGTCGGCTGCGACTTCTCCGAGCCGATGCTCGACCTGGCCCGCGAGAAGGCGGCCGGGCGGGCCGCCGAGGCCGTCCGCTTCGAGTGGGCCGACGCCCTCGCGCTCCCCTACGACGCCGGTCGCTTCGACGCCGTCACCGTCGGCTTCGGCGTTCGCAACCTCGCCGACCTCGACCGCGGCCTGCGGGAGATGGCGCGCGTGCTGAAGCCCGGCGGGCGGGCGGTGATCCTCGAGATCACGCAGCCGACGAGGGCGCCGCTCTCGCTCTTCTACTCGCTCTGGTTCGACCGGATCGTGCCATTGCTCGGGGTCGTCTCCAGCAACCCCGAGGCCTACTCCTACCTGCCGGAGTCGGTGCGCAGCTTCCCCAGCCCCCGCCGCCTGGCGGAGAGGATGGAGGGGGCAGGCTTCGAGGCGATCCGCTACACCGTGCTCGCCGGCGGGATCATCGCGATCCATTCCGGCGTCCGCGGGTGAGCTCCCCCGGCCGGCGATGACCCGCCCCTCCTCGGTCCCGCCGCCGGTGACGGCCGTCCTCGACGCCTCCAGCCGCTGGCTGCCGGCGCGGATGGCGGAGGTCGAGGAGCTCCTCCGCGAGGCGGTCGCCGGGCACGGCGAGGCCCTGGGCGCGGACGCGACCGCGACCCTCGCCGCCGGCGGCAAGCGACTGCGGCCGATGCTGGTCCTGCTCTGCGCCGGCCCGGAGGCGAGCGCGCGGGCGGTCCGCGCCGCCGCCGCGATCGAGCTGGTCCACATGGCGACGCTCGTCCACGACGATGTCCTCGACGATGCGCCGCTGCGGCGTGGACTGCCGACGGTGGCCGCCACCTCGGGCCGGGTCCGCGCGGTCGCCACCGGGGACCTGCTCTTCTCCCGTGCCTTCGCCCTGCTCGCGGACGCCGGCGACGCGCGCTCCGTCGCGCTCCTCGCCGAGGCCTCCGTTGCCCTCGCCCAGGGGGAGCTGGCACAGCGGCGCGACGCTTTTGACCTGGGGATCAGCGAGGAGCGCTACCTCGACCGCTGCCGGCTGAAGACCGCGCGCCTCTTCGAGTGCGCCTGCCTGCTCGGCCGCGATGAGAGCGGGCTGCGAGCCTTCGGGGCGGGCATCGGCCTCGCCTTCCAGCTCCTCGACGACGTCCTCGACGTCAGCGGCCCGCCGGAGCGGACCGGCAAGGCGCGCGGCACCGATCTGCTCGACGGCACGATCACGCTGCCCCTGATCGAAGCGGCCGCGACCGACCCGGGGATTCGCGAGGTGGACCTGCACGGCCTCGACCCCGCCGCCGCAGAGGCCCTCTGTGAGCGGATCGCCGCCACCGGCGCGCTGGAGAGGGTACGCG
>JBKPOX010000016.1:0-60852 GCA_046733335.1 Actinomycetota bacterium | reverse complement strand
GCCGCCGCACGCGGCCCCGCTGCGCCTCGCCACCGGCGCCGGCGGGCTATGGGCCAGCAGCGCCAGCACCGGCACGCTCCGGCGGGTCGACCTCAGCAGCCTCAGCGCCGACGAAGCGATCCCCGCCGGCCGCGGTCCCGCCGGCCTCACCGTCGCGCACGGGCTCGTCTGGGTCGCCGACAGCCGCGGCGGCACCGTCTCGGTGGTCGACCCCTCGATCAGCCAGGTGCGCGACCTGATCGAACTCGGCGGCAACCCGGGCGGAATCGACGCCGGCGACAGCACGGTTTGGGTCGCCGACACTAGAGCCGGGACCGTGGAGCGAATCGGCATCGCCAGCCGCGAGATCGAAGGGGACCCGATCGAGGTCGGACCCGAGCCCGGAGCGGTGAGCGTCGGCGGTGAGGCAGTTTGGGTCGCAAATAACGGAGACGGCACCGTGACCCGGATCGAGCCCTAGGCCGATCCCCGCCGGTATCCCTCGAGGGCGTAGGGATTGAGGAACTGGCGCTTCCAGAAGGCAGCGCGCTCGCCTGCGGCGAGGTCGGCGAGGTCGCATACGTCCTCCCACTGGCTCTCGATCGTCTCGATTTGGTGATCGACTATCTCCCGTGCCTCCGACTCCGACAGCAGGTAGATCGAAGCCCTCTCGACGCAGCCGGTCAGCTGGCTCATCCGGTAGCCATCCCTGCCTATCGACATGATCTGCGCCGTCTCGCCGCCGCTGCGCAGCTGCGGGCAGACGTCGTAGGCGGGGGTCAGCGTCAGCGCCTCGCCATCCCAGAAGGCGGCGTGGTTGCGAGGGTGGTCGTCGTTGTTGCTGCAGAGGACGTTGAAGACAATCCTGGAGAAGAGTTCCCGCAGGGTGCGGGCCGGTTCGGTGAAGCGAGCGCGGATCAGGTCCGCGAGGTCGGCATAGCTCGCGTAGCGCGCACCCATCTCGTCGAGGCCGAGCATCGTCAGCGCCGAGACCATCGCGCGGCGCCTCCCTCCGCCGGGCCGGTCGAAGCGCTCGACCAGGAGGGCGTCGCGGCCGTGGGCCTTCGTCAGCCGCGCCGCTGCCGCGTCGATCCCGGCGCGGCGGGCCAGCTCCATCGCCACGAACTCGCCCTTGACGACCGGAAAGGTGTCGGTGGTGGAGCTGAACTTGGCGATCAGCCTGCTTTCGCCGTCGTCGAGCAGGGCCTTCGGCCGGGCGCCGCCGACCGAGCTCCCGTGCAGGAGAGCCTGGTCGAGTTCGGGCGAGAGAGGCCTCCCCTGCTCGACCCGTTCGGCGGACTCCGCCAGTTCGTCCAGGCCGGCGTGGTCCATCGCGCGGGGGACGTATTCCCGGGGGGAGGTCTGGAAATCGAGGGCACCGATGCGGTCCGATCCGGACGCGAGCAGGTAGGTGAGGGGTCCGAGGTCGGTCGTTTCGGCGTCTGCCCGGCCGGTGAGCCGGGTGAGGATCACCCGCTGGCCCCAGGCGTCCGGTCCGGCGTCGGCGATGCAGCCGGGGATGTCGCCGACCGGTGGTGAGATCGGCCCGCGCTCGAGCGGCAGCTCTGGCAGGTAGATCGGAATCCGGTCCTCGCGTTCGAGGTAGCTTCGCCCGTAGGTGAAGGTCACCAGCGGCCCGACCGGGTCGAGCCGCCCCGCCACGACCGGGTCGGCTGCCCCAGGCAGCCAGCTCCAGACGAAGGCGACTTCCGGCTCAGAAGGCATCGTCGACCTCTCTCGGCTTGCGGGCTCGGCTGGGGAGGACCGCAAGCCTGTCCCCCGCGTGGCGCAACTCGGTCGAAAGGCGCGACGACTCCTCGTGGAACAGGGGCACCCCGGTCAGGGTCGCCGCCTCGAACACCACGCCGAGCCCGACGCTGGGGTCGCCGCGCTCGATCTTGCGCATCGTCACCACGCTGACGCCGACCCGCTCGCCGAGCTCCTGGATCGTCCAGCGCCGTTCGAGGCGGCCGATTCGAATCAGCCTTCCGAGCAGCTCTGCCGCCTCGACGGTGCGGGGGGAGTAGGTGAGGCGCTTCTTCGTCACGGGGAAAATATACTATCGATATAACTATCTAACCGAAATTTAGGTTTCAGCAACCAGATCAGCCATCTATCGCTGCCGGTCACGGCTCGCGCCTGCGAGGCAGGGGGTGGCAGCCTGTCGGCCGGTTGTGGCTAGGATCGTCCCTCAGGGATGAGCCAGGACGTCGACCAGCTCTGCATCAACACCATCCGCACCCTCTCGATGGACGCCGTCCAGAAGGCGAGCTCGGGCCATCCGGGGACGCCGATGTCGATGGCTCCGGTCGCCTACGAGCTGTGGCAGAACCACCTGCGGTTCGACCCGGCGAACCCGATCTGGCCCAACCGCGACCGCTTCGTGCTCTCGGCGGGCCACGCCTCGATGCTCCTCTACTCGATGCTCTTCCTCACCGGAGTCAGGAAGGTCGACGCCGACTACAACGTGACCGACGAGCCGGCCTGCTCGCTCGAGGAGATCGAAAACTTCCGCCAGCTGCACTCGCGGACGCCGGGCCATCCCGAGTACCGCTGGACCACCGGCGTCGAGACCACGACGGGGCCGCTCGGGCAGGGCGTCGGAACCTCTACCGGGATGGCGATGGCCTCGAAGTGGCTGGGCGCCCGCTATGGGACCGCGCTGTTCGACTTCGACGTCTACGCGCTGGCCGGCGACGGCGACCTGCAGGAGGGGATCTCGCACGAAGCCGCCTCGCTCGCCGGTCACCTGAAGCTCGACAACCTCTGCTGGATCTTCGACAACAACCACATCTCGATCGACGGCGACACCGCCCTCGCCTTCAGCGACGACGTGCTGAGCCGCTTCGAGGGCTACGGCTGGAACGTGCTGCGGGTCGGCGACGCCAACGACACCGGGCTGCTCGGCCGAGCCTTCGAGGCGTTCAAGGCCGAGACCGGCCGCCCGACCCTGATCGTCGTCGACAGCCACATCGGCTGGGGCTCGCCGAACAAGCAGGACACCGAGTCGGCCCACGGCGAACCGCTCGGCGAGGACGAGGTGAAGCTGACCAAGCGGGCCTACGGCTGGCCCGAGGACGCGCAGTTCCTCGTCCCCGACGGCGTCCGCGAGCGCTTCGACGAGGTGATCGGCAGGCGCGGCGCCGCGTTGCACGACGAGTGGGTCGACACCTTCGCGAGCTTTGAGCAGGACGAGCCGGAGCTGGCCGCCGAGGTGGAGACGATCCAGCGCCGCGGGCTCCCCGACGGCTGGGACGCCGCCCTGCCCTCCTTCGAGGCCGACGAAGAGAAGGGGCTCGCCACCCGCAAGGCCTCGAACAAGGTCCAGAACGCGATCGCCGAGCGCGTCCCCTGGTTGATCGCCGGCTCCTGCGACCTCACCGACTCGACCTCGGTTCGGCTCAGCGGCGTCGACCAGTTCGAGCCGGGCAGCTACGAGGGCCGCCAGGTCCACTTCGGGATCCGCGAACACGGCGCCGCCGCGGCCTGCAACGGAATGTCGCTCAGCAAGCTGCGCCCGCTCTGGTCGACCTACCTCACCTTCTCCGACTACGGCCGCGCCGGCATCCGCCTCTCGGCGCTGATGGAGCTGCCGGTGGTCCACCTCTTCACCCACGACTCGATCGGCCTCGGCGAGGACGGCCCGACCCACCAGCCGATCGAGCAGCTCGCTTCGCTGCGGGCGATGCCGCACCTCGACGTGATCCGGCCCGCCGACGCCAACGAGACGGTCGAGGCCTGGCGGATGGCGCTCAACCGCACCCACTGCCCCGTCGCGCTGGTCCTGACGCGGCAGACGGTTCCCGTCTTCGACCGCGGCAGGTACGCCTCGGCCGAGGGCGTCCAGCGCGGCGGCTACGTCCTCGCCGACCCCGACGAGGGCGAGCCCGAGCTGATCCTGATCGCCACTGGCAGCGAGGTCCAGCTCGCCGTCGGCGCCCACGAGCGGCTGAAGGAGGAGGGCATCGCCAGCCGCGTGGTCAGCCTGCCCTGCTGGGAGATCTTCGAGAAGCAGGATCGCGCCTACCGCGACGAGGTGCTGCCGCCGGAGATCGCCGCCCGGGTGGCGATCGAGGAGGGCACGCCGCTCGGCTGGGAGAAATGGGTTGGTAGCGAGGGTGCGATCATGGGTATGACGACTTTTGGACAGTCGGCGCCGTTCACCGACGTCGAGGCCGAGTTCGGGTTCACCGTCGACAAGGTCACCGAGGTCGCCCGCGAGGTCGCCGACCGTGCGACCGCCAAATCCACCACCTGAGGAGGCGGCTGATGAAGCCCACCGAGCGGCTGCACCAACTGGGCCAGAGCCTCTGGCTCGACAACATCACCCGGCCGATGCTGCGCGAGGGGGTGCTGGAGGGCTACATCCGCGACCTCTCCGTCACCGGCCTCACCTCCAACCCGACGATCTTCGACAAGGCGATCTCCGGCGGCGACGCCTACGACGAGCAGATCGCCGAGATGGCGCCGAAGGCCGCCGCCGGCGAGGGCGTCGGCGCCACGGAGACCGAGAAGGTCTTCTTCGAGCTGGCGCTCGCCGACCTGCGCGACGCCGCCGACCTCTTCGCCGACGTCCACCGCCGGAGCGGCGGCGTCGACGGCTTCGTCTCGCTCGAGGTCTCGCCGCTGATCGCCGACGACGCGGCGGCGACGATCGAGGAGGCGAAGGCTCTCCACGCCAAGGGCGAACGCTCCAACATCTACATCAAGATCCCGGGGACGCAGGCCGGTCGCGAGGCGATCGAGGAGTCGATCTTCGCCGGGGTGCCGATCAACGTCACCCTGCTCTTCGACGACAAGCAGTACCTCGGCGCCGCCGACGCGTACATGCGCGGGATCGAACGGCGGATCGAGGCCGGGCTCGACCCGGTGGTCCATTCGGTGGCGTCGCTGTTCATCAGCCGCTGGGACGTCGCCGTCGGCAAGGACGTCCCGGAGAACCTGGTCAACCGGCTCGGCATCGCAATCGGCGGCCGCGCCTTCCGCGCCTACCACGAGCTCCTGCAGTCGGACCGCTGGCTGCGGCTGATGAACGAGGGGGCGCGGCCGCAGCGGCTGCTCTGGGCCAGCACCGGGACCAAGGACCCCGACGCCTCCGACACCCTCTACATCGAGGCCTTCGCCTCGCCCTTCACGATCAACACGATGCCGGAGCCGACCCTGAAGGCCTTCGCCGACCACGGGCAGGTCACCGACCTCTTCCCCAAGGACGGCGGCAACTCCGAGCAGGTCCTGGCCGAGTTCGTCGAGGCCGGGGTCGACGTCGCCGCGCTGGCGACGCGCCTGCAAGAGGAGGGCAAAGAGAGCTTCAACAAGGCATGGCAGGAGATGCTGGAGACGATCGGCTCGAAGAGCGGGGTCGCGGCCGGGTGAGCGGTTCCTTTTGGCGGCATAGCGACCAAAAGGAACAGGAATGAGCGCGCTGCGAGAGGCGCCCGCCTGGGCCGACCTGCAGGCCCACTTCGAGAAGATCCGCGGCGCGCACCTGCGCGAGCTCTTCGCCGCCGACCCCGAGCGGGGCGAGCGGCTGCGGGCCGAGGGCGCCGGCCTCTACCTCGACTTCTCGAAGAACCGGATCACCGACGAGACGCTGATGCTGCTCGGCGGGCTCGCCTACCAGCGGGGCGTCTTCGACCGCCGCGAAGCGATGTTCCGCGGCGAGCCGATCAACGTCTCCGAGAACCGGGCGGTGCTGCACGTGGCGCTGCGGATGCCGCGCGAGCGCTCGCTCCTCGTCGACGGGGTCGATGTGGTCAGGGAGGTGCACGAGACCCTCGACCGGATGGCCGCCTTCTGCGAGCGTGTGCGCTCGGGGGAGTGGCGCGGGCACACCGGCAGGCCGATCCGCAATGTCGTCAACGTCGGCATCGGCGGGTCGGACCTCGGCCCGGTGATGGCCTACGAGGCGCTCCGCCATTACAGCGAGCGCGAGAGGACCTTCCGCTTCGTCTCGAACGTCGACGGCACCGACTTCGCCGAGAAGACGCGCGACCTCGACCCCGAGGAGACGCTCTTCGTCATCTCCTCCAAGACCTTCACGACGCTGGAGACGATGACCAACGCCCGCACCGCCCGCGAGTGGGCGCTGGCCGCCCTCGGCGGCGAGGAGGCGGCCGTCGCCAAGCACTTCGTCGCGGTCTCGACCAACGCCGAGGAGGTCGGGAAGTTCGGCATCGACACCGCCAACATGTTCGGCTTCTGGGAGTGGGTCGGCGGCCGCTACTCGATGGACTCGGCGATCGGGCTCTCGACGATGCTGGCGATCGGCCCGGCCCGGTTCGGGGAGATGCTGGCCGGCTTCCACGCGATGGACGAGCACTTCCGCAGCGCTCCGACCGCCGAGAACCTGCCGCTGCTGATGGGCCTGCTGGGGGTCTGGTACGCCGACTTCTTCGGCGCCGAGACCTGCGCGGTCCTGCCCTACGACCAGTACCTGAACCGCTTCCCCGCCTACCTGCAGCAGCTGACGATGGAGTCGAACGGCAAGCACGTGACCCTGGACGGCGCCCGGGTCGACTACGACACCGGCCAGATCTACTGGGGCGAGCCGGGCACCAACGGCCAGCACAGCTTCTACCAGCTGATCCACCAGGGGACGCGGCTGATCCCCTGCGACTTCATCGGCTTCGCCAACTCGCTCAACCCGCTCGGCAATCACCACGACATCCTGATGTCGAACGTCTTCGCGCAGGGCGAAGCGCTCGCCTTCGGCAATACCGCGGACGAGGTGCGGGCGGAGGGGACGGCGGAGGAGGTCGTGCCGCACCGAGTGATGGAGGGCAACCGCCCCTCGAACACGATCCTCGCCGAGCGGCTCACCCCGGCGACGCTGGGGTCGCTCGTCGCCCTCTACGAGCACAGCGTCTTCACCCAGGGGGCGATCTGGGGGATCGACTCCTTCGACCAGTGGGGGGTCGAGCTGGGGAAGGTGCTGGCGAAGGCGATCATCCCCGAGCTCGAATCCGAGGCGGAGCCGGATCTGCGCCACGACAGCTCCACCAACGCGCTGATCCGCCGCTACCGGTCCCAGCGGCGGTAGCCTCCCCACATGCCGATCCTCGACGCGCTCCCACTGGCGGAGTCGTCGTCCAACCTGCTCGCCGCGCGCGAGCAGATGGCTTTCACGCTCGGCTTCCACATCGTCCTCTCCTGCATCGGGGTGGCGCTGCCGGCGACGATGCTGGTCGCCAACTACGTCGGCCTGAAAAGGGGCGACGGGGCGGCGATCGAGCTCGCCAAACGCTGGTCGAAAGCAACGGCGGTCACCTTCGCGGTCGGCGCCGTGACCGGTACCGTCCTCAGCTTCGAGTTCGGCCTGCTCTGGCCGCACTTCATGGACCGCTTCGGCGCCGCCTTCGGGATCGCCTTCGCGATCGAGGGGATCTTCTTCTTCCTCGAGGCGATATTCATTGCGATCTACATCTACGGCTGGAACCGCCTCGGCGGCTGGCCGCACTTCTTCTCGGGGCTGCCGATCGTGCTCACCGGGGTCGGCGGCGCCCTCTCGGTGGTCGCCGCCAACGCCTGGATGAACCAGCCGCAGGGATTCAGCCTGAACGGCGCGGGCGAGGTGGTCGACGTCGAACCGCTCAAGGTCCTCTTCAACCCGGCGACCGGTTACGAGGTCGCCCACATGATCCTCGCCGCCTACATGGTGGTCGGCTTCCTCGTCGCCTCGATCTACGCGGTCGGGATGTTGAAGGGGCGGCGCGATCGCCTGCACCGGCTCGGGCTGGTGATCCCGCTGACGATCGCCTGCATCGCCACGCCGGTCCAGCTCTTCGTCGGCGACACCGCGGCGCGGGAGATCGCCGAGGACCAGCCGGCCAAGTTCGCGGGGATGGAGTGCATCCAGGAGACCGGCACCGACCAGACCGAGTACCTGGGCGGCATCTGCACCGATGACGGAGTCAAGGGGGCGATCGGCATCCCCGGCCTCAACTCCTTCCTGGTCGGTTGGAGCACCGACACCGAGGTGACGGGCCTGAACGACATCCCCCCCGACGAGCGGCCGCCCGCGAACACGCTGCTTCACCTCTCCTTCGACACCATGGTGGGGATCGGCAGCGGCCTGCTCCTGCTGGCCCTCTGGTTCGCCCTCTCCTGGTGGAAACGCCGCGACATCCCGCGGACCCCGTGGTTCCTGCGCATCGTCGCGGTCTCCGGCGGCGCCGCGATCGTCGCCCTCTGGTGCGGCTGGATCGTCACCGAGGTGGGTCGCCAGCCCTGGATCGTCCAGGGCTACATGCGCACCTCCGAAGCGGTCACCGACGCGGAGGGGATCTGGTTCGCCTTCGGTCTCGTGCTGCTGCTCTACGCGGGCCTCGGCACCGGCGCGGTGCTGGTCCTGCGCTCGATGTCCCGGCGCTGGCGCGAGGAGGGGGCCGAGGAGGTGCAGAGCCCGTACGGGCCGCAGCGGGAGGAGGTCGCTCCCGGATGAGCAAGGCCGACGCCGCGGCGGCGATCCTCTGGGTCGGGGCGACCTTCTACGCGCTCTTCGGCGGGGCCGACTTCGGCGGCGGCTTCTGGGACCTCGTCGCGGGCGGGCCAGAGCGGGGGCAACGGCCACGCGACGTGATCCAGCGCTCGCTGACTCCGGTCTGGGAGGCGAACCACGTCTGGTTGATCTTCGTCCTCGTCGTCCTCTGGACCGCCTTCCCCCCAGCGTTCAGCGCGATCTTCACGACCCTGTATGTGCCGATCGCCCTGGCGGCGCTGGGGATCGTCCTCCGCGGCGCCGGCTTTGCCTTCCGCAAGTCGCTGGTCGGTCTGCGGGAGCGGCGGGCGATGGGCGCGACCTTCGCGATCTCCTCGCTCCTCACCCCGTTCTTCATGGGGGCGGCGATCGGCGCGATCGCGGCCGGCAACGTCCCCGCCGAGGGCAACGGCGACCCCTTCTCCAGCTGGATCCAGCCGCTGCCGCTGTCGATCGGGGCGATGTTCGTCGCCAGCGGCGCCTATCTCGCCGCCGTCTTTCTCGTCGGCGATGCCCGCCGCGGAGACCCTGAGATGGAGCGCTACTTCGAGCGCCGGGCGCTCGGCGCCGCCCTGGTCGCCGGCGCCTTCGCGATCGCCGGCCTGGTCGCCCTCCACGCCGAAGCCCGCTACGTCTTCGACCGTCTCACCGGCGAGGGTCTGCCGCTGGTCGTCCTCTCGCTGCTCTGCGGCCTGGCCCTGCTGGCGGCGATGCTGCGAGGCCGCCGCCGTCCCCTGCGCCCCCTTGCCGCCGGCGCGGTCGTCGCCGTGATCTGGGGCTGGGGCGTCGCCCAGTTCCCCTACCTGCTGCCGACGAGCCTTCGCATCGACCAAGCGGCCGCCCCCGACCCGACGCTGACGACCCTCTTCGTCGTCTTCGCCGCCGCCGCCGTCCTCGTGCTGCCGTCGCTTGGCCTTCTCTACACGCTCGCCCAGCGGGATCTGCTCGAGTCCGAGCACTGACCGCGGCGGTACGCTGCGCGTCTTGATCGAGGCCATCCTCTTTGACATCGACGGCACGTTGATCACCACCGGCGGGGCCGGGGGGGAGGCATGGAAGCGTGCCTTCGTCGAACTTCACGGGAACCCGCTCGACATCCGCGAGGTGACCGAGTCGGGGATGACCGACCCGGAAGTCGGGCGGGTGGCGCTGCAGAACATCCTCGGCCGGGATCCCAACCCGCGGGAGCTGGCGGCGGCGATGGGCCACTACCTCCGTCACCTCTCGACGGCGATCGACGGGTCCGTGGGATACCGGGTGATGCCCGGCATCGAGGAGCTGCTGGAGCGCCTGGTCGACGACGGCCACCTGCTCGGCCTGACCACCGGCAACGTCGAGGCCGCCGCCCACATCAAGCTCGCCCGCGCCGGCCTCAACCGGTTCTTCTCCTTCGGCGGTTACGGCTCGGACTCGAACCAGCGCACCGAGCTGACCCGCCACGCCCTGGAGCGGGGCAGGCTCGTCTCCGGCGGCGTTCTCGACGTTGGCAACGCGATCTCCGTCGGCGACACCCCCCGCGACGTCGCCGCCGGCCACGGAGCCGGCATCGAGGTCGTCGGCGTCGCCACCGGCAACTTCAGCGTCGAGGAACTGCGCCAGGCCGGCGCAAACTGGGCGATCCCAGACGTGAGCTCTGGCTTCCCCGTCTGATGCAGTTCGCTAGGCCTTCGAGCAGCGGGCCTGGTAGATGTTGAGGAAGCCGCTCTCGAAGCCGTTGCGCGCCATGCGCAGGTAGAGGCGCCAGACGCGGATCCGTTCCGGCCCGGCCAGCTGGGTCGCCCGCTCGAGGTTGTCGTCGAGGTTCCGCGCCCAGTGCCGCAGGGTCTCCGCATAGTCGGGGCCGAAGTCCTCGACGTGGTGGACGACGAACCCCGCGCGTTCCAGCGCCAGCAGGTTGCGCGAGAGGTGCAGCGGCGCCGCGTCGGGGAAGACGTAGCGCTCGGAGAAGTCCCCGGCCTCGGGGTCGGTGTGGCGGAGGCGGGCGATGCCGTGGTTGAGCAGGCGGCCGCCCGGCTCCAGCAGCCCCGCCAGGGTTTCCGCGTAGAGGTCGATATTGGCCGAGCCGACGTGCTCGACCATGCCGATGCTGGCGATCGCATCGAACTTCTCCCCGGTGTGGGCGAGGTCGCGGTAGTCCATCACCCGGATCTCGACCCGGTCGGCGACGCCGGCTTCCTCGGCCCGCTGCCGCGCCCTCTCGGCCTGCGGCGGCGAGAGGGTGATGCCGACCACGTCGGCGCCGTACCTCGTCGCCGCCCAGAGCGGGAAGCCGCCCCAGCCGCAGCCGACGTCGAGGACGCGCTCGCCCTCCTTGATGTCAAGCTTGCGCGCGACCGTGTCGAGCTTCTCCTCCTGCGCCTCCTCCAGCGTCTTCTTCTCGCCGCCGCGCCAGATCGCGCAGCTGTAGACCGTCGTCGGCCCGAGGAAGAGCTCGAAGAACTCGTTGGAGACGTCGTAGTGGTGTCGCACCGCCCGCGCGTCACGCTCCTTGCTGTGGCGGTGGCCGCTGGGCCGCAGCTCGGCGGCTGGCCGGGGCGGCGGCAGCGTCAGGCCGGTGGCCCGGACCGCGGCCAGCATCAGCGCCCGCTTGTCCGCCCCGTCGAGCGAGGGCGGCTGCCAGCTGTCGAGGACCCGGATCACCTTGTCGATGTCGTCGACCTCGAGCTCGCCGCTGACGTAGGCGCGGCCGAGCCCCAGCTGCCCCGGGGCCCGCAGCGCGTGCGCCAGCGCCTTCGGCGAGCGGACGCGGAACACCGGCCCCTCCTCGGAGGTGGACGGGATCCGGGTCCCGTCCCAGAACTCGATCGCGAAGGGGCGCTCAGGAAGCCGGGTCTCGATCTCCCGCCGCAGCGGCGCGGTGTTTGCGAACGGCATCGGCGGGGGACCCTACCGACTCAGAACGAGATCCTCTGGGTTTCGACAGGGAACCTTCGGCTATGACCCTTATCATCGCCCGGTATGACGACCGTAGGACCACTTCCATCAGACATCCAGCCGGTTGAGAACGAGACCAGGGACCGGATCATCACCGGCCTGGTCACGCTGGTCCCCTTCATCGCGATCGGCCTCGCCGGGTGGCAGGTGTGGGGGAGCGCCCTGCACTGGAGCGACGTCTTCCTCTTCGTCGGCATGTACCTCCTCACCGGGCTCGGCATCACCGTCGGCTTCCACCGCCACCTCACCCACCGCTCCTTCAAGACCCACAGGTGGCTGCGCGGCCTGCTCGGCATCCTCGGATCGGCGGCTATCGAGGGCCCGGTGATCTCGTGGGTCGCCGACCACCGCAAGCACCACACCTTCTCCGACGAAGAGGGCGATCCCCACAGCCCCCACGTCGACCACGGCGGCGGCTGGAAGGGGGCGATGCAGGGCCTTTTCCACGCCCACATGGGCTGGCTCTTCATCCACACCCAGCGCGGCAACAAGGAACGCTTCGCGCCGGACCTGCTCGAGGACCCGGTGATCAGCTGGGTCGATCGGACCTTTTTGCAGTGGGCGATCCTCGGCCTCCTCGTCCCCTTCGCATTGGGCTGGATCATCGGCGGCACCCTCTTCGCCGGCCTGACCGGGCTGCTCTGGGGCGGCCTGGTGCGGGTCTTCGTCCTCCACCACTTCACCTACAGCATCAACTCGCTCTGCCACACCTTCGGCCGGCGTGAATTCGACACCAGCGACCACTCCCGCAACCTGGCGCTGATCGCGATCCCGACCCTCGGCGAGGCCTTCCACAACAGTCACCACGCCTTCCCGACCTCGGCCACCCACGGGCTGCGCTGGTGGCAGGTCGACATCTCCGCCTTGGTCATCGACGGTCTCGAGAAGGTCGGCCTGGTCTGGGACGTGGTCAGGGTCAGCCCCGACCGCATGGCGTCCAAAGCGGCGTAACTACGGCGCGGCGCCCGCCTCGTACCAGTCGACCCAGCGATCGCACGCCTGCCGCAGCGGCGCCAGCCGGTGCGGCTCGGCTGGGACCGCGACCAGCTCGCCGATGTAGGCTTTGTCGTCGTAGCCGGTCAGGTCCTGCAGCCCGCTCCCGTCGTCGGCCGCGATCGTGAAGCGCACCGGCCCGCCCCCGCTCTCGTAGCGGCCGGCGGGCCAGAACTGGCCGTTGTTGCCGAGGCTGATCGTGTTCGGCCGCTGACCGTCGAGAGCAGCCGCGAGCGGTTCCGTGAAGCCCGGAGCGGAGAGCGTCAGGTCGAAGGGCGAGAAGTACTGCAGCGAGAGGTTCCAGCTGCCGGCCGGCAGCCGCAGCGCCTGCGAGGTGCGGGCGCCGGTGGCGAGGATGCTGCCTTTGTCCCAGCCCCCTTTCTGGCCGATCACCGCGCCGGGGAAGAGCGAGGCCCGGCCGGGGCCGCCGAGGAGGATGCGGATCTCGGGCGCCGCGCATCCCGCGTAGGCGCCGGCCTCGGTCCTCTCCAGTAGGACGTTGCGGTTCTCTGGCGTCGTCCCGTTCCGCCTCCAGAGCACGTAGCTGGCGGTGGCGGCGATCCGCTCGAAGTTGCGCGGCGCCTGGCTGTTCCAGGCCGCCCGGCTGGTGATCACGTAGGGGAAGCGGTCGAGGGTGCCGCGGGAGAAGGAGTCGAAGTCGATCGGGCTATAGGCGTCGCCCGTGTCGAACGGCTTCTCCGGGTTGGGGGAGACGGCGTCGTCGGGGAACTCGACCAGCGGCACGTGGGTGTCGGCGCCGAGCAGCTCGTAGGCGGCATAGCGATCCTGCCCGGCATAGAGGACGGGCTGGCCGTGGAGGATCGGCAGGAAGGCCTGCAGCTCGGCGCCGTGGCCCGGCGGCCCCACCGGCGCGTCACGCAGGACGAGGAAGCTGGAGTAAATGGCGCCCCCCACGAAAACGACCGCCAGCAGCGTCCAACCGAAGCGAAGCGCTGGAGGAGCCGGGAAAGGGGTCTCGGCGGACAACTGCGGGGAGGGTCCGGCGAGACCCCTTCCCCGGCTCCCGATGCGTGGGAACTCGGTGAGCAGCGGGCGGACGATCACCAGCATCGCCAGGGGGGCGATGATGATCAGGGCCTTCGCCTGCGAGTAGTCGCCGCTGGTGGGCAGCGAGGCGAGGTAGAGGAGCGCGCCGGCGCCGAGGGCGATCGGGATCGTCGCCTCGCGCCGGCTCACCCACCAGCCGACCCCGACCAGGAGCGCCAGCACGGCGATCGCCCCGGCTAAGCCAGGCAGCTCGGCACCGCCGGCCGCGTCGAGGCGGTAGTTGGCGGCGGGCCAGATCCCCAGGGCCTCGATCGGGGACACCGGCCCGTAGGTGTTGCTGCCCGCGACCTTGTTGAAGCTGCTGGCGAAGCCGAAAGGGCCGACCACCGTGACCAGGACCGCGATCCCGGCGAGAGCGAGCAGCGCGACCAGGGTCAGCGGACGCAGCAGGAAGCGCAGGAGCGAGCGCGGGCGCAGCGCCGCGCGTACAGCCGGCAGGGTCAGGCCCCAGAGGAGCAGCGCCGTCGCCGGCCAGGCGATCCCGGCGAAGCTGTAGGAGAAGAAGATGCCGCCGGCGAGCGTCAGGGGGGGTAGCCAGGCCCAGAGGGTCCCCCCTCCAGACACCGCTCGCCGAGCTCGCGGTTGAGTGTCTGGAGGGGGGACCCCCTGGGCCTGGCCCTCAGGCGTTCGCTGAGCATCGAGGGTGGTCAGCCAGATTGCAAATGCCAGGACGAGCAACGCTTGGGTGGTCTCCTTGAAGGCCGCCTGTGCGTAGTAGGAGGCGGCGAGGTAGGGGAGGGCGACCATTGCCGCGGCCAGGGTTCGGCGAGCGGGGCTCAGCGTCCGCAGGGCGCCGAGCGCGGTCAGCCCGGTCATCACCCCGATCGCGATGATCTCGCCGAGGAACGCCTGGCCGAGGTTGATGCCCGGCACGGCAGCCGTCGCCACCGCCAGCCCGTGCGGGCCGAGCGGGTAGCCGGGATCGGGCGCCGGCCCGAAGCCGCTGCGCAGCCACTCCGCCCAGGCGAGATGCAGCCCGAGGTCGTTGTTGAACCCGACCCCCAGCAGCCCCCAGCGGCCGCTGACCGCGAATGGGATCGCCAGCGCGATCAGCACCACCACCGTCACCGGCAGCCCTTCCCGCCACGGCCGCCCTTGCCCGGCGTCCGTCCTTTCTCGGCTATATCCCGCGAAAGGACGAACGCCGCGGTACCGGAGGACCAGCGCCGCGGCGGCGACCAGCGCGACCAGCGCCAGCGTCGAGGACTTGCCGTGGCCGGGGGCGCGGGCCACAAGGCCGGTCGCGGTCAGAACCGCGCCGAAGCCCACCGCCGGCTCCAGCCACGACCACTCGCGCCTTCCCGCCAGGGAGAGGATCGCCCGGCCGACCAGCAGCGAGACGGCGCAGATCAGCGCCGCCGAGGCGTAGGTCCCGATCATCAGGCGCTGGAACTTATGGGAGCGGCCGCCTTCAGTACTTCTCGGCGGCGCGCTCGAGCGTCTGCCGCAGGTTCTCGCCCCGCAGCGGCCGCTCGTGCCCGGCCCCCACCACCCGCGGTTCCAGCGCCGCCAGCCGCCGCAGCGATTGCTTCGCCTTGGCGTGGTCCCAGGCCCAGGCCGGGTGGGGGACGCTCGCCTCCCCCTCCGGCAGCGGCTTCAGCCGCGCCGAATCGACGAGGTAGACGACGTCGCTGACCAGGGCCACGCGGTCGCTCTCCCGCCAGAGCCCGATCAGCCCCGGCGCATGGCCGGGGAAGTGGAGGACCTCGAAGCCGGCGACCTCGTCGCCTTCGATGACCGTGTCGGCGATCTTCACCGCGCCGCCGTCCCACCGCCTCAGCAGGAGCGGGTAGATCCAGCGAACCCAGGCGACCGGCAGCTGCGAGAGGTCCATGTAAGGGGCGATCGAGGCGCTGCTCTCCGCATCTGCCCGCTCGTCCGGATGGCAGAGCACCGGCACGTCCATGTAGGGAGCGGTGCCGCGGTGGTCGGCGTGCGCGTGTCCGAGGACGACCCGCTTCAGGCCGCCGAGCTCCGCCGCCGCGGCCCGCGCCTTCCTGCGCATCGCCTTGGTGCCGGCGTCGAACTGGACGACGCCGTCGCCGTCCTCGACGAAGTAGACGTTCATCGCGCCCCGGAAGTCCCCCCGCAGCAGCCAGACCCCCTCGGCGACCTTCTCCAGTGCCATCGCGGCACCTTAACGCGGCGTCTCCCGGCAACCGACCTCTAGGGTCTGGGCCGTGCCGTGGGTCTGGAAAGCCTCGATCGCGATCCTGGTCGTCTGCCTGGCGGCGGCGATGGTGATCGGGGTCGTCCGCCTCGCCGAAACCCCGAACGAAATCCTCGGCGACGGCTTCCGCGGCCTCCCGGCGGAGCGGCGATGATCATCTAGTATCCCGCCCGTTCAGCGACCGAAGGAGGCGGCGTGTTCACTCGCATTGTTGTTGGCACCGATGGCTCCGAGACTGCCGCCGAGGCCGTGCACCAGGCGATCGACCTGGCTCGGCTCTCCGGGGCGACCCTCAGCGTCGTCAGCGCCTACCAGCCCGTCTCCGGCCTGCGGGTGAAAGGCGAGCAGCGCGACGCCCCTGCGGACGTCCAGTACGAGATCGGGCCGCGGGAGGACGTCAACCTGGTCCTCGATGCCGCCGCGGCCGAGGCGAAGGCGGCGGGCGTCGAGGTGCAGACGCATCCGGTCGAGGCCGATCCCGCCGACGCGATCCTCAACGTCGCCGAAGAGACCAAGGCCGACCTGATCGTGGTCGGCAACAAAGGGATGACCGGCGCCCGCCGCTACCTGCTCGGCAGCGTTCCGAACAACGTCTCCCACCACGCTCCCTGCTCGGTGATCATCGTCAGGACCACCTGAGGCCCAGCGGCCTCAGCGCGGTTCGGTCGCGCGGCCGACGTCGATCAGCCCCGCCCCCTGTTCGGCTGGCGCCAGGCCGAGGTCGCGGGCGGTTCGGCGCAGCCGCCGGGCGACCGCGTCGACCCGTTGGGGGCCCTTCAGGCCCGGAGCGGTCACCGTGCTCGCCAGGACCATCGCGGCGGCGCCGGCAACGTGGGCGGCCGCCATCGAGGTTCCCACGTAGGTGGCGGGAATCGCGAAGCTTTTGGTGCTGCCGGGGCTGAAGGTGACCTGGTAGATCGGCCGGGAGGAAACCGACGGGCAGCCGCCCTTGGGGATTCCGCCGCCGGGTGCGAGGAGGTCGACGGCGGCTCCGGCGAGCGAGTAGGCGCCGAGGCAGCCGCCCTCGGTGGTGCCGCCGACTCCGATCACCCGCGGCCCGGTGGCCGGCTCCGAGACGCAGCCCTCGGAGCCGAGGTTGCCGGCCGAGGCGACCGTGACGACGCCGGCCTCGTAGGCGTCCCGCAGCGCTTCGTCGACGACCGGCACGCGCTTGCGGCAGGCGAAGTTGAAGCTCATGTTCACCACCTGCGCGCGGTTCTCGATCGCGAAGCGGATCCCGCGGGCGATCGCCGCCGCGTTCCCCCGGCCGTCGCGGTCGAGCACCCGGATCGGCATCAGCCTCGCCCCGTAGGCCAGGCCGGCGAGCCCCACCCCGTTGTCGGTCGCCTCGCCGATCGTCCCCGCGACGTGGGTCCCGTGGCCGTTCTCGTCCAGCGGCAGCCGGTCGCCCTGGACGAAGTCGTATCCGGGGACGAACTGCCCGGCGGTGAAGTCGGGGCTGCGCCGGAACGTGCTCCCGAACGAGCGGTAGGCGATCCCGGTGTCGAGCACGGCGACCACGACCCCGGCGGCGCCCGGGTTGCCGGCATCGATCAGGTGCCGCCAACCGGCGACGGCGTCGATCCCACCTGGCGAGGGAGGCAGCAGCGCGCCGCCGGAGCCCTCGGGGGAGAGGAAGTTCCACTGCTTGAAGGCCCATTTCCCCAATTCGCTGGCCGCCGCCACCCCTCCCAGGGTGCCGGGGTCGTCGGGATCGAACCCGGCCGCGGCGCTTGCCGAGGCGGTCGCGAGGTAGTTCGGCTCGGCGTAGACGACGGCCGGGTTCCGGCGCAGGGCCTTGGCCGTCCGCCGGACGCCTGCCCCCGGGGCGAGCCGCAGCGCCCGCCCGGCCCCCTGGCCCTCGAACTTGACGACCAGCTGGCGGGGCGCGAAGCCGTGCGCAGCCGCCAGCGCCGGCTGCGCCTGGGCAGCAGAGGTGGTCAGCCCGGAGGCCGCGATCGCCGCCAGGGGCAGCAGAGTTCCCAGGAGTCTTCTCATCGTCTTGCGCCCGCCCGGTGGATTCCCGTGTCCGCCGCGCCTTCGGACAAACACCGCGCTGCCGCGGAAGTTGCCGGGGGACATACTCCTTGATCGTGGGCCTCGACAACCGGCCAGCCGAGGACGCCGCCCTGCGCGAGCTGGGGATGGGCATCGCGATCGAGGAGGCGCGCGGGGCGGAGGCGCACGGCGACGTGCCGATCGGGGCGGCGATCTTCCGCGACGGCGAGCTGCTCGCGCGGGCCGGCAACGAGCGGGAGCTGCGGCGCGACCCGACCGCCCACGCGGAGGTGCTGGCGATCAAAGCGGCGGCCGAGGCGCTCGGCGGCTGGCGGCTGCCCGGGACGACGCTCTACGTCACCCTCGAGCCGTGCGCGATGTGCGCCGGCGCGATCGTCCTCGCGCGCATCCCCACCGTCGTCTTCGGCGCCCCCGACCCGAAGGCGGGGGCCGCCGGCAGCGTCCTCGACGTCCTCGCCGAGCCGGCGCTCAACCACCGCCCGCACCTGGTCGGCGGCGTCAGGCGGGAGGAGTGCGCCTCGCTGCTGCGCGGCTTCTTCGCGACCCGCCGCAGCTGAGGAGCCAATACCCTTGGGAGACCCGGAGAGGTGTCCGAGTGGCTTAAGGAGCGCGATTGGAAATCGCGTGGGCGGGGTTAACCCGCCTCGTGGGTTCGAATCCCACCCTCTCCGCTCCGGTTCCGAAGACAGGCGAAGTCCCTCTTTGCGGGAGTACCTTCCCGGGAACTCTTCGAGTAATTGGGGTCAACTCTATACTCAGCGGCGTAATGGAGTGTCTGAGTCGCCTCCGTTGCAGCTGAGAGGGCCGGCATTTCTTGGCCGATGATGCCGGTCCTCTCCCCTTTGCTCCCGCCGCGATCGGCGAACCGCGACGTTAGGAAAGAGTACCGATCCAACCGTGGCGGAGCAGGACGAGGGCGGTCTTCTAAGCTTGGTCCCGCTGGAGGGGTGCCGGAGTGGTTGAACGGGGCGGTCTCGAAAACCGTTGGCCCTCGTAAGGGGGCTCGTGGGTTCGAATCCCACCCCCTCCGCTTTGGGGGTTGGATCTGCCGCCGTGGTCACCGGCGGAACGCACCGGCGGAACGGCTCTTTGCGTCTCGCCTCGCCACGCCCCCCGTCGCTTGAGAGGTGCGCCTTATCCCCCTTATAGGGGGAAAAGGCGCACCGTCGGCGGCCCAACCAGGCGATTCTCGCCCCTCCTCGAGGGCTTCCGCCGCTGATCGCTCCAGCGAGTTCGGAGTATTGGACTGGCTGGCCAGCAGGCCAGTCGAGCCCTAAGCGTTCAGGTACCGCCTGAGTTTGTTGAAGACAGGTGGGGGAAGTAAAGGAGCTGTACTTCCTGTCTAATTTTAGTACTCTGGAGTTAGTTGACCGCGAAAGCCTCTCCAGCCGCCTCGTGACCCTCGTACGGAAGAACTACGAAGTACATCAGCGAGGGCAGGATCGACTCGAGCTTGGCGTATTCGCGCTTGCAGAGGCGGGAGTAGAGGAGCGAATCGACCCCGCCGACGATGCCGGAGGCGGTCAGCGGCGTTCGCGCCGGGGGATCCGGGAGAAGATCCCGGGCCTGCTGGTCGAGGCAGCGCCCGAACTCGTCGAGGAGCTCGACCCGCCGCTTGACGGCAGCGGTGCTGGCGGCTCGAGCCTCGACCACCATCGTGCGGGCGGTATCGGGCTCGGCGACGGCGAATCCCAGCACCGCCTCGAGGCCGAGGCGGACCCGGTCGCGCCAGCTCTCGCCGCCCTTCCGCACGGCCGTGTCGACCTTCTTGCGCAGCCGTTCGGCGCTGGTGTCGAAGGCGGCCAGGAAGCAGTCTTCTTTGTTGGCGAAATGTTCGTAGAACGTGGGGCGCGAGACGCCGGCCCGGTCGATCACGTCCTGGACGTTGGTTTCCAGGTAGCCCAGCTCCGCGGCCGCGTTCAGCATCGCCACGATCAGCCGCTCGCGCTGCACGGCCTTGATCAGGTCAGAGGGCAGCTTCCGCACCCCGGAGGGAAACCTGCCGCTGCTGCTGCTCAGCAGCTCCAGCGCCGCCGCCACTTGCTCGGGAGGCCACTCCTCACCGATCGCAGCGAGAAGGGTTTCCTCGCTCAGCTGGATTCGATCGAAAGCCACCGAAAAACTCACAAGTTCGAATTAAAAACAACGCGGGTTTTCTCACGGTACCAGAATAGCGGCGAGCCGCGCGGCCGCTGGGCCGGGCCTGCCGAATCAGCAGGAGGTGCCCGTTGACCCCGATACGTCCCGAGCTGCCGAGAGAGTTCGTCGCCGGTCACAAGCGGCGGCGGATGATGGACGCGGTTGCCGAGCTGACGGCGGAACAGGGTTACGAGGCGACGAAGATCGCCGACATCGTCCGCCGGGCGGCGGTCGCCCGCAAGACGCTGTACGAGAACTTCGACGGCAAGGAGGACCTGTTCCTCTCGGCGATCGACACGACGCGGGCCGAGATGCGGACCGCCGTCGAGGAGGCGTGCGAGCAGGCGAGCTCGCCGGAGGACCGGATCGTCGCCGGCCTCGAGGCGCTCCTCGAGTTCATCGCCGAGCACCCGGATGCCTCCCGCATGTACATGGTCGAGGCGATCTCCGCGACGCCGAGCTCGGCGCGGCTCTACGACGCCGGGATGCGCGATTTCGTCGAGCTGCTGTGCAGGAGCGCCCCCGACAGAGCGGACCTGCCGGAGACGATCGAGGAGTCGCTCGTCGGCGGCGTCGCCTGGATCGTCCAGCAGCAGATTCGGCGGGGTGAGGCCGAGGAGGTCCGCGAGCTGCTGCCGGAACTCTCCCAGTTCCTGCTCTCACCGTACCTCGGTGTAGGGAAGATAAGCCATATCGCACCGCGAAAGTAGGAGTACGGTGGCAGACTCCAATGGGAAATGGAGCGACTTCCACGAGGCCGGCACGGGCTTTCGCCTGAGTTCGTTGCGCAGAACCAGCGGGAACGGCTGATCGTCGGGCTGATCCAGGCGCTCTACGAGGTCGGCTACCAGAGAACCACCGTTTCCCTGATCGGGCAGCAGGCGGCGGTCTCCAAGAGCGACTTCTACAAACACTTCGAGACCAAGGACGAGTGCTTCATCGCCGCCTACGACGCGGCGGTCGAGCGGATCCGCGAGAGCGTCGCGATCGCCTGCCGCGAGGACGAGGGGGGCAGCTGGGCCTCGCGGGTCAGGAGCGGGGTCGACGCCCTGCTCAACCTCTGCAGGGAAGAACCCGCGCTGGCGAGCATCTCCCTGGTCGAGGGGCTGCGCGCCGGCAGGGGGGTCTACGACCGCTACCAGGCCGCGCTGGAGGCGTTCGTCCAGGATCTGCGCGAGGGCGCGCCGACGGGCCCGGCGGGGACGAAGGTCCCGGAGGCCACGGACGAAGCCGTCGTCGGCGGAGTCGCCTCGATGCTGGCGCGGCGGCTGCTCGCGGACGAAGGGGAGAAATTGCCCGAGCTATTTCCGGAGATTCTCGAATTCGTCCTCGGCCCTTACCTGGGTCCGGAGGAGGCGCGGCGACTAGTCTCCGCGGGATGAGCGAGCCGATCAGCGGCGTCCTGCCTTCGCAGGCGCTGAACCAGGCGATCGAGTCCGAGTGGATCAGCTCCGGGGACTACCGGATCAGGCCCGAGGCCGTGCAGCCGGCGAGCATCGACCTGCGGCTGGGGGACTTCGCCTGGGCCCTGCGCTGCTCGTTCCTGCCAGACGTCGAGACCACCGTCGAGGAGAAGATCGAGGGGCTCGCCTTCCAGCGGGTGGACCTCCGCGACGGCGCGGTGTTGGAGCGGGACCGCCCCTACCTGGTGCCCTTGATCGAGGAGCTGGACCTGCCCGAGGAGGTGCGCGGGAAGGCGAACCCGAAGAGCTCGACGGGCCGCCTCGACGTCTTCACCAGGGTGATCACCGACCGCCACCACCGCTTCGACGACATCCGCGCCGGCTATCGGGGCAGGCTCTACCTCGAGATCGTCCCCCGTTCCTTCGCGATCCAGGTCAGGGCGGGCCTCTCGCTGAACCAGCTGCGCCTCTCGCGCGGGGAGGTGCGACTCGGCGACGAGGAGATCCGCGACCTCCAGGACGAGTTCCCGCTCCTCTACCTCGACTCGCACGCGCTCCGTCAGTCGGAGATGGCGGTCAGCGATGGCCTCTTCCTCAGCCTCGACCTCTCCGGCCCCGGCGACCGAGTCGTCGGTTACCGGGCGAAGAAGAACAGCCTCCCGGTCGACCTCTCGCGGATCCGCGCCTACCGCTGGACCGACTACTGGGACCCCGTCTATCCCGAGCCGGGCGGCCGGGTCGTGCTCGAGCCGGAGATCTTTTACCTGCTGCTCTCGGCCGAGGGGGTCTGCATCCCGCCGCAGATCGCCGCCGAGATGATGGCCTACGACCCGACGGCGGGCGAGCTGCGTACCCACTACGCCGGCTTCTTCGACCCCGGGTTCGGCTACGACCCCGAGGGCGGGCGCCACGGCAGCCGCGCCGCGCTGGAGGTCCGGGCCCGCGACGTCTCCTTCATGGTCGAACACCGCCAGCCCGTCTGCAAGCTCGGGCTGGAGCGGATGGCGGCCCCGGCCGAGCGGCTCTACGGCAGTAGCGTCGGGTCCAACTACCAGGGCCAGGTGACGATGCTGAGCAAGCATTTCGAGGAGCAGACCGCCGGCGTCCCCGTCGCCGCCGACGCCTAGCCCGCCGGAGCGCCTGGGGATGAGCGAGCGGACCTGGAGCGTCTACCTCTCGGGGGAGATCCACAGCGACTGGCGCGAGCAGATCGAGCTGGGCGCGCGCGAAGCGGGGCTGCCGGTCGTCTTCAGCGCGCCCGTGACCGACCACACCGCCTCCGACGACGCCGGCGCCGGCACGCTCGGCGAGGAGGCCGAGCCGTTCTGGCGCGACCACAAGGGCGCCGGCGTCAACGCGATCCGCACCCAGACGCTGATCCGCGAGGCCGACGTCGTAGTGGTCCGATTCGGCGACCGGTACCGGCAGTGGAACGCGGCCTTCGACGCCGGCTTCGCCGCCGCCCTCGGCAAGCCGATCGTCACCCTCCACGACGGCGATCTCGACCACGCTCTGAAGGAGGTCGACCGCGCGGCCCAGGCCACCGCCCGCACCGCCGGCCAGGTTGTCGACGTCCTCCGCTACGTGATCCGAGGCGAGCTGCCCTAGACGAACTGCATCAAATTTCCGGGCTGGCGGCCCGGAAATTTGACGCAGTTCGTCGGATGGTTGTGCGAACATGTGTTCGTGCGCTGGGACGAGCAGAGAGTCGAGAACGACCTGCGCCTGCCCGGCGTGGGCGCCGGCACGGTCGTGCGCACCTTCGACGCCCCGGAGGCGATGGGGATCAACTGCCACGAGGTTCGCGCCCGCTCGGCCCTCAACCCCGTCGCCGGCAGCCGCTACGGCTTCAGCTGGACGATAAATCCCTTCAGGGGGTGCAGCCACGCCTGCGTCTACTGCTTTGCCCGCAGAACCCACAGCTACCTGGACCTCGGGCCGGGCCGCGACTTCGAGCGGGAGATCGTGGTCAAGGTGAACATGCCGGAGCTGCTGCGGGCGGAGCTGAAGCGGCCGGGCTGGAAGCGGGAGCTGGTCGCCCTGGGGACGAACACCGACCCGTATCAGTGGGTGGAGAGCCGCTACCGGATGATGCCCGAGATCCTCGAGGCGCTGGAGGCGGCGGCGACGCCGGTCTCGGTTCTGACGAAGTCACCGCTGGTGCTGCGGGACGTGGAGATCTTCGAGCGGATGGCGAAGAAGCTGCCGGTCTCGGTCAACCTCTCGGTGCCGACGCTCGATGAGGACGCGTGGCGGGCGACCGAGCCGCACACGCCGAGCCCGGCGGCGCGGCTGGACGCGGTCGAAGAGCTGCGGGCGCGGGGGATCGAGTCCGGCGTCCTCGTGGCGCCGCTGATGCCGGGGGTCAACGACGCCCCCGAGCAGGTCCAGCCGATCGCCGAACGGGCGAAGGAGGCCGGCGCGAGCTTCCTCGGCGGCGTCGCCCTGCACCTCCGCGGCGAGGTGAAGGACGTCTTCTTCGCCTGGCTCGAAGCCAAACGCCCCGACCTCCTGCCCAAATACGAACAGCTCTACAAGGGCCGCGCCTACATGCGCCCCCAGCAGCGCAAGCACGCAACCCGCGCCCTCAAAGGCTGGGGGCGCAGCAGGGTCCGGCGCTCCCCCAGTGACGGTTCCGGATCACGAGCGTCCAGCGGTGGGGAGTCTCGGGCGGGTGGCGCGGTAGGGGGGACCCCCTCCCGCCGCGCGGGAGGGGGTGGGTCCCCTGCCGCGACAGGACCCGCCCGCCAGGAGCCCCTCTTCTAGCCGCCTTCGTCCAGCTGCTCGAACCGGCACTCCTCCGGCTTTTTGTCATCTCGGAACCGATGAAACCGGGCCCCGTGCCGTATCCGCCCCGAGGCCGCGTGGTCGTACCCGACCTCGATCACCAGCTCCGGCCGCAGCTCGACCCACTCCAGCTCGCGCCCGCCGGTCCAGCGACTCGGCTCCGCGGCGCCGCTCTGGCCCGTCTCCAGGGGCGCCAGCATCGAGCGCATGCTGCGTTTGGCGGCGGCGCTGAAGCCGGAGATGTGGCCCACCGTGCGCAGCGTCCCATCGTCGTAGAGGCCGAGGATCAGGGAGCCGACGGTGCCCTCCTCCTTGCCCGGCCGCCAGCCCATGACCACGCAGTCGATGGTCCGCTCGCGCTTGACCTTCGCCATCCCCTTGCGTTTCCCGGGCTGGTAGGCGGCGGTCAGGTCCTTGGCCATCACCCCCTCGATGCTCGCCAGCCACTGCTCCGCCTGCTCGGCATCGGGGGTGAGCGGGGTCAGCTCCAGCCCGGCACGGGCGGCGATCGCCTGCAGCCGCTCGCGCCGCTCCCGCAGCGGCTGCTCGCACAGCACCTCGTCGCCCTCGGCGAGCAGGTCGAAGACGACGTAGGCGGCCGGGATCTCCTTCGAGAGCAGTTCGATCCGCGACTGGGCCGGGTGGATCCGTTCCTGCAGCGCGTCGAATTCGAGGTTGCCGTCGGCGTCGCGGATCACCAGCTCGCCGTCGAGCACCCAGCGCCCCGGCGCGAAGCTCAGCTCGGGGAAGTAGCGGTTGAGGTCTTTGCCCCCGCGCGACTGGATGTAGGCCTCATCCCCATCGACGAAGACAATCGCTCGAAACCCATCGAGCTTCGGCTCGTAGGCCCACTCTTCGCCCCTCGGCAGCTCTTTGCGGGTAAGCGCAAGCTGCGGCTTGATGGGAGGGGAGAGCGGCAATTCCATCTACCGCGACCCTACGCAACCGGTGGCCCCCACTGCCTAACGGTTTCGAGCCCGGTCCCGGCTCTCCCTCGGGTCCGCTATCGGCACCGCCGCGAGCAGCTGCTTCGTGTACTCGTCCTGCGGCCGCTCGCAAACCTGGTCGGCGCTCCCCTGCTCGACGATCCTGCCGTCGTGCATGACCGCGATCCGGTCGGAGATGTGGCGGACGACGCCGATGTCGTGAGCGACGAAGAGGTAGGCGAGGCCGAGCTCGTCCTGGAGGTCGTCGAGCAGGTTGACGATCTGCGCCTGGATCGAGACGTCGAGAGCCGAGACCGGCTCGTCGCAGATCACCAGCTTCGGTTTCAGCGTCAGCGCCCGCGCGATCCCGATCCGCTGCCGCTGGCCGCCGGAGAACTCGTGCGGGTATCGATTGAAATGCTCGCTCGAGAGGCCGACCCGCTCGAGCAGCTCCTGCACCTGCCGTCGCACTTCAGAGCCCCGCGCCACCCCCTGGCGTCGCAGCGGGTCGCCGACGATCTGGCCGACCCGTTTGCGCGGGTTGAGCGAGGCGTAGGGGTCCTGGAAGATCATCTGCATCTCGCGCCGCAGCGGCCGCATCCGGCGGCGGCCGAGCCCGGAGATCTCCCGCCCCTCGAACCTCACCGAGCCCGAGGTCGGCTTGATCAGCTGCAGCACGGCGCGGCAGGCGGTCGACTTGCCGCTACCGGACTCGCCGACGAGGCCGAGCGTCTCGCCGCGCTCGACCGCGAAGCTGATGCCGTCGACGGCTCGCACCTGGTCGACCTCGCGGTCGATCAGGATCCCGCGCTTGACGGGGAAGTGCTTGACGAGGTCGGTCACCTCGAGCAGCGCGTCGCTCACGGGGCCGGCGCCTCCAGCCCGATCTGTCCTTCCACCTGGCGCTTCTCGCGCTTCTCCTCCGGGCTCAGCCAGCAGCGGTCGCGGTGGCCGGGGGCTTCCGGCAGCCGCGCCTCGAGGCCGGGGTACTGCGGGCATTTCGAGAACTCGTGCGGGCAGCGGGGCCGGAAGGGGCACCCCTGCGGGAGGTCCAGCAGCGAGGGGGGCGAGCCGGCGATCTGGGGCAGCCGGTGCGGCCGCGGCCGGTCGAGCCTGGTCAGCGACCCCAGCAGGCCCCAGGTGTAGGGGTGCTGGGGGTCGTAGAAGATCTCATCGAGCGTCCCCTCCTCGACCACCTTCCCCGCGTACATGACCAGGACCCGGTCCGCCACCTCGGCGACGACCGCGAGGTCGTGGGTGATCAGGATCGTCGCCAGGCCCCGCTGCCGGTTCAGGTCCTCGAGCAGGCGCAGGATCTGCGCCTGGATCGTCACGTCGAGCGCCGTCGTCGGCTCGTCGGCGATCAGCACGTCGGGCTCGAGCACCAGCGCCATCGCGATCATCGCCCGCTGCCGCATCCCCCCGGAGAGCTCGTGCGGGTAGGCGTCCACCCGTCGCTCCGCGTCGGGGATCCCGACCGAGTCGAACAGCTCGATCACGCGCCGGCGCGCCTCGCCCCGGTCGGCCTCGCCCTGGTGGGCGCGGATCGCCTCGACGATCTGGTCGCCGATCCGGTAGACCGGGTTGAACGAGGTCATCGGGTCCTGGAAGACCATCGCGACCCGCTCGCCCCGCAGCCTCCGCATCGTCGCGTCGCTCGCCTCGAGCAGCTCCTCGCCCTCGAGCCTCACCGATCCCTCGATCTCCGCGTTCGGGGAGCGGGTGAGGCCGATGATCGTCTGGGCGGTGACGCTCTTGCCCGAACCCGACTCGCCGACTATCGCCAGGACTTCGCCCGGCCGCAGGTCGAAGCTGACCCCGTCGACCGCCTGCAGCCGGCCGCCTTCGGTGGCGAAGGCGACGCGCAGGTCCTCGACCGAGAGGAGCGCCTCGGCGGTCATCGCGCCGCGGCCCCCAACCTCACCCGCGGGTCCAGGTAGGCATAGGCGATGTCGACGAGCGTGTTGACCAAGACGACGAAGAAGGCGCCGTAGAGGGTGACGCCCATGATCGGCGGGAGTTCGAAGTTCGCGATCGCCTGGGCCGCGTAGTACCCCACCCCGGGGATGTCGTAGAGCGATTCGGTGATCAGCGCGGTGCCGGCGATGGTCGCGCCGAAATCGAGGCCGAAGAGGGTGACGATCGGGATCAGCGAGTTGCGCAGCACGTGGCGCGTCATCACCCGCCGCTCGCTCAGCCCCTTGGCGCGGGCGGTGCGGACGTAGTCCTCGTTCATCACGTCGAGCATGTTGGAGCGCAGCACCCGGCTGTAGAAGCCGATCGAGAGGATCGCCAGGGTGAACCAGGGCAGGATCAGATGGGTCAGCCATTCCCAGGGATCCTCGGTCAGCCCGACGTATCCCCCGTTGGGGAAGATTTCCAGCTTGTAGGTGAGGAGGTAGATCAGCACCGGGGCGATCAGGAAAACCGGGATCGAGATGCCCGCGATCGCGAACCCCGTGAGGAACCGGTCGAGCCAGCCGCCGGCCCGGATCGCGGAGAGATAGCCGAGCAGCAGGCCGAGGCTGAGCCAGATCAGCCCGGCGCCGATGCTGAGCGAGAGCGTCGCCGGTATCCCTTCCCGGATCTGGTCGTCGACCGGGATGCGCGGCGAGTAGGAGGTGAGCTCGCCGCTGAAGACGTTCTTCATCATCGTCGCGTACTGAACCGGCAGCGGCTCGTCGAAGCCCCATTCCTCTTCGATGCTCTTGACGAGCAGGGGCCGGGCGTTCTTGCCGGCGAGCCGCTGCGCCGGGGGCGAGTTCGGGATCACGTTGAAGATCACGAACACGAGCACCGAGACGGCGAGGAGGACGAAGGCCATGCCGAACAGCCGCCTGAGCGCGAAGCGGAGCATCAGAGCGGGACCCCCTCGGGCTCCGCGATCCCCGTGCGCGCCTCGAGGCGGATTTTCGAGCGCGGGTCGAGCGCGTCGCGCAGCCCGTCGCCGACGATGTTCAGCGAGAGCACCGTCAGGGTGATCATCACGCCGGGGATGATCGCCAGCAGCGGCTGGGTGATCAGCAGTTCCTCGCCGATCGAGATCATCGTCCCCCAGGAGGATTTCGGCGGCTGCACACCGGCGCCGAGGAAGGAGAGCGCCGCCTCGAACAGCATGTTGTTGGCGATGTTGAGGGTGAAGAAGACGATGATCGTCGAGGCGAGGTTGGGGAGGATCTCGCCGAACATGACCCGCGCCGGCCCCGCCCCCTGGGCGATCGCCGCCTCGACGAACTCTTTTTCGGAGAGCGCCAGCACCTCGCCGCGGATCGGCCGCGCCACGTAGGGCACGGTGAAGACGCTGATCACGAAGATCGGCACCCAGATCGAGCCGCCGGACAGTTCCAGGGGGCCGATCTTCAGCCCCCCGACGGCGAGCGAGACGCCGAGCGCGATCCCGAAGAGGAGGACCGGCAGCGACCAGAGCACGTCCAGCGTCCGCGCCACCACGGTGTCGACCCAGCCGCGGTAGTAGCCCGCGAGCAGGCCGAGGATCACCGCCAGCGTGGTGGTGATCAGGCCGGAGACGACGCCGATGAAGAGGGAAGTGCGCCCCCCGTACATCAGCCGCACCATCTCGTCGCGGGCGAGGCGGCTGTCGGCGCCGAGGAAGAACTTGCCGCCGGCTTCGAGCCACTGCGGCCCGATCGGCTTGCCTTCCGGGGTCACGACTTCCCGGGTCTCACCGTCGACCTGCAGTTTTTCGACCGTGTGGGTCTCGTTCGGCCCCGTTTCGGCGACCTGGTCCGCCCACAGCGGGGCCGCCAGCACGAAGAGCACGATGAGGACGAACAGCCCGAGGAAGCCGACCGCGAGCCGGTTGCGCAGGAAGCGCCTCAGGGCCAGCCGCCAGGGGCTGCGCTCGCCCGCTCCCTCCTGCCCCGCGGGGGAGGGGGCGCCGGGACCCCCAGCCGGAATCGCCGCATCAGGCTGGGGGTCGACCGTCACTCCCGCTCGTTCCGGGCTCCTGGCCCTATTCGTCGAATTCGAAGCTGGTCAGGTACTGGAAGAACGTCGGGTTGTAGATGACGTTGTCCAGGTTGATCTCGTCGGAGACGAACGTCGAGAGGGTCCGGGTTCCGTAGGGCGCCCACGGAGCCAGTTCCATGAATTTCTTGTCCAGTTCCGCGTACTTCTCTTCCTGTTCGGGCCCGAGCTCTTCTTCGCCGAGCTTGGCGATTTCGTCGTTCAGCTCCGGCACGCTGATGTTGGCGAAGTTGGCGTTGTTCGTCTGCAGGATGCTTTCGCCCGCCAGCAGCGGCTGGATGAAGTCGTTCGGGTGGGGGTAGTCCTCGTACCAGTCCGCCCAGCCGGTGTCGAGTTCGGGAGTCGACTGGTTGCCGATCACGGTGAAGTAGTTGTCGGCGTTGAGGATCTTCAGCGTCGTGTTGAAGCCGAGTTCCTTGAGCACGCCCTCGTAGTATTCGCCGGCTTCTTTGTTTTCCGGTTCGGTGTCCGTCCAGACGGTGATGTCCATGTCGGACGGGCTCGCTTCCTTCAGCATCGCTTTGGCTTTCGCCATGTTGTGCGGGTAGAGTTCGAATTTCTCGTACCCCGGCATGCCCGGCGGCAGGATCTGCTGGGTGGCGCTGAGGGTGCCGGCGTAAATTCTTTCCAGCGCGGCCGGATCGATCGCGTGGTTGACCGCCTGCCTCACCTCGAGGTCGTCGAAGGGCGGCCGTTTCGTGTTCATCCAGAAGTAATAGGTGCTGATCGTCGGCTCGGGCCGGAACTGGGTCCCTTCGTATTTTTCCTTCACCTGCGGGTAGCGGCTGGGCGGAGGCGGGTTCTCCATCCAGTGGTACTTGCCCTGTTCGATGTCGTTGATCTGCGCGTCGTTGTTGCGGACGACGGTCACCTTGGCCCCGTCGACGACGCCGGTCGGGTAGTCGGGCATCGCTTTGGAGTTCGCTTTGGCCCAGTACGGGTTCCGCTCGTATTCCCAGCCGCGCTGCGGCTGGGACTTGGTGATCACGTAGGGGCCGGTGCTCGGCGGCGGGTCGGCCGAGAGGTCTTCGTTCGGCGTCCCCTTCGGAACCGGGGCGACGAACATCAGCGCCAGCTCGTTGACGAAGGTGCCTCGCGGGCTTTCGAGTTCGATCCGGATTTCGCCGGTCTTGTCGTTGGTCTTGATCCCGGGGATCCCGCCGCTCTTCGTTTCGGCGAACTTTTCGGCGCCGACGATGCTCGTGTAGAAGAACGAGCCGCCCGAGTTGACCTTGAAGAGCCGTTCCACGGCGTAGGTGAAGTCGGAGGCCTTGACCGGGGTCCCGTCGGAGTACTTGAGACCGGGGCGGAGGAAGAGGGTGTAGGTCTTGCCGCCGTTGCTGACCTTCGGCATTTCCTTCGCCAGGCCCGGAACCACTTCGCTGCCTTCCGCGCCTTCGGCGTGCTTGTAGGTCAGGAGCGGGATGTAGAGCTCGCCCATCGCGGTCCATCCTTCGGCCGTGTAGGAGAGCGCCGGGTCCATGTAGTCGGGGAACGAGGCGTAGGTCACGTCGAGGATGCCGCCGGTCTTGCCTCCGCCGCTCGTGGAGTCGTCACCGCCCCCGCACGAAACCAGTCCAACGGCTGCTACCGCTGCAACAACCAGAACCGCGATCAATCCCCCTACTTTCTTCAAGGTCCCTCCTCCGGATCAGGGTTGCCGGGGAATCCCCCCGGGATCAACTCCACCACAAGGTCGTCGTGGTCGTCAAGCGTCGATGGACCAGGGTTTTCGCCGTGCCCGAGCCAATTCCCCCCTAGCAGCGGGGCCATGACGAGGACCGTGGCGACCACCCCGCAGCCGGCGACGAGGAACGTCTGCCGCGGGCTCGCCGCGGTGGCCACGATCCCGCCCAGGAGGAAGCCCACGCCCGGCATCGCGGCGCCGATCGACTCGAGGACGCTCATCACCCTGGCCTGCATCGCCGGGGCGGTGAGTTCCTGGACGGCGCTGATCGCCGTCACCCACTGCACGCCGTTGCCGGCGCCGCCGACGACGGAGGCGAGACAGGCGAAGGCCAGGATCGGCGCCGCGGCCAGCCCGAGGTACCCGGCGGCGACCCCGAGCGTGCTGAGGAGCAGGAGCTGCGGCAGCGGCGCCCTGCGGGCGGCGGCGAAGACGAAGCTGCCGAGGACCATGCCGGCCCCCCAGCTCGCCAGCATCAGCCCGTAGCCCGAGTCGGTCGAGCCGAGCGTGTCCTTGACGTAGATCACCTCGATCGGGATCACCGCGGCGAAGAAGACGAAGACCACGCCCTGGGCCACGAGCAGTCGGCGCAGGACGACCTTCTCGCGCAGGTAGGCGAGGCCGGCCCGGACCCGATCGCGCAGCCGGCCCGGTTCCGGTTCCGCCTGGGGCAACGCCTCGGACCTGAAGAGGATCAGGGCGATGGCGTAGAAGGAGCAGGCGTCGAGCAGGAGCGCCGTCTGGACGCCGAGCCCCGCCACCGCCAGGCCGGCCAGCGCCGGCCCCACCGCGGCGCCCCCCGTGAAGGCGACGTTGAGGAGCGCGTTGCCGGCCCGCAGCTCGCCCCGGGGCCCCAGCAGGGCGGCGACGACGGCGCGGGTGAGGGAGCGGCCGGCCAGGGCCAGGCAGCCGTCGATCGCGGCGAGGAAGGTCACCGCCGCCAGCGAGAAGGTGTCGGGCGAGGAGAGGAGGGCCAGCCCGCAGAAGGCGGTCGCCTCGCCGCAGTAGATCACCGGCAGGGAGAAACGCGGCCGCGGCCGCTCGGCTCGCGTGACCAGGAGCGGCGCGAAGAACGCCGGGAGGAAGCGGGTGCCGAGGAAGAGGACGGTGGTCGCCAGGGCGCTTCCGGTCTGGTCGAAGACCAGGACCGAGAGGGCGATGATCCCCATCCAGTCGCCGATCTCGTTCACCGCGTAGGTCGCGGCGAGCCGCCGGAAGAGGGACTCGCGCAGGGGTTCTAGGGCGCCTGGGCTTCTCATATCTGAATGTCTGTCCTACTGCATTTCTGCACAAGTTTTCCTGCAGATGCACAAGTTTCCGACAAACTGTGCTACAAACTCTCCAACGATTTAGAGGTTCTTGGAATCAGACGCACAGCTTGGGCTTCAACAAAGGCCAGGAAGGGGCATCATGGGCTTCCGCAACTAGATCTTCTTTAAACGTGGCGCCGACATGACCGGGGCCACGGCCAGTTTTTCGGACAAGGGCGCCCTTGAAGGGTGCCCTTGTCCTTTATTGCGCCAATTTGCGGGTCTGCGGGGCCTTTTGGCGTGAGACCGCGGCTCTGGAAGAAATCGCTCAACTGGATCCAAGCGCTTGCCGATGACAATCAACGGCACTACCGTGCAACCACGGTGGCACCCCTGATCTGCGCCTTGTCTGGGCGCAGGGATTGACGCGGCGTCCAGGAAAGAAGCGAGAATCCTTTCGCCCAGCTGAAACAGCGCAATGACCGAGAACCGCTCAACCCGGGCCGCGATGGCCGTCATGTTCGTCGGCTTGCTCGGCGTCGCCGCCGTGGCGCTGAAGGAGGCGCCCCTGTGCAACTGGGACCTCGCCCTGTTCGGCGTCCTGCTCGCCTTCTCGATCTTCAGCGACCTCACCGCAGTCTCCACCGAGTCGAAGGTGAAGGTCTCCGGGAGCTTCCTCGCCCTGGTCATCGCCATGGTCTTCCTCGGCGGCACGCCGGCGGCGCTGATCGGGGTCGTCACGATCCTCGTCGGCTGGCTCCGCTGGCGCGACGAACCGCACTACCTCCTCAACAACGTCCTCACCTACGCCCTCTTCCCGCTGGTCGGCGGCATCCTCTTCCGGACCGTCACCGGCGAGACCGGCGTGACGCAGGACGACTCCTCCTTCTACCTGCTGGTCTTCGCGCTGTTCCAGGTCTCGCTGGCCCTCAACTTCATCTTCACGGCCGGCTACCGCGCCTACGTCGAGCGGGTCTCGTTCGGCAGCCAGCTGGCCGTCCTGCCGCCGGTCCTGCCGTCGGAGTTCGCGAGCGCGATGCTCGCCGTCGCGGTCGCCTTCATCTACCACGTGATCGGGATCTCGGCGATCGCGCTCTTCGGCGTCGTCCTCGTCACCTTCCAGTACCTGCTCGGTCAGCTGCTCCTCTCCCAGCAGCGGGCGCGGGAGCTCGGGGTGCGCTCCAAGCAGCTCGCCAGCTTCCAGGTCGGGATGTTGAGCGCGATGCTGCGCACGCTCGACCTGCGGGACCAGATGACGGCCCGGCACAGCGCCGCGGTGGCCCGCTACTCGCGGGCGATCGCCCAGCGGGCCGGCTACTCGCGCCGCGAGGAGGAGCTCGTCCACATCGCCGCCCTCCTGCACGACATCGGCAAGTTCATCCTCCCCGACCGCATCCTCAAGGCCAACGTCCCGCTCACCGACGAGGACTGGATGCTGATCAAGCGCCACCCCCAGCAGGGTGCCCGCGTCGTCTCCTCGCTCGACGGCTACGGCCCGGTGGCGGACATCATCCTCGCCCACCACGAGCGGATCGACGGCAAGGGCTATCCCCGCGGCCTGGCCGGAGACGAAATCCCGGAGCTGGCCCGGATCATCTCGGTCGCCGACACCTACGACGTGATGACGGCGCGCGACTCCTATCGGACGCCGATGTCGAGCTACGACGCGATCGTCGAGCTCCGGCGCGTCGCCGGCAAACAGCTCGACGCCCGCTTCGTCGAGATCTTCATCGAGCTGCTAGAGGGCAAGGACGTCTCCTTCCAGCACGGCGAGGCCGCCGACTTCGAGAAGGAGCTGGCGCTCGAGGCGCGGATCGAGGAGACCGCCAGCCCGGGCGGCGAAAAGAGCCGCTTCGAGGTCGCCGGCGTCAGCGGCTGACGTAAGGGGCTCCTGTAGCGTTGCGCGCCTGATGCGCGCCGTCACCTTCCAAGCGCCGGAGCAGGTGCGAATCGAGGAGAAGCCCGACCCCGAGCTCGGCGCGGCCGACGACGCCCTCGTCCGGGTCGAGGCGAGCGGGATCTGCGGCTCTGACCTCCACATCTACCACGGTCGGGTGCCGGTGGAGCCGGGCTTTACGATCGGCCACGAGTTCGTCGGCACGGTGGTGGCGGCTGGGGAGGACGTCGAACGCGTCGGCGTCGGCGACCGCGTCCTCGGCACCTTCCACACCGCCTGCGCCACCTGCGCCTCCTGCCTGCGCGGCGACTACCACCGCTGCCGCAACGGCCAGACCTTCGGGCACGGCGCCAACCTCGGCGACCTGCAGGGAGCCCAGGCCGAGCTGCTGCTGGTCCCGCGGGCGAACCTGACCCTGCGCCGCGTCCCCGAGGGGATGTCGGCCGACGTCGCGCTTTTCGCCGGCGACGTGATGGGGACGGGCTACCACGCGCTCGCCCACGCCGGGATGAAGGCGGGCGACACGGTCGCGGTCCTGGGGCTGGGGCCGGTCGGGCTCTGCGCGGTCCAGGCGGCGATCGCCGGCGGCGCCGTCGCGGTCTTCGCGATCGACACCGTTGAGGAGCGCCTGCGGATGGCCGAGCGTTTCGGCGCGACGCCGCTGCACCTGACCGAGGACGAGCCGAAGAAGGCGGTGCGGGCCGCGACCGAGGGCCTCGGGGTCGACGTCGTCGTCGACGCGGTGGGAGATCCCGGGCCGCTGGCCTTAGCGGTGAGCCTCGCCCGCGACGCCGGCACCGTCTCCGGGATCGGCGCCTACGCCGGCAAGGGCGAGGTCCCCCTCGGCCTCGCCTGGCTGAAGGGGCTGCAGCTGCGGCTCGGGCTCGCCAACGTGATCGCCCACGTCGACCGCGTGCTCGCCCTGATGGAGGCGGGCAAGCTCGATCCCGCCCCCCTCGTCACGCACCACATGCGGCTGGACGAAGCGAGCGAGGCCTACAGGGTCTACGACAACCGCGAGGCGCTGAAGATCGTCCTGACGCCCTAGCGCTGTTCTAGTTGACTCACACAGTTTGCGCGACTACTGTGCCGTTATGGCACAGACGCGAGCCCTGAGCCTGAGGGCGGGGGCCTTCGGCGATGTCTTCACCGAAGTCGGGAACATGATGATCCTGACGGCTCGGACCGTGGTCTCGGCCGTGCGCCGGCCCTACCCCTACGGGGAGGAGTTCGTCGACCAGTTCTCGTTCGCCCTGCGCCTCTGCTGGTTCCCGATGCTGATCTCGACCTTCGCCCTCTGCCTCGGCGCGCCGGGCCTGCAGGCCGCCAATGCGCTCACCCTCTTCGGCGCGATGGACCGCCTCGGCGGCTTCTTCGTCCTCGCGGCGATCCGTCAGATCGCCCCGATCGTCACCGCCGTGGTGGTCGCCGGAGTGGCGGGGACCGCGATCACGGCCGACCTCGGCGCGCGGAAGATCCGCGAGGAGCTCGACGCCCTGCAGGTGCTGGGGGTCGACCCGGTCAAGAACCTGGTCGTGCCCCGGTTCCTGGCGCTGATGCTGATCACCGGGCTGCTGGACCTGTTCGCGATCCTCTTCGGCCTCGCCGGTGGGATCGTCACCGAGCTCCTCTTCCACCAGTCCCTCGGCGGCTTCTTCGCGACCCTCTTCTCAAACGCCTCGACCACCGACGTCTGGGGCTCGGTTTTGATGTGCTCGATCTTCGGCGCGATCATCGCCGTCGTCCACTCCTACAAGGGTATGTCCGCCTCGGGCGGCGCCGCGGGGGTCGGGCGCGCCGTCAACCAGGCCGTGGTCATCTCCATGGTCTGCGTCTTCGCCTTCCTCTTCGTCTTCACCTCGGTCCTCCTCGCCACCCATCCCGAACTGCAGGCGCTGCGATGATCGGCTGGCTCGAGGTGCCGCGCGGCTGGCTCGACTCCTTCGGCGAGATCGCCCGCTTCGGCGCCCGGGTCGCCGGGCTCGTCTACTCCGGGCGGACGTTTCGGTTCTTCGGCGAGTCGCTGCGCCAGGCCGGGATCCTCATCCTCGGCTCGGCCCTGGTCATCTGGGCCTTCGTCTTCATCCTCGGGCTGCAGTGCGGGCTGCTCGGCGCCTACCTCCTCCGCGCCCAGGGGGCGCCGGGCTACGCCGGCCTCTTCTCGGCCTGGTGCGACCTGCGCGAGGCGCTGCCCTACGCCTTCGGCTACATCCTCTCCGCCAAGGTGGGGACGGGGATGGTGGCCGAGATCGGGGCGATGCGGATCTCCGACGAGATCGACGCCCTCGAGGTGATGGGGATTCCGCCGGTCACCTTCCTGGCGGGAACGCGGCTGCTCGGCGCCTGGATGGCGTTTCCCTTCATCTACCTGGTCGGGATCGGCGTCACCTACACGGCCAGCTACATCTCGGTCGTCAAGCAGATCGGCGACGTCTCCTCGGGCGGCTACCTGCTGATCTTCTGGATGTTCCAGAACCCCGGCGACCTCGTCTTCAGCCTCGTCAAGGGGATGGCGATGGCGACCGTGATCGTGCTGGTCGGCTGCTATTACGGCTACACCGCCTCCGGCGGCCCCGTCGGCGTCGGCACCGCCACCGCCAAGTCGATGGTCTTCAACATCGTCGCCGTCCACATCCTCGGCATGCTCGGCACCGTGGTCTTCTGGGGCGCCAACCCCAGGGCGCCGATCGGCGGCTGACTCAACCGCCTTTGGCGAGGATCGTGCCGATGACGGTCGGGAAACCGAGCATGAGCCCGATCATGACCCGATCCAGCTTCACTCGAAGCTCGGCGATATCGCCTTCGACGCGATCGAAGCGCTCTTTCGTTTCCTCCCGTCCCTCGGTGATCCGCCGGTTCACTTCGTCGAACCGGCGGTTGGTCTCCTTCACGATTTCGGAGACGCGAGTGTTGACTTCGATCAGCCGTTCATCGACTCGGGCGAAGTCCTTGTCGATCCGGTCGAGGCGCTCTTCGAGTTTCCCGTCGCTCCAGGTCATCAGCTCCATGCTGGCATCCTAACGAGGGAAATGCAATGTTTTGTCGTAGAAACAAAGATCTCTGCAAATCATCCGCCGCGGAACCATGGCTTACCGGTGGCGGTGCCTGCGGAAGGTCTCCTCCACCCATCGGTAGCCGGGGCGGTCTCTCAATTCAGCGCGGAAGCGCTCGAACGCGGCGGGCCGCGGAAGCTCGGGCGAGAGGGGTCCCTCGGGGGGCACCACCAGCGGATAGAAGAGCGAGGCCGCGGTGACGTCGGCGACGCTGAGCCGGTCGCCGACGAGGAACTCGCCCTCGCCCTCGGCCAGCTCGGCCTCGAGCTTGTCCAGCGCCGCGACGATCCCCTCCCGCGCCCGCGCGGCGCGCTCGCCGCTGTTCGCCCCCCAGCGCAGGCTGGCGTAGGAGCGGGCGTAGGCGCCGACCACGGGCTTCGCCTTCGCCAGCGGCCCGGGGACGCTGCTCGCGGCGAGCTCGGCGAGGAGCCCGGGCTCCTGGATCAGCTCGTAGAAGGGCAGCAGGCGCGTGTGCGGGCCGAGGTTCTCGTCGAACCAATCCTCCAGGTCGAGGGCGCGCGCCCGCTCTTCGGGCTTCGACGGGTAGAGCGGCGAGTCCAGGTATTTGGCGTCGAGCGCGGCGATGATCGCGGTCGAGTCGCCGATCGCGCGGCCGTCCATCTGCAGCACGGGGAAGGTCGGCGGCGCGCCCCCGGTGAGGAAGAACGCGATCGGGATGTGGGCGCCGGGAAAGGGGGTCCGGCGGACATGGTCGATCCGCTTGTGGTCGAGGGCCCAGCGGGCCTTCTCGCTGTAGTGGGAGATGTCGATCTGCCAGAGAACCGGTTTCTGCTGCGATTGCGCCGTCATCGTCCGCGTGCCAGCATAGGCCCGTGGCGCTGCTGAGCACTGAGGAGATCGAGGAGCGGCTGGCGGGCCTCCCGGGCTGGGAGCGCTCCGGCGACGCGATCGAGAGGACCTTCAAGCGCGGCGATTTCGTCGGCTCGGTCGCTTTCGCCTCGAAGCTGGTCGAGCCGGCGGAGGAGATGAGCCACCACCCCGACCTGTCGATCGCCTGGGACACGGTGACGGTGACGATCTCGACCCACTCCGAGGGCGGCCTCACCGCCGCCGATTTCGAGCTGGCCGAGAAGGTCGACGCCCTCGCCTAGACGCGTAGAGGGTCACGGCGGCGATGGCGAAGCGGAAGAAGCAACGACGGCTGCGTGAGAAGACGCCCACCGTCGACTACGCCGACCCGGAGGGCAACGTCCTCACCCTGCGCCAGACGCTCAGCCCGGGGACGATCGCGAAGGTCGGCGAGCCGCCGGCCGGGCAGGCGGCCTCGCAGGAGGACGCGTGGCGGCGGCGCTCGGAGGCTCTCTTCGAGCGGCTGGCGGTGCGGTGGGAGATCGCCGGGTTGCCGCTGGACGACCAGAAGCTGCTGCTCGGCCGCTACCGGATGGCCGACGCCGAGACCCAGCGCTGGGTCCGCCAGACGATCGCCCGCCACGTCGAGCGCCACATCCCCGAGCTGGGGGGCTGAGCGTGGCCGAGGAGCTGCGGATCGACGAGCGGCTCTCGATCCCGCTGGCGGAGATCGAGCTGCGGGCCAGCCGCTCCTCCGGTCCCGGCGGCCAGCACGCGAACGTCACCGCCTCGCGGGTCGAAGCGGTGTTCGAGGTCGGCCGCTCGGCGGCGCTCGACGAGTCGCAGCGGGCGCGGCTGCTGGAGCGGCTCGGGCCGGTCGTCACCGCTGTCGCCCAGGACGCGCGAGGGCAGGCGCGAAACCGGGAGCTGGCGCTGCAGCGCCTCGCGCAGAAGATCGCCGACGGACTGCGGGTCCGTCGCCGGCGGCGCCCGACGCGACCGACCCGCGCCGCCAAGCAGCGGCGCCTTGACCAGAAGCGGCGAATCGGCGAGCGCAAGCGCAGCCGCCGCCGCCCCGACGCCGGCGGGTAGGGGCTGACAACCGCGCCGAAGCGCGATCTAATGCGAAGCGAGAAGTCGAGACCGACCGAGAGGAGCAGCGCAGATGCTCGAGAAGTGCGAGGCCACCAGCGGATTCGCAGTCAGCGACCTGGACGAGGCGAGGGCGTTCTACGAGGGCAAGCTCGGGATCGCGGTCGAGATCCTCGACGAGGAGCACGGGGTGACGAGGCTGAGGCTGGCCGGCGGCCGGGAGGTCCTCATGTACCTGAGCGCCGACATGACCCCCGCCAGCTACACGATGCTCAACTTCGAAGTCGACGACGTCGATGCGGCGGTCGAGGAGCTGGTCGCGCGAGGCGTCAGCTTCGAGCGCTACGCCGGCTTCGAGCACGACGAGAAGGGCGTGGTGCGCGGGCCTGGCCCGCAGATCGCCTGGTTCAAGGACCCGTCGGGGAACGTCCTCTCGGTGCTGCAGCAGCCGTAGCGTCCAGCGCTCTCAGTCGCAGAAGCCGCAGTGGACGGGGACGCGCCGTGCACGCAGCATCCTTCGATCACTTAGGGTCTTGAGTTCGAAGGGAGAACGAAGGTGAGGCAGCGCGGTTCGACCCATGGGTTCTCGCTGGCGCCGGACGAGCGGCATCGGGACCTGGAAGCAGCTCTCCGAGAATCCGCGGAGGATCCGGCACAGAGTCTCCTATGGGTGAACCTGCGGCTGGAGGGGGTCCTGAAAAGGGCGCGGAAGGAAGCGGATCGGATCCTCAGGCCGACCGACGACTCCTGGCAGGCGCTGGTCGAAGCAAGGGAGGTGGCTCCTCCGCTGGCCGTACGAGCCGGCCAACCTGTCCGTCAGTACCTCTTCCAGTTCGTCCTCGCATTCGCCTTCCTGCTTCCTTTCGCCTTGACGGTCGGTCCGGCGCTGCTGGAACTCGTGCTGCAAACGAGGACGATCCAGCTCGGGGTTTGGGACCGGGTTTTGATGGCGGCCGTGATGAGCGTCGTCGCCTTGGGCCTGGGACGGCTGCGGTCGCAGGGCTCGGTCTCGGAAGAGCGACTGGATGCGGCCGAGAAGGATTACAGGCGGGCGACGAGGCGCTGCGTCAACGCCTGGCTGCGCCAGCTGATCGCCGAAGAGAGCACCAACCGGTACTCGTTCGAGTTGGACTACGGCGACGCTTCGGGGCTGGGCGAGATCGACGACCGCGAACTGGAGATTGCCACCGAGACGCAGGCGAGAGTGCAGCGTCTGATCGAACGGATGCCGGGCGGCGCGATCGGGATCTCGGGGCCCCGAGGCGTCGGCAAGAGCACCATCCTCCGCGCCATCTGCCGGGCAGATTCCCGCGAGCAGCGCGATCGGCCGCTGCTGGCGGCGGTGGTCGACGCCCCGGTCGAATACGAGGCTCGGGATTTCGTCCTGCACCTCTTCGCCGAGGTGTGCAGCCAGATCGTCGGGCGCGAGCGGGTGGCCAGGCTGCGCGGCTGGGACCACGATCTGAGCGGGCGGCGCCTGCGCCGGATGCTCGCGCGGATGCGCGTGCCGATCGGAGCCGCCCTTCTTCTCGGCGGCCTGCTCGTCGCCGGTGGCACCCCCAGCCTCGATCTTCGCTGGGAGAGCTCCCGGAACTACCTGGGACCGCTGATCTCGCTGGCGGGCTTCTTGCTGGTGCTGGACCTCCCGGCGCGGATGGGCAGGGCGGCGATGGGGTGGCTTGGCTTAGCCGAGGATCCGAAGACGGTCAAGGACGTCAACACCGCCCTCCTGCGCCTGCGACAGATCTGGTTCCAGCAGAGCTTCTCGACGGGCTGGTCGGGCTCGTTCAAATCCCCGGTGGGTGTGGAAGCGGAAGGGAAGGCCGCAACCGAACTTTCCGAACGGCAGATGAGCCTGCCCGATATCGTCGAGCTGTTCCGGGACTTCCTCCGGCAGGTCTCGGCCAGCCGGGACATCCGGATCGGGATCGACGAGCTCGACAAGATGGACGACGGCGGCGCGCGCCGTTTCCTCAACGAGATCAAGGTCGTCTTCCGCATCCCGGACTGCTTCTTCTTCATCTCCGTCTCCGAGGACGCGATGAGCTCCTTCGAGCGGCGCGGCCTCCCCTTCCGCGACGTCTTCGACAGCTCGTTCGACGACGTCGTGCTCGTGCCCAACCTCGAGTATTCGGTCGCGAAAGGCCTCTTGGAGGAAAGGATCACCGACCTCTCGATGCCGTTCGTCTGCCTGCTCCACTGCATTTCTGGCGGCCTTCCCAGGGACCTGATCCGCGCCGCTCGCGATCTCGTCGAATTGCGGGAGGAGAGGAAACGAGACGACAAGACCACCGACATCCGCGTCGCGGCCGAGGAACTGATCGGGGGAGCCCTCAGGGACAAAGTCGCGGCTGCGCGCATCGCCTCCAGGAGTTTCGAGTCCCAGGACCACGTCGACGCCCTGGCGCGCTGGCTGGACCGGTTCGAAGAGACCATCGACGCGGAGACCCTGCTCGATCTGTGCGCGGCCGTCGAACTCGACTTCTGGCAGCAGCTGCGGGCGGTCCCGCTCGACGACGATCTGCGAGCCGAGCGGCGGGAAGTGGAACGCCTGGCAGGCCAGCTCGCCGCATTCGCCTACCTCAGCGCCACGCTGCTGGAGCTGTTCGTGCCGATGTCGGATGGCGGGGCGGTGGTCGAGCTGGTACGACGCGATAAAGGCGTCCCCCGCGTGGATCGACTGGCGCGGATGACCCAGGGGCTCGCCGCCGACGTTCACACCACCTGGAGCCGCCTCTCGGCGCTGCGGGCCGAGATGGGTTTGCGGGAGATCCGTCCGCCGGCTCCCGGGTTTCGCGGTCGCGGGGCCGTCCGCACGAATGGGCGCGGCTGGTTTCGAACCAGCGACCTCTCGCGTGTGAAGCGAGCGCTCTCCCACTGAGCTACGCGCCCGGGAGCGGGATCAATCATATGACGGCGGGGGCGATGTCTCGGGAGGCGGCGGGCGGCTCGTCCTCGGACTCCTCGCCAGCCGCGCTCTTGCGCAGGGCCATGCCGAAGAAGGGGTAGATCAGGGTCGAGAGCATCGCCGCGCCGACGAGTCCGGCGGCGGTCGAGCTGCGCATGTGGCCGGTCTCGATCGCGATCGTGGTGATGGCCACGACGAGGGGGAGCTCGGTGGCGCAGTAGAAGCCGAGGGCGAGCCGGTCGCGGGCGCTGAGGACGCTGCGGTAGAGCAGCAGCGCCGGCACGCCGCGGACGACCAGGAAGAGGGCGAAGAAGAGGACCAGCTTCGCGATCGCCCCCAGCGAGCCGAGCGCCGCGAGGTCGAACTCGATGCCGCTGGTGACGAAGAAGAAGGGGACGAAGAAGCCGAAGCCGACCGCGGTCAGCTTCGACTCGAAGACCGCCAGCTCGTGGCCCTTCAGCGCCAACCGCGTGATCATCCCGGCGACGAAGCCGCCGAGGAGGATGTCGAGCCCGAGCTGACCGGCGAGCAGGACGAGGCCGAAGACGAGGACCACGGTCACCCTCACCGCCAGCTGGCCGCTCGACTCGAAGGTTCGTTCCATCGCCGGCCAGCCGCGCCAGGCGTAGCGGACCGAGGCGAGGGCGAGGAAGAGCGCGAGGCCGACGAAGGCGAGCAGGATCGCCGCCTCGTGCAGGGGATGGCCGGTCGAGAGGACGAGGGTGACCAGCAGGATCGGCCCGAACTCGGCCGCGCCGCCGGCGGCGAGGAGGTAGGTGCCGAACCGGGTCTTCAGCTCGCCGTTGTCGCGCAGGATCGGGATCAGCGTGCCGATCGCGGTCGTCGCCATCGCCGAGCCGGTGTAGAGGAAGGAGACGACGACGCCGGCCGCGGCGAGGAGCCCGCCGAGGCCGTAGGCGAGGAGGATCGAGAGCAGCCAGCCGAGCGCCCCGAGCTTCATCGGCGTCCCCTTGATCCGCTCGAAGTCGATCTCGTATCCGGCGAAGAAGAAGAGCATCCCGAGGCCCAGGTTGGAGAAGAACTCGACGAAGTCGTCCTTCTGGGCGAGGCCGAGGAGTTCGGGGCCGATCGCGATCCCGAGGACCAGCTCCAGCACGACCACCGGCGGGGCGAAGCGCTTGGGCAGCACGGCGACGCTGATGGCGGCGATCGCTGCGACGGTGACGATCGCGAAGAACGAGTCGGTGTCGACCGCGATCACGGCGTGATCCTACGGCCGGCAGGGTAGGATCACCAGTGGACCGTGCTAGGCGGGGAACCAGCGGTGCCCTGTAACCCGAAATCCGCTTAGCGGGGCCGACTACCGTTCCGAGGGGCTGGCCGTCGGGGTCAGTGCGTCGCGGCGGCGTTGACGGCCGGGTCCTGCGCGACGTGGGCACGCGAATCAGGTCAGGTCCGGAAGGAAGCAGCCTTAAGCGGATGCCGCGGGTGCCGCAGGAGAGCCCGGCCCGAGCCAAAAGCGGCGGACACGCCCGGTGGCCTCGCTTCGAAGGACGGGCGCACGGTCCAAATCTTCGGCGGCGTTCGTCCTTTTCGGGACCAATGCCCCAAAAAGGACGAACGCCGCGGCTAGTCGATCAGGCGCGCGTGCATCCGGGCCACGGCGAGGCGCCAGGTGAGGAGGGCGAAGCCGACGAGGAAGGCGAAGCGGGCGAGGTCGGCCCACTCGTAGCCGAAGGCGCCGCCGCGGACGAGTTCGACCAGCTGGTGCAGCGGATTGAGCTGCGCCGCCACCTGGAAGCCCTCGGGCAGGCCGTCGATCGGGAAGAAGGTCCCGGCGACGAGGAAGAGCGGCGTGACGAAGAGCGCGGTGACGTAGTTGAACTGGTCGATCTTGGCGACGGTGGCGGCCATCGTCACCCCGAAGCCGGCGAAGCCGAGGGCGGTGACGAAGCAGAAGACCGGGGTCAGCAGCATCCCCGGCGCCGGGTCGAGCCCGAAGGCGATCGTGACGAGGAGCGGGAAGCAGCCGTAGGTGCCGGAGCGCAGCGCGATCCAGAGCATCTCGGCGCTGACCAGCTCCTCGACGTCGACCGGCGCCGCCAGGATCGCGTCGTAGGTGTTCTGGAAGCGGTGCTTGACGAAGGTGCCGAACATCGACGGCAGGGCGGAGGAGAAGATCACCGCGGTGGCGACCATGCCGGTGCCGACGAACTCGACGTAGGGGATGCCGTTGACTTCGTCCACGAGGGTGGCGCTGAGGCCGAGGCCGAAGGCGAGCAGGTAGACGAGCGGTTCCATCACGCTGGAGAAGGTCGTCCCCTTCCAGTAGGTGCGGAAGTTGGCCACCTCTCGGCTCATCACGCCGGCGATCGCGGTCGGTTCGAGCCGGCGCATCTGCCGGGTCTCGGCGCCGGTGGTCATTCGCCTGTTCCTTTTGGTCGTTGCGCAGCCATAAGGAACGGTTACTCCGCCTCCTCGCCGGTCAGCAGCACGAAGACGTCCTCGAGCGAGGCAGCGCGGACGACGGCGTCCTCGGGGATGGCCCCGTCCGCCTGCTCGGAGCCGACGATCGCGATCGCCGGGCCGGCCGGGCGCACCGCCAGGCCCCGGGATTCCGCCTCGGCCCGTGCCTCGGCGAGGCGGTCGGGCGGCCCGTAGACCTCGGCCGTCAGCCGGCCTGCATGCTCGACGATGAGCTCGACCGGGCGGCCGCGGCTGATCACCTTGCCCTTGTGCATGACCGCGACCTCGTCGGCCAGGCGCTCGGCCTCCTCGATGTAGTGGGTCGACATCAGGATCGTCGTCCCTTTCGCTTTCAGCTCGCCGATCAGGGTCCACAGCTCGGTGCGGATCTGCGGGTCGAGGCCCACCGTCGGCTCGTCGAGGAGGACCAGGCGCGGCTCGTGGACGAGCCCGCGGGCGAGCAGCAGCCTCCTCCGCATCCCGCCCGAGAGCTCGTCCACGGCATCGCGGCGGCGATCCTGCAGGCGGGCGATGTTGAGCGCTTTCTCGACCGCGGCGCCGACGTCGGGAACCCGGTAGAGGCGCGCGAAGACGGCGAGGTTGTCTTCGACGGTGACGTCGACGTCGAGGTTGTCGAGCTGGGGGACGACGCCCATCTTCCCCCGCGCGGTCTTCGCTTCTCCCGGCAGCTCGTGGCCGAGGACGCGCAGCTCGCCGGAATCGGCGACCGCCTGGCCGGTCAGCAGCCGCATCGTCGTCGACTTCCCGGCTCCGTTCGGGCCGAGCAGGCCGAGGCAGATCCCCTCCGGCACCTCGAGGTCGAGACCGTCGACGGCCGTGATCGGCCCGAAGGTCTTGACCGCATTGCGTAGCTCGATCGCCGCCATCGCTTGATGGTTTCACGACCGGACCATTGGCCGTGGTCGAGCTTCGTGGCGCTATCCGAGCTAAAGCTCAACCACACCTCTTGAGAGACTGCCGCGATGCTGGACGAGCGCTGGATCCGGTCCCTGCACGTGGAGTCGATGCGCCGCGCCGACCTCCACGGGGACCGCGAGCCGCACGTCCTCTTCCAAGCATCGACGATCGGGGCGCTGCTCGACGGGGCCTTCGACGGCGACCTCAGCTTCCGCGAGCTGGCTGAGCACGGCGACCTCGGGCTGGGGACGCTCAACCACCTCGACGGCGAGATGATCGCGATCGACGGCGAGTTCTTCCGCGCCGACGTCGACGGCGGGGTGACCCGAATCGAGCCGCGGGAGCGGACGCCGTTCGCCGTCGTCACCAGCTTCGAACCCACGCTCGAGGAGCGACTGCCCGAGCATGATCTGTCGCACCAGGGGCTGCTGGACAGCCTCGACCGCCTCGTCCCGCCGGGCGCCTCGTCCTGCGCGGTCCGCCTCGACGGCCGCTTCGCCCTGGTCCGCGCCCGCTCGGTCCCGCGGCAGGACCCGCCCTACCGGCCGCTGACCGAGGTCGTGGCCGAACAGCACGTCTTCGAGCTCCTCGACGTGGAGGGCTCGATGCTGGGCTTCCGCTTCCCGGCCTACCTGGAGGGGATCGAGGTGGGCGGCTACCACCTGCACTTCATCAGCGCCGACCGCAGTCGCGGCGGCCACGTCCTCGACTCGCGCTCGCGCGGGCTGCGCGCCCGCCTCGACCCCTCCGACGACCTCCACGTCGAGCTGCCGCCGCGAGTCGACCTCGCCGATCCCCACCTCGCCGCGGCGACCCACGCCGCGGTCGAGGCCGTCGAGCGCGGTCAGCAGCGCCGGTAGACGCGCCAGGAGTCGTTGCCGGCGACCTCTTCGAATCCCCGCGGCACCTTCGGCGAGAAGCGGGTCGGGTCCCTGGGGTCGAGGATGAAGTTGTGGATGACGAAGGGGCTCGCGGGGGCGAGGAAGTAGCCCCGCCGGGGGACTCCTTCCTCGCTGGCGCTGACGATCTCGCTCGGCTCGACGTCGAGCCCGAAGGCGAGGCGGGGGACCGCCCGGTGGTTGGGGACGGCGATCACGCCGCAGAGGGGCTCGAACGCGCCGGCCTCGACGAGGTCGGCGAGGTCGTCCTCGATTCGCGCCTGGTTGCCGAGATCGGCGTCGACCGTCGAGTCGAGGTCCCACTGGTTTGGCAGCCAGAGGACGAACATCGCCAGGACGACGCCCGCGAAGACCTGCCAGCGGCGGCGCCAGCGGTGGCCGGGCTCGAGCAGACGCCAGCCGAGCAGCCCGACGGCGGCGAACACCGCCAGGAGCGCGGCGGCGAGCATCGTGTAGCGGGGGAGGATCGCCAGCCCGCCGCAGGCGAGGATCGCGAAGGCGGCGAGCGCCAGAGCCGCGGCGGCGACCCCGAGGACGGAGCGGCGGCGGAGGAAGGCGAGCCCGAGAAAGACGCCGCCGAGCGACGCAACCATCCCCGGCCACTGCAGCACCTCGCCCAGCCGCCGCGGCCCGTAGAGGACGAGGTCGACCGGTCCCGTCTGTCGCTCCAGCGTCTCGACGGTCTCTTTCGTCCCCGTCCAGGAGTAGGTCGGGCTGCCCGTGGTGAGCCAGTCGAAGAGGGCCCAGAGCAGCGGTCCCGCCAGGGCGAGCAGCGCAAGCCAGGCGACCTCCGCGTCGGTCCTGTCCCTGGGCCAGGCCAGCCAGAGCCAGTAGACGGCGGCGAAGAGCCAAGCCTCGGGGCGCAGCAGGCCGGCGAGGGCGAGCAGAGCGAGAACGGGCCAGCCGGCGCGGGGGCGCTTCGCCTCGACGGTGAGCGCGCCGAGGCAGAGGGCGATGTAGGGGAGGTCGATGTAGGCGCGCAGTCCGTTGGAGAGGAAGGGGGCGCGGGTGAGGACGATCAGGGCGGCGAGGGCGCCGATCCAGCGGTCGAACCAGAGCTCGCCGAGGCGGTAGACGAAGAACCCGATCAGGCCGAGGGAGAGGTAGGCGACGACCATCGTCACCGTGATCGCGCCGTCGCCCAGGGGGGTCGTGACCAGCCCCAGCAGATCGGTCAGCGGGTGCGGGGTCGGCGGCAGCGCGGCGCCGTAGTCGGGGCTCTCGCCGTGCGCGAGTTCCCGTCCCCACACGAGCGCGTAGATCGTGTCGTAGTTGGGGAAGCCGAGCGGGAAGACGAGCAGCAGCACGGCGCTGACCGCGGCCACCCAGGCGGCGGGCGTCAGCCAGTTGCGGGCCCCCTTCGGCACCCGCGGGACCGTATCGGAGGGGTGTCCGACTTTTTGCCTCACCATGGATGCAAAAGGTCGGAAACGCCCGGCGGGCGCCCGGCGGGGGTGCGGCCGGGCCGTGGATACACTGGCCCGAGAGCCGATGAGCGAGTCGACTTCCCTCTACCGCCGCCACCGCCCCGGGTCCTTCGACGAGGTCGTGGGGCAGACCCACGTCGTCCGCACGCTGCGGAACGCGGTCGAGCGGGGGCAGGTCCACCACGCCTACCTCTTCGTCGGCTCCCGCGGCACCGGCAAGACCTCGATGGCGAAGATCCTGGCCAGATCGCTGAACTGCGAGCGCGGCGGGCCGACCGTCGCCCCCTGCGGCGAGTGCGAGTCCTGCGTGACGATCGCGGCGGGCACCTCGATCGACGTGATCGAGATGGACGCCGCCTCCAACCGCTCGGTCGACGACGTCCGCGACCTCCGCGAGCGCGTCGCCTACGCTCCCAGCGGCGGCCGCTGGAAGGTCTACATCCTCGACGAGGCGCACATGCTCACCAAGGAGGCCTGGAACGCCTTCCTGAAGACCCTCGAGGAGCCGCCGCCGAACACCGTCTTCGTCCTCGCCACGACCGAGGCCCACAAGGTGATGGCTACGATTGCCGACCGCTGCCAGCGCTTCGACTTCCAGCGCCCCTCCCTGGAGCAGATCTCCGAGGTGCTGCAGCGCGTCGCGGCCGCGGAGTCGATCGAGGTCGACGAGGGAGCCGTGGCGATGATCGCCCGCTCGGCCCAGGGCAGCTTCCGCGACGCGCTGGGGACGCTCGACCAGCTGGTCGCCTTCGGCGGCAACCGCGTCGGGCTCGAGGACGTGCTCGAGATGCTCGGCGCCGCCGACGCCGACCTGCTCTTCGAGGCCGTCGACGCGGTGATCGCCGAGGACCCGCGGGGGGTGCTGCTGGGCGTCGAGAGGATGGCCCGCTCCGGCCGCGACCCGGCGCAGTTCGCCCGCGACCTCCTCGCCCACCTGCGCCACCTCCTGATCGCCCAGACCACCGGAGAAGTGCCGGCCACCTTCGTCGTCACCGCCACCGACACCGGCCGTATCCAGGCCCAGGCCACGGCGATCCGCCCCGCCAACCTGATGCGGACGATCGACGAGCTGGCCGCCGCGCTGACCGCCGTGCGCGAGGGCGACGAGGCGCGGCTGGCGGTCGAGATAGCGCTCCTGAAGGCAGCGCGTCCCGATCTGGATCCGGACACCGCTGGATTGCTGCGCCGCATCGAGCGGCTGGAGGATGGCCAGACGGGAGGGCATCGGCCCGCGGGTCCTGCCGCCGCAGGGGACCCACCCCCACCTGCAAAGCAGGAGGGGGTCCCCCCTACGACGTCACCCACGGGAGTGTCCGCACCAGCTGACGATCCACCTCCCGCCGAAGAGGAAGAGGCCGAGGCCCCTCCCCCAGCTGAAGAGGAAGCAGCTCGAGCTGCATCAACGCCCGAGGCTGGATCGTCCGCCGCCGACGTCCCTCCGGCGGGTGGCGACGATATTGAGGACTCTCCCGATAGGGAGGGCCCAATATCGGAGACAGGACCCGCCGGCCAGCAACCTTTGTCCTTGGAAGAGATCCAGCGCATCTGGCCCGCCGTCCTCCAGAAGCTCGGCGAGACCGCCCCCGCCCTGGCCGCGACCTTCGAGGGCGCCCGCCCGGTCAGCTACGACGAGAGCGGCCTGCAGATCGGGTTCCCAGCCGAGATGACCTTCAACAAGAAGAAGGCCGACAGCCCGGAGCGCCGGGACACCCTGGCGGCCGCCTTCGCAGCCGTCACGGGAGCGGGCCTGCGGCCGACCTTCGTCATGCTGGACGGCGAGGCCCCGCCGGACACCCCGGCGCCGGGCAGCGAGGGAATCGACGAGGACGAGTTGCTGGAGCGGCTGAAAAGCGAGTTCGACGCGGAGGAGGTCGGTTAGTGGCGCGAGGAGGGGGACCCGGAGGCTTCGACATCAACGCCCTGATGAAACAGGCGCAGCAGATGCAGGCCGAGATGCTTGAGGCGCAGGAGAAGCTCAAGGACGAGGTCGTCGAGGCGAGCGCCGGCGGCGGCATGGTCAAGGTGAAGATGGGCGGCGACCTGACCCTGCGGGAGATCGCGATCGACCCCGAGGCGATCGACCCCGATGAGGCCGAGATGCTCCAGGAGATGGTCCAGGCCGCCGTCAACGAGGGGCTGCGCGCCGCCCAGGAGCTGGCCAGCTCGAAGATGGGCGGGATCGGCGGCGACCTCGGCGGCGGCCTCGGGGGCATGCTCGGTTGAGCGAGGGCCCGGCACCGCTCGCGCGCCTCGTCGCCGAGCTCTCGCGCCTGCCGGGCATCGGCCGCCGCACCGCGGAGCGCCTCGCCTTCCACCTGTTGCGGGCGCCCGACGAGGAGGCCTTCGCCCTCGGCGAGGCGATCCGCGAGGTGAAGGAGAAGGTCGGCCTCTGCGAGGAGTGCTTCAACCTCTCCGAGGGCCCGCTCTGCCGGATCTGCGGCGACCACAACCGGGATCGGGCGACGATCTGCGTCGTCGAGGAGCCGGCCGACGTGATCCCGATCGAGCGCACCCACGAATACCGCGGGCTCTACCACGTGCTCGGCGGCGCCCTCTCGCCGATTGACGGCGTCGACGCCGAAGACCTGAAGATCGGCGAGCTGGGACGGCGGGTCGAGCGCGGTGGCGTCGAGGAGGTGGTGCTGGCGACCAACCCGACCACCACCGGCGAGGCGACCGCCCTCCACATCGCCGAGCTGCTGCGGGGGAAGGTGACGGTAACGCGGCTGGCCAGCGGCCTGCCGGTCGGCGCCGACCTCGAGCACGCCGACGAGGTGACGCTCGGGAAGGCGCTGGCGGGGCGCAGAAGCCTGGAATGAGCGGCCCCGGACAACCGTCCTGGACGACCCTCAAAGCGCAAATAGCGTAGATCCAGAGATTCGGCGTCCGCCGCTTTCGCCAAGGTCGGGCTGTGTCAGGCCAGTGGAATCCCGAGCGGGGCTCGAACGGCAGCTCAGTTCCGGGGCAGATCGCCCTCAAGGTCTCCCAGCTCCACGTCGATCTTCTCAACACGTTGCACGAGGAGATTGGAATCAATGGAGATCGCTTTGCCGGTGCGGCCCAGCGCCTCGCCGCCGAGTTCGGAGCGGTGACGGCTGCAACCCTCGAGGCCGCGAAGGGCTCGGCGGAGGGCGTGGAAGGCGGCCGCGGGAGCAACGGCCGCGAGGCTCGCCCGGACATCCCCACGGCGCCCACCAACGGCGGCGCCCGCTCCCAGCAGCCCGAAGAACTACCCAGCCTCTACCGGCCGGGCCACATGCGCAGGCGGCTCGAGCAGCTGCTGGAGACGAACCGCCGCTACGGGCACCCGTTCGGGCTCGCCGTCTTCGACGCTTCCGGTCCGGGCACCCGCCCCGGCGACGTCGCCGGGGGGCAGGAGACGGTGCTCTCGATCGTCGGCGCCGCCCTGCGCGACAGCATTCGCATCGTCGACGAAGCGTTCCGGCTCGAGGAGCAGGCGATCTGCGTCCTCGCTCCCAACCTGCGCACGGTCGAAGGGGTGCAGATGGCCGAGCGCCTCCTCGGCCAGCTCGAGGAGCTGGACCGGGCGGGGGGGCTGCGGATCTCCATCTCCGCCGGCGTCGTCGCCTGCCCCGACCACGGCACCGACTCGGAAGAGCTTCTGCACAAGGCCGACGCGGCGATGTGGAGAGCCCGCGCGGTGGGCCAGCCGGTGGGCGTCGGCGCCTTGCAAGATCGCTAACAGATTCGCCGAAATCTGCCGATAACCGGTGTAAACCCGCGTTTCGGGTGGGAGAATCGCCTTCAGCTGTCGAAGAGCGCGCCACCCGACCCGTTCAACTTTCCGAACCTATGCCAGGAATCCGCACCAACGCCGCCGCCGAAGTCCTCGGCGTGAGCCCCAACACGCTTCGGAGCTGGGAGCGCCGCTACGGCTATCCGAAGCCGAAGCGGACCGTCGGCAACCACCGCAACTACGAGCTGGTGGAGCTGCAGGCGCTGCGGGACGCATTGGGGGAGACCGGCAACATCTCCTCGGCGATCGAGCTGGCGCGCCAGCGCCAGGCCGCTCCCGCCAACGACGGCAGCCTGCTCACCGCCTTCGAGAGCTTCGACGAGGCCGCCGCCGACCGCGCGATCGAGGAAAGCCTCGCCCTGCGCTCGCTGGAGCGCACGGTCGAGGAGCTGCTGCTGCCGGCCGTCGACAAGCTCGCCTCCGACCCCGAGCGCGAGGCCGAGCTCGAGTTCGCCTCCCGCTGGGCGACCGGCTGGCTGCACGGGGCCCGCCGCCTGGCCTCCGCCGCGTCGCGCCCGGCCGGGATCCTGCTGCTCGACTCCAGCCACGGCCAGGGGGCCGAGGAGGTCCACACCCAGGCCCTCGACCTCGCCCTGCGCCGAACCGGCTTCCGCGTCCTCGTCCTCTCCGACGAGCTCGGCGACGAGCGGCTCGACCGCGCCCTCGGCGCGCTCGATCCCACCGCGATCGTCCTCTGCGGCCCCGGCGCCGACACCCAGAGCGCCGTCCGCCTCGTGCGCAAGATCCGCGAGCTCGGCTTCGTCGCCCCCCTCTACGGCTTCCGCGCCGACGGTCTGATCGGCGCCGCCGTGCCGTCCGCCGGCAGCATCCCCAGCGAAGTGACCGGGATGCTCAACTCGGACCTGCGCCGCCGCGCCGCCCAGGCCTTCGCCTAGGAGCGCTTGGCGAAACCCCCGCACGGCTCCTCCGGATACCCGGGTGCCCGATCGGCGAATTGACCTATGGTCAGTCCACCAATCGAGAGAACCGCGGGGGAAGGAGCTGCAGATGTCGCTTGACCAGAGCAAGGTCGGCCGGGTGGTGGCCGAACAGATGGAGGCGATCGAGAACGACTACGGCGACGATTGCGAAATCGGCGACGTCTGCACGATCGTCGAGGTCGTCGGGCCGCACGGCTCCCACGTGCGCGTGCGCAGCAGCGACATGCGCCCGCACAGCGGGCTCGGCCTGATCCGGATGGCCGAGCAGGCGATGCTCGGCAACCTCGGCGGCGGTGGGGAGTAGGAGCGCATCCGATTCCTGACACAGCGGGGTGTGTCGAGAATCGGCTGGAGGATGCGAACCCGCGCTGACTATCCTCAGGGGTCGATGAGCGGGGACGGATCAGACATCGTCGTGATGAAGTTCGGCGGCACCTCGGTCGCCGGCGCCGAGCAGATCAAGCGCGCCGCGTCGCGGATCGTCGCCGCCCGGGAGGAGGGAAACCGGGTGGTCGCCGTGCTCTCCGCCCGCGGCAAGACGACCGACGAACTGGTCGCGCAGGCGCATGAGATCTCCAGCCGCCCCGTTGCCCGCGAGATGGACATGCTGCTCTCGACCGGGGAGCGGATCTCCTGCGCCCTCTGCGCGATGGCGATCCACGACATGGGCCACGAGGCGATCTCGCTGACCGGCTCGCAGGCAGGCATCGTCACCGACTCCTCCCACACCAAGGCGCGGATCATCGACGTCCGCGCCGACCGCATCAGCGATGCCCTCGGGCAGGACCGGATCGTCCTCGTCGCCGGCTTCCAGGGGGTCTCCACCGACAGCCGCGACGTCACCACGCTTGGCCGCGGCGGCTCCGACACCACCGCCGTCGCCCTCGCCGCCGCGCTGCGAGCCCACGTCTGCGAGATCTACACCGACGTCTCCGGCGTCTACAGCGCCGACCCCCGGATCGTCGCTGACGCCCGCAAGCTGCAGGTCGTCTCCTTCGAGGAGATGCTGGAGATGGCGGCTTCGGGGGCGAGGGTGCTGCAGCTGCGCTCCGTCGAGTACGCGCGCAACCACGGGGTGAGGATCCACTGCCGCAGCAGCTTCGAGGACGGTCCCGGTACCCTCGTCGTCTCAGAGGAAGAGACGATGGAGAACCCGTTCGTAACCGCAGTCACCCATTCGGACGCCGAGGCCCGCGTCACCCTGAGCGGACTCCGCGACGAGCCGGGAGTCGCCGGCCGCATCTTCGGCGCCCTCGCCGACGCCAACGTCAACGTCGACGTGATCATCCAGAACGAGCCGGTGGGTGAGGACAAGCTCGCCGACCTCTCCTTCACCGTCGACCGCTCGGACCTGCCGATCGCCAAGGACACGATCGCCGCCCTCGGCGACGTCTCGCTCGAGGTGCTGACCGACGAGCGGATCGGCAAGGTCTCGATCGTCGGAGCCGGGATGCGCTCGCACCCCGGCGTCGCCGCCAAGGTCTTCCAGATCCTCGGCGGCGAAGGGATCAACATCGAGATGATCTCCACCTCGCCGATCAAGATCTCGTGCGTCATCTCCGCCGACCGCGTCGCCGATGCGGTCAACGCCCTCCACAAGGCCTTCGATCTGGGCGAGGACGCGGTCCAGCCCGAGGACCCGACTGGGCCGGGCCACCGGCCGACGGTTGCCGGCTAGCCGTCGGTCATACTCGACCGCATGGCCGGTGACGGATACAGAGTCGGGGTTCTGGGCGCGACGGGGCTCGTCGGCACGACGATCCTCGAGCTGCTCGCCGAGCGCGACTTCCCGGTCGCCGAGCTGGTGCCGCTGGCCTCGGAGCGCTCGGCCGGCAGGGAGATCGAGTGGCGGGGGGAGACCCTCGTCGTGCAGGCCGTGAACGAGGAGGCGATCCAGGGTCTGGACCTCGTCCTCTCCTCGGCGGGCGGCTCGGTCAGCGCCGAGTGGACGCCGAGGATCGTCGAGGCGGGCGGGACCGTGGTCGACAACACCAGCTACTGGCGCATGCGCGACGACGTGCCGCTGGTCGTCGCCGAGGTCAACCCCGACGCCCTCCAGCGCCACAAGGGGATCATCGCCAACCCCAACTGCTCGACGATGCAGATGGTCGTCGCCCTGAAGCCGCTCCACGACGCGGCCGGGATCGAGCGCCTGGTGATCTCCACCTACCAGGCCGTCTCCGGCACCGGCAAGGCGGCGATCGACGAGCTGCGCTCGCAGGCGCGGGCGCTGGTCGGCGGGGTCGAGCTGCCCGAGCCGCAGGTCTACCCCCACCAGATCGCCTTCAACGTCCTCGCCCACGCCGGCAGCTTTCCCGACGGCGACGACCACACCGACGAGGAGCGCAAGCTGATCAACGAGACCCGGAAGATCCTCGGCGACGCCGAGATCAAGGTCAGCGCCACCTGCGTGCGGGTGCCGGTGGTGACCGGGCACTCCGAGGCGGTGAACGTCGAGACCCGCGAGCCGCTCGAGCCCGAGCGAGCGCGGGAGCTGCTCGAAGCCGCCCCAGGGATCACCGTCCTCGACGACCCGGCCGGCGCCCGCTACCCGATGGCGGTCGAGGCCGCCGGCAAGGACGACGTCTTCGTCGGCCGCATCCGCCGCGACGCCGGCAACGATCGGGCCCTCGACATGTGGATCGTCTCCGACAACCTCCGCAAGGGCGCCGCCACCAACGCCGTCCAGCTCGCCGAGCTCCTGGTCGACCGCGGCCTGGTCGGGACCCGGGTCTAGTCGGTGGACATCGGCTTCGCCGAGGGGCTGCTGCTGTTCGGCGGGCTCCTCGCCGTCGTCGCCGCCCTCTCCGGGGTGATCAAGGGGACGGTTCTCTCGGCCTCGGTCCTGTCCGTCGCCTTCGGTTTCGGTCTCGCCCTGGCCGGGGTGGTGCATGTGGATGTCACCGACGAGGCGGTGGTCCAGCTGGTGGAGCTGGCGCTGATCCTCACCCTGTTCAGCGACGGGATGTTCGTCGAGCGCGAGCTGCTGCGCAGTCATTGGGGCCCGACGGCACGGGCGCTGACGATCGCGATGCCGATCACGATGGGCCTGCTGGCCCTGGCCGCGAAGGCGCTCTTTCCCGACCTCAGCTGGGCCGAGGCCTTCCTGCTGGCGGCGGTGCTCTCGCCGACCGACCCGGTCGTCACCTCGGCGGTGGTGACCTCGCGCCTGGTGCCGAGCAAGGTTCGCCACACGCTCAACCTCGAGTCCGGCCTCAACGACGGTCTGGCGCTGCCGTTCGTCCTCTTCTTCCTGGTCCTGGCGACGCCCGGAGGCGACGCGGGCGCCGAAGCCGCGAAGCTGGCGGGGGAGGCGCTGGTCGGCGCCGCGATCGGGATCGCCCTCGGGGTTGCCGCCGGTCGCCTCCACATCAACCTGCCCGGAGGCGGCGTCACCCCGCGCTACGAGGGGATCTACGCGGTCGGCTTCGGCCTGGTCGCCTTCGGGCTGGCCGAAGTCACGATCGGCAACGGGTTGATCGCCGCCTTCGTCTGCGGGATCGCGATGGGGGCGAGCGAGCGGGAGGTCCCCGAGGGGTTCGTCGAGTTCGCCGAGAACAGCAGCGCCATCCTCCAGGTCCTCACCTTCTTCGTCTTCGGCGCCCTGATCTACGCGACCGGGTTCGACCACAGCGTGCCGCCGCTGGTCCTCTTCGTCCTCTTCGCGCTCTTCCTCGCCCGTCCCGTCGCGGTGCTGCTCTCCTTCCTGCGCACCGGGATCCCGCGGTCGGAAAAGCTCTTCATGGCCTGGTTCGGCCCCAAGGGCGTCGCCTCGATGCTCTTCGCTCTCTTCGTCCTCAAGTCCGGCCTCGCCAACGGCGAGCTGATCTTCGACGTCGCCGCGATCGCGATCATCGCCTCGATCCTCGCCCACGGACTCACCGACACGATCGGCGCCCAGTGGCTCGCGCGCCGGGTCGGCCTCACCACCGGCGCCGCCGCGGCAAAGAGCTAGGGCTAGATCGCCACCAGCCCAGGGATCCAGCGGCTGGCGAAGCGCAGGCCCCAGAGGGTGATCAGCGGGTACATCCCGTCGGCGATCGACCAGCCGAGGATGTAGGTCCAGTTGCCGTGGAAGACGTGGAAGAAGTTGTCCTGGTCCCAGGTGCCGAAGGCGATGTGCTCGGCGTACTTGACGATCAGGCTGAAGGTGGTGAAGAGGACGATCTGGACCCACATCGGCTGGGTCGAGCGGACGCCGAGGTAGAGGAAGGTGAGGCAGATCCCGATCCAGAGGAAGGTGTGCATGAAGTTGGTGAGCCAGGGCAGGAAGCTCATCAGGTCCGCCTTGTAGAGCAGGTAGTTGGCGAGGAAGACCGGCGCCGCCCAGGCGAGCCCGATCGCCACCGCGGTGCGCCGCTCCTGCGGCGGGATCCGCGGCTCGATCACGCGGATGATCGTGAACAGGCCCGCATAGAGGAGAAGGACCGCGAGCACCCGCGGCGGCGTCACCTCGTACATCTCAGGCGATCCTCGGCGCCGCGTAGTGGGCGAGCGCCATCACCGTCAGCTGCGGGTTGACCGTCAGGCTGGTGGGGAAGACGCTGGCGTCGCAGACGTGCAGGTTGTCGAAGCCGTGCACCTTGAAGCCCTCGTCGACGACGCCGCGCCTGGGGTCGTGGCTGAGCGCGTTGCCGCCCTGGGGGTGACCGGTGCCGAGCGAGATGTAGTCGGGGTCCTGGCAGATCGCGTCGAGCCGGCCGAGCTCGTCGGGGCTCCTGAACTCGTCGCCCGCCCAGGTGTTCGCCATCAGCCGCAGCGGTTTCGGCTCGTTCGCGAAGAGGATCCTGCCGAGCAGCTTCAGCCCGTCGGCGAGGCTCTGCAGGTCCTCGGCGCGCGGGCGGAAGGAGACTCCGGGACCGCCCGTCAGCGCCCGTTTCACCCGTCCGTTGGAAGCGGTGCCGACGAGGACCCCGACCGCCATCAGGCGGTCGTAGTGGTGCATCGCGCGGGCGTGCTCCTCGAACCAGCCCGGCAGGTTGAGGGCTTGGGAGACCGGAGGGTTGAACCAGGTCTCGAAGACGAAGCCGCCGCCGTTGCGCGGGATCCCGTAGTGGGAGATCTGCAGGCCTTCGTAGGCGTTGATCGGCTCCTCGAATTCGGCCGTCAGCGGCGCCCCCATATTGGCCGAGAAGCCCTCGCCGACCGGCAGGTCGCGGGCGATCCCGCTCTGCAGCAGCAGGTAGCTGGAGGCGATCGCCCCGGCGGAGAGGACGAACCTGTCCGCCTTGACTTCGACCGCGCGCCCGTCGGGGAACTTGGCGCGGAGACCGGTCACGTGCTTGGGCCGCCCGCTGAGGGCGGAGATCCGCTCGACCTCGCACTCGGCCAGGATCCGGACGCGACCCCGTCCCTCCCTCTGGGCCCGGGGCAGCGCCGTCTCCAGCATCGAGAGCTTCTTGCCCCAGCGGCAGCCGATGTTGCAGTAGCCCGAGCCGTAGCAGCCGTCGATGTTGGCTCTGACGACGTCGACCTCCAGCTGGTCGGGAACGAGGCCGAGGTTCCTCGCCCCTTCCACGTACTTGGGAGCCGATCTGTTGAGGATGTCCGCCGGCTGGCGCTGCACGCCGAGGAATGCCTCGACCGCGGCGACGCTGCTCGCCAGCTCGGCCCGGTCGAGGCCCGCGTCGTGGGCGCTGGCGTCGTTCCAGCGGTCCAGGACCGCGTCCGGCGGGTGGAAGCAGACGGCGTTGTTGACCGTGGTCGAGCCGCCGACGCAGTTGCCCTGCAGGATCGTGAAGCGCCAGTCTTCGGTCTGCTGCATCAGGCCGTCGGCGTAGAGGCGGCTGATCATGTCGATCTCCGACTCGTTGAACTCGCGCGGTTCCACGTACTCGCCGCGCTCCAGGACGAGGACGTCGCGCCCGCGTCTGGCGAGCTCGTAGGCGAGGATCGAGCCGGCGGCGCCGCTGCCGACGATGCAGATCTCGGTCTCGATCTCGCGGCTGCCGATCTGCTCCGGCCGCTCGACCTCTAGCGGGTGCTCCCCCGGTTCGTCGATTTTCAGCGTCGCGTAGACCGGGCGCCGGGTGAACGGCTTGTAGCCGACCGAGTCGTAGGTGCGTTCGTCCCCGTAGTAGCCGGCGTAGGTGAGCTGGAGGCAGATCCGGATCATGATCTGCTTCAGGTTCTTGAGGAAGCGCAGCTTGCTCTGGCGCGGCAAGCGCTGGAAGTGGTCCTCGAGGAAGCGGCGGCGACTCGCGGGGTCGAGCTCGGAGAGGGGCGGGTTGACCCGGGGCCGCGGCCGCAGCTCCAGCAGCGGTGCGAACTGGAGGGCGCCGAGGGCGACCTTGTAGAGCCAGCGGCGGCGGGCGCGGAAGTCCTCGAGGAAGGCCTCGACCCGCGAGGCGACGTCTTCGGGCCGGACTTCCGTGGCGGTGCCGGCGAGGAGCACGCCCGCGCCGGCGCGCAGCGACCGGTAGGCGACCGGCCAGAGGAACCCGAGCCGGTAGCGGCGCTTCCAGGCGAGGTGGTAGGCGAGCAGGATGACCAGGCCGGTGACGGCTTCGTGGCCGATCGCCCACCAGATCACGGTGGTCAGGCGGGGTTGCCCGCCGAGCAGCGAGACCGTCGCCCCCCCTTCGGTCGCGTACTGGTCGATCAGGTAGGCGCCGCCGACGGCGACGCCGAGGAACTGGGCGAAGATCACCGGCCCGACCAGCGCCATGTTCCGCTCCAGGTTCCGGGCGGCGTATACACACAGCATCGCCAGCGCGGCCATCCGCACGACCGAGTTGGTGACGAAGGGGAGTTCGCGGGCGAAGCCCTTGCTGGTGTCGAGGAAGGGGGAGATCTCGTAGGCCACGGCGCCGATGGCGAAGAGGACGGCGAAGACGATCAGCACCCAGCGCAGGGCCTGCTCGGCCGAGGTCGCCGCCGGCGCACCTTCGTCGCGCGGGCGCTCGAGGCCGCGGGTGGAGCGGCGGGCGGCGATGTAGAACCCCGCGATCGTCAGCGTGATCGCCCCGTCGAGCCCGATCGCGTACCAGAGCACGGTGCCGACGTCGGGGGTCGCGAGGCCGAGGTCGACCTCTCGGCCGGTCTCGGCGAAGGCCAGCATCGTGGCCATCGCCGCGACCGAGACGAGGTGGGCGAGGATCAGGATCACCACCAGGCCGGTGCGCTTACGGACGTCACCGGCGGCGTAGAGGCTGACGAGGCCGAGGATGGTGACCTTCACCACCGAATTGGCGACGAAGGGCAGTTCGTTGAAGAATCCCTGGGCGGGGCCGACGAACGGTCCCAGCGCGTACACCAGCGCGGCGACGAACAGGCCGAAGGCCGTGAGGCGGAGGACGAGACCGAGACCCCGCTCTTGACTGGTAAGGGTGTGAGGGTTCAACTGAACACTAAGGTTTCCTTGGGGCAGACGCCCGGACCCTAATCGACACCTGTAAGAGGGTCAACTTCCGGCGCGAGCGGTCAATTGAGCAGCGATAGTGCGTCGAATTGACCGCTCGTTCCAAGAACCGCGGGATTTGCCGGAGGTTTGCCGGACGGCTAAGCCGCGGCGCCAGCGGCGAGGCGGTCCTGGACCCAGCCGGTCGAGGCGACGTGGCGGTTCAGACCCAGGTCCTTCGGCTCGGCGCCGAGGGCGAGGCCGACGAGCTGTGGGAGGTGGAGGACGGCGAGCCCGAGGTCGCGGTTGACGACCTTGGCCGCCTCCGGCTGCTGCATGTCGAGGTTGAGGTGGCAGAGCGGGCAGGGCGTGACCAGGCAGTCGGCGCCGGCGTCGATCGCGTCGCCGACGTGGGTGCCGGCCTGCCGCAGCGAGGTGTCACGGTTCATCGTCACAACCGGGAAGCCGCAGCACTTGCGGGCGCCGTCGTACTCGACGACCTGCCCGCCGAGGGCCTCGATCACCTTCTCGAGATAGATGTCCCGGTCGGGGTACTCGGCGTAGCCGAGGCGTTCCTTCGGCCGCACGATGTAGCAGCCGTAGAAGGGGCCGACCCGGAGGCCGCTGAGCGGGCGCCGGACCTGCTCGCGGAGCCGGTCGAGCCCGTAGTCCTCGACCAGCAGCCAGAGGAAGTTCTTGTTGGTGAACCCGTCTTTGCCCTTCTCGTAGGAGAGGCCCTGGCCGGAGAGGACCTCGTTGATGTGGGCGCGGTAGGCGGAGTCGGCGTCGAGCCTCTGCTGGCACTCCGATTGCGCGCCCTGGCAGGTCGAGCAGATGTTCATCATCGAGAGCCCGGTCTGCTGGGCGAGGGCGAAGGTGCGGGCGTTGAGAGTGTCGGCCAGCTCCTGGTTGTGCTCGGCGATGACGCCGGCGCCGCAGCAGTTGGCGCGGTCGAGTTCGACCAGCTCGATCCCCAGCCGCTCGGCGACCAGGGCCATCGAGCCGTGCAGCTCGGGGGTGAAGCCCCGCGAGACGCAGCCGGGCCAGTAGGCGACTTTGATCTGCTCAGCCATTGGAGACCTCCTCGGCCGCGGTGCCGTCGGGCTGGGCGTCGTCGCCCTCCTCGCCCCGGATGTACAGGTTCAGTTCCTCGCTGTGCTCCTCGGCGTGGGCGTAGATCGCCTTCACCTCGTCCATCGCGTCGCCCGGGAGCTTGTGGTGGGTGCCGGGGATCGCCTGCCGGAGCTTGACCTTACGCTTGCGCAGCGGCCGCAGGATCGTCGGCAGCGATTTGATCGTTTCGGTCAGACCGCGCTTGCTCGGTTTCAGCTTGCCTTTGATCCCCGGCGCGTAGGACTCCTGGACCAGCATCGCCTCGTCCAGCGTCCCCTTCCTCTCGATGATCTTCACGAAGGCGACCTCGTGGGCGTGGCCGCTGTTGGGGTCTTCGATCCCCTCCTCGCCGGCCTTGCGGCGCAGGCGCATGATCTGGTCCATCGGCGCCACGCCCTTCGGGCAGGCGTCGATGCAGCTGAAGCAGTGGGTGCAGTCGTAGATCCCGTGCGG
>JBKPOX010000015.1:0-18751 GCA_046733335.1 Actinomycetota bacterium | reverse complement strand
TCGGCCGCGAGGGCGTCGCCGTCGACACCCTCGCCGACATGGAGCGCCTCTTCGAGGGGATCCCGCTCGGCGGCGTCACCACCTCGATGACGATCAACGCCCCGGCGGCGATCCTGCTCGCCTTCTACGTCCTCGTCGGGGAGAAGCAGGGGGTGCCGGCGGAGAAGCTCGGCGGCACGATCCAGACCGACATCCTCAAGGAGTACATCGCCCAGAAGGAGTGGTGCTTCCCGATCGAGCCGGCGATGCGCCTGGTCACCGACATGATCGAGTGGTGCACCGAGAACATGCCGCGCTGGCACCCGGTCTCGATCTCGGGCTACCACATCCGCGAGGCCGGCTCGACCGCCCAGCAGGAGCTCGCCTTCACGCTCAAGGACGGCTTCACCTACGTCGAGCGGGCGATCGAGCGCGGGCTCGACGTCGACGACTTCGCGCCGCGACTCTCCTTCTTCTTCAACTCTCACATCGACTTCTTCGAGGAGATCGCCAAGTACCGGGCGGCGCGCCGGATCTGGGCGCGGGAGATGAGGGAGACCTACGGGGCCACCCGCGAGGAGTCGATGCGGCTGCGCTTCCACACCCAGACCGCCGGCGTCAGCCTGACCGCGCAGCAGCCGCTCAACAACATCGTCCGCACCGCCCTTGAGGCGCTGGCGGCAGTGATGGGCGGGACCCAGTCGCTGCACACCAACTCCTTCGACGAGGCGCTGGCGCTGCCGACCGAGGAGGCGGTTCGGGTCGCCCTGCGCACGCAGCAGATCATCGCCACCGAGACCGGCGTCGCCAGCACGGCCGACCCGCTCGGCGGCTCCTATTTCGTCGAGCAGCTGACCGACGAGATGGAGCGCGCGGCGTACGAGTACTTCGCCCGGATCGACGAGCTGGGGGGGATGGTGGAGGCGATCCGCCGCAACTTCCCCCAGCGCGAGATCGCCGAGGCCTCCTTCCGCTACCAGCAGGAGCTGAACGAACGCCGCCGGATCGTCGTCGGCGTCAACGACTTCACCCAGGAGAACGAAGAGGCGATGCCGATCCTGCGGATCGACCCTTCCCTCGAAGGCAAGCAGCGCGACCGCCTCGCGGCGACGCGGGCGGCGCGCGACGGCGCCGCGGTCGAGGCGGCCCTGGCCGAGCTGAAGCGTGCCGCCGCCACCGAGGCCAACCTGATGCCGCCGATCATCGAGGCGGCCCGCACGCAGGCGACCGAGGGCGAGATGATCGCGGCGATGCAGGAGGTCTTCGGCGCCTACACCGAGTCCCCGGTCTTCTAGAACGAACCCCCACCGAAGGAGCATTGAGAGCGCATGAGCGTCGAAGCCGTTGCCCCCGCCTACGAGATCTCCCAGGAGGCGCTGGACCTGCGCGACATGGTTCGTCGCCTCGCCCAGGAGAAGATCGCGCCGCGGGCCGGCGACGTCGACCGCAAAAGCGAATACCCGTGGGACGTGCGCGAGCTGCTCGCCTCCCATGACGTCCTCGGGCTGCCCTTCGACAGCGAGTACGGCGGCACCGGCACCGGGACGCTGGTCCTGCAGATGGCGGTCGAGGAGATCGCCAAGGCCTGCGCCTCCTCGGCGCTGATCCTGATGGTGCAGGAGCTGGGGACGCTGCCGATCCAGCTCTTCGGATCGGAGGAGCAGAAACAGCGGTGGCTGCCGAAATGCGCGAGTGGCGAGTGGTCCCCGGCCTTCGCGCTCTCCGAGCCGGAGGCGGGCTCCGACCCCGCCGCGATGCGGACCAGCGCCGTCCGCGACGGCGACGGGTGGGTGATCAACGGCCAGAAGGCCTGGATCTCCAACGCGACGATCGCCGACTTCTACGTCGTCTTCGCCACCACCGACCGCGAGAACCGCCGCACCAGCGCCTTCGTGGTCGAGAAGAACGCCCCCGGCTTCGACCCCGGCCAGCTCGAGCACAAGCTCGGGATCAAGGGCTCGCCGACCGGCTCGCCCAGCTTCACCGACGTCCGCGTCCCGCACGAGAACCTGATCGGCGAGGAGGGGAAGGGCCTCGCCGTCGCCCTCGGCACGCTGGAGCGCACCCGGCTCGGCGCCGCCGCCCAGGCGGTCGGGATCGCCCAGGGCGCCACCGACTACGCCAACTCCTACGCGGCCGAGCGGGTCGCCTTCGGCAAGCCGATCAACCAGCTGCAGGCGATCCAGTTCAAGCTCGCCGACATGGAGACCGGCACCGCCGCCGCCCGCGAGCTCCTCTACAAAGCCTGCTCGATGGCCGATCGCCCGGAGCGCCCCGCCGACCTCGGCAAGTGGACCTCGATGGCGAAGCTGTTCGCCTCCGACAACGCGATGAAGGCGACGGTCGAGGCGGTCCAGGTCCTCGGCGGCTACGGCTACGTCAACGAGTACCCGGTCGAGCGGATGATGCGCGATGCCAAGATCACCCAGATCTACGAGGGGACGAACGAGATCCAGCGCGTCGTGATCGCGCGGTCGATGGCCTAGCTAGGCGCCCCGCCCAGCCTCAATACGGCAAGCCCTCGACCCAGTCGAGCTGCCGTCCGCAGAGGAGGTGCGCGCGGCTGCTGTCGACCACCTCGACCCGGACATCGGCGGCGGTCCCGGTGGAGACGACCAGGGGCCCGAGCGCAAACGCTTCGCCGCCGCGGCCGGGCGCCAGCGGACCCTGCTCCTCGTAATGCAGCTCGATGCGGTGGCGACCGGCCCCGAGTCGGGCGCGCCCGAGTTGGCGGTACCCGCCGACGTGGTCCAGCTCCGGCTCACCCTCGCCGATGGCCTCGCCGTCGACCGCGATCTCAACCGTGCCCCGAGAGGCGCCGCCGAGCCAGATCCCGAAGCCCCCCGCCCGCGGCAGCGTGAACCAGCCCACGGCAACCCCGGACCCAGCGGGAGTCGCGTAGGAGCCTTCTCCGCCGAGCTCCCAACTCCCGGGCAGGGACAGTTCTCCCAGTGGGACCAAGAGTGGCGCCGGGCGGACCGGAGCCGCCACGTGCAGGACCCCGGGGCGCTCTGCAAGCCTCTCGATCGCCGCGCAGGATGCTGGGGCGATCGGAGCGCCGCCGGCCCCCTGCAGGGCGAGGTGGGCGATGGGCGGCGGCGACCCGTCGGCTTGCCAGACCTCGTATGCGGTTCCCGCCTTGGTCAGGTGAAACGGGAGGGGCGGTCTGCTCGCGAGCGGCGAGCGGCGGAGGACGAGCGTCCGGTAGGTGAGCAGGCCGTCGAGCGCGAACAGGTCGACGTCGGCGGTCTGGCCGCTTTCCAGGGTCGTGCCCGAGCGCAGGGGCACCTGCCTTCGTCGCAACTCGCTCGCGCCCTCCGGTTCGGCGTCGCGCAGGAAGTGCCGCGCTCCGTACGGTTCGTACTCGGTCATCAGCGTCGGCCCCTGCCCGGCGATCTCGTGGCCGATCGCCTCCAGCTCCGAGAGGCGCGGGAACGGGGCGATGAAGGCGTCCCGGTAGGCGAGCGCGTTGGACCAGAGGACTCCGACCGCGATGATTCCAAGCAGGATCCCGCCCTCGACCCTGCGTCCCCGCTCCCAGAGAGTGGAAGCGCCGATGCAGGCGAGGAAGAGGACCGCCGCCGAGCCGGTGGCCAGCGCCTTCCCCCCGACCCAGGGCGAGCCGATCAGCGCCAGTGCCGCCGCCCCGAGGAGGAGCGCCGCGGCAAATCCCGCCGGCCCGATTGCGCGGCGGGCCCATATGCGCGCGAGGCCGAACGAGGAAGCGAGCACGACGGTCGCGATCAGGGCGACCGTGGCGACGGTGTCCGGGGGATCGAGGCGGAAGTCGCCCGACGGCCAGACCCCGGCCAGCTGCCAGCCGCTGAGCGGGCGGATCAGGTTCCCGAGCTCGTGCGGGCTGGTTAGGGCGCCGGCCTCCCTCGGCAGCAGTCCGGCGTCCAGCAGCCATGGCAGCGCGACCAACAGCGTCAGTCCAGCGACCATAGCGAGACGACGCAAGGTCGAGGCCGATCCGACGCCGCGCAGGGATCCGGCCGCCGCCACCGCCAGCATCGGGAGCAGCCACAGCGCTGCGCCCGGGATGGTGAGGACGGCGAAGAGGGACGCCGCCGCAAGGGCGGGCGCAACGGCAACTCCGACGCCGCGGGACCCAGGTGCGACGAGGGCCGGGAGGAGAGCAGCGAGCAGGGTTAGCAGCATCGCCGAAACGATCTCCTTGATCCCGCCCCAGAGGTAGTACCCGAAGAGCAACGCCGGCTGCGCGGCGAGAAAGGCGCCGGCTGCGCGGAGGCGCCTGTCGGCGACCAAGCCCGAGCTGAGCTGGTAGAGGCAGAGGGCGAGCAGCAGCGCCATCGAGGCGAGGTAGGGCTGGAAGGTCCAGGCGGGGTCCTGGCCCACGATCGACGAGCAGATGGAGAGGGGGGTGAAGGCGCCGATCGGGTAGCCGCTGCCGAGGTTGAGGGCGAGGGTGGCCTCGTAGGTGGAGGGGGCGAGACCGGAGACGTCGCGTCCGTGGTCGGCGATCCGGTCCGTGAGCGCAAGCCAAGTCGCGGTGTCGTCGAGTTTGATGTAGCCGGCGAAGGTCGGCTCGCCGGAGGCGAGGATCGGCGAGGCGTAGACCAGGAACGTCCCGAGTGCGGCGAGGAGGCCGATGGGCTCGATGCGCGCCCGGCGAGCGGGCCAGTCGAGCACGAATCCCGCCAACGCCGCGGCAACCGCGAGAGCCGGGGCGAGCGTCGCCGTCGCGGAGGCGATCGAGGTCAGCTCGCCGATCAGGAGGATGAGCGTGAAGCCGACCGGCGCGATCAGGGGGGCCGGGATCTCGCGTCCGGTCACGCGAGCTACCAGCAGCCCGCAGCCCAGGCAGAGGGTGAGCAGGAGCAGGGGGAAGACGAGCCAGGAGACGAGCATCGTCAGACCCGCTGGGGGAGCTATCCCACCGGCACGATCGCCCCGGATCTGATCAGGCGCAGGGCCTTGCCGCCTTCGGGGTCGAAGACCTCGATCTGCGTGTCGACTTCGGGGAAGGCCATATAGGCGCTAGTGGCGTCGACGCTCTCCGCATAGGCCGAACCGCCTCCGGGGATGGAGACCAGGATGGCGCCCGGCTTACGGCCGAGGTTGCGGATGCTCGTGAGGGCATCCTCCTCCTCGTAGCTGCCGACGGTCAGGAAGGGGCTGTCGCTTTCCACTTCCTCGCCCTCGGGGAGATAACGGATATAGGTTCGGCCTTCCGACAAGCGGAGGACTTCGAATTCGACCGCCAGACGTGGCCCGGCCCAATAGACCGGATAGCCGACGCCCTCGAGGGCGTCAAGCAGGCCGGACTCGGGGACCAGGGAGACGCTCTTGCTGTTCGTCCCGGGATCGGCGGCAGGCGCGGGGCTGTCTCCGTTCCCCTTTATGAAGAGCAGCCAGCCGACGAGCGCCAGCGCCAGCGCCACTGCGAGGACCGCGCCGACCCTGACGCGCTCGGAATGTTTCCCAACTTTGGCCCTCGCGAGCAGTGGTTCCAGCCGGTTCTTCCTCGTCGGTTCGCTCATTGCGCGCAGTTGTAGCGTCTTCGCCCGAGGCGGTGGGATAACCGCCTCGGGGCGAATGGCCGCTTTCAGATCAGGCGCTGCAGACCGCGTAGGCTTCGACCACAATCTTCTGGCTGCTGGTGAGAGTGGCTCCGACAGTGGCGACAACTTTCCAGGTGCCGCTCGCGCTGGGATAGCTCTCCGACATTATCGCGGCGTTGTTCGGGGTGCCGGAGCCCGAGGTGGTTACGCGGCCTCCTCCACCAAGCAGGGTTTTGCCTGCCGGGCAGGTCGCCGTCGAATTTACCTGCGTTCCCAAGGCGGGCGCATTCCCCGTTTGAGTGGCCGAGCCGTTGACGATCTGACTTGCCGCTAGCCCGGAGGGCCCGGTCGAGCCGGTGGCTCCGGTTGAACCGGTGGCTCCAGTGGCTCCGGTTGCGCCGGTCGCTCCAGTGGGTCCAGTCGGACCGATCGGCCCTTGCGTGCCAGTCGGGCCCTGCGCACCAGTGGCGCCTTTCTCACCCGTCGGGCCCTGGATCCCTTGCCCGCCGGTCGCGCCTTTCTCCCCGGTCGGACCCTGAATGCCCTGCTCGCCGGTCGGACCTTGGATCCCCTGCTCGCCGGTGGCGCCTTTCTCCCCCGTCGGACCTTGGATGCCCTGCTCCCCGGTCGGCCCTTGGATGCCCTGCTCGCCAGTCGGACCCTGAATGCCCTGCTCGCCGGTCGGCCCTTGGATCCCCTGCTCGCCGGTGGCGCCTTTCTCCCCAGTCGGACCTTGGATGCCCTGCTCCCCGGTGGCGCCTTTCTCGCCGGTCGGCCCCTGGATGCCCTGCTCCCCGGTCGGCCCTTGGATGCCCTGCTCGCCGGTGGCGCCTTTCTCGCCGGTCGGACCTTGGATCCCCTGCTCGCCGGTGGCGCCCTTCTCCCCGGTCGGACCTTGGATCCCCTGCTCGCCGGTGGCGCCTTTCTCCCCAGTCGGACCTTGGATGCCCTGCTCCCCGGTCGGCCCCTGGATGCCCTGCTCGCCAGTCGGGCCCTGAATGCCCTGCTCGCCGGTGGCGCCTTTCTCGCCGGTCGGACCCTGAATGCCCTGCTCGCCGGTCGGCCCTTGGATCCCCTGCTCGCCGGTCGCGCCTTTCTCCCCGGTCGGGCCTTGGATGCCCTGCTCCCCGGTCGGCCCCTGGATGCCCTGCTCGCCAGTTGGCCCTTGGATGCCCTGCTCGCCGGTCGCGCCTTTCTCCCCGGTCGGACCCTGAATGCCCTGCTCGCCGGTCGGCCCTTGGATCCCCTGCTCGCCGGTCGCGCCTTTCTCCCCGGTCGGCCCTTGGATCCCCTGCTCGCCGGTCGCGCCTTTCTCCCCGGTCGGCCCCTGGATGCCCTGCTCGCCGGTCGGACCCTGGATGCCCTGCTCGCCAGTCGGGCCCTGGATGCCCTGCTCGCCGGTCGCGCCTTTCTCCCCGGTCGGGCCCTGAATGCCCTGCTCCCCGGTCGCGCCTTTCTCGCCGGTCGGCCCCTGGATGCCCTGCTCGCCAGTCGGCCCCTGGATGCCCTGCTCGCCGGTGGCGCCTTTCTCGCCGGTCGGACCCTGAATGCCCTGCTCGCCGGTGGCGCCCTTCTCCCCAGTCGGACCTTGGATGCCCTGCTCCCCGGTCGGCCCCTGGATGCCCTGCTCGCCGGTCGCGCCTTTCTCCCCGGTCGGGCCCTGAATGCCCTGCTCCCCGGTCGCGCCTTTCTCGCCGGTCGGACCTTGAATGCCCGTTGGCCCTTGTGCCCCCGTGGGCCCGGTGGGCCCAGTCGGCCCAGTCGGCCCAGTCGGACCGGGCACGTTGCTTGCGGGGCCGGTGGGCCCCTGTGGTCCCGTGGCTCCTTTCGGCCCGATGGGACCGGTCGGTCCGGTCGGCCCGGATTTACCCCGTGCGGCCCCGTTCACCTCTTTGCTCATCAAGCAGAGCAGTTTCAGCGCCTTGTCCCTTGCGGCCGTGTTGCTGACTTTGAAGGCTTGCGCCACAGATAAACGACAGGCGTTTTCCTGGGCGGTGGTGGCAGCGGCGCTTGGGACGCTGGGGAGCGAGGCCGCGAGGGCCAATACGCATATGACGCCGAGCTTACGGACTGGTGAACCGAGCATTTTTTCCTTCCCTGCCAGAAAGTGCGAGGCCACCACAATAGGTGGCGATCGGTCGCATCACAATGCCGATTAATGTGCATAGACCGGCGATCGCAGCCGTTTCTGGTGGCTCGACCTACCCGGTTTTGCTGATTTCGGCTCGTACATCGGTTGAGGTGGTTTCCAACATCGGTTGACCATCTCACCAAATGTTCAACTTTCTGAACCTATTGCCGGGGTCGGGGGGCGGCTCCGGACACTCATGGTTAGGCACGAGACAGGACGCCAGCCGCAATGCTTGTCTCGATGCCAGGCAGCCCCCCTAGCGTTCGTCATCTCATCGTCAACGCCGATGATCTCGGTCTCTCCGAGAACGTCAACGCGGGGGTCTTCGTCGCGCACGAGGAGGGGATCGTCACCAGCGCCAGCCTGATGGTGCGGCAGGGAGCAGCCGAGCTGGCGGCCAAGGGTCTCGTCAGACATCCCGAGCTGGCGGTCGGCCTCCACCTCGACTTCTCCCAGCGGGATTACGAGATCGGCGCCCCCCTCGAGATCCTGCCCGCCCCGGCGGGACCCGACGCACGTCGACTCGCATAAGCATGTGCACGAAACCGAACCGGTGAACGCGGTCGCCAGGGCGCTGGCGGCCGAGCTTGGGGTGCCGCTGCGGAACCGGGAGATTCGCTACGAGGGCCGCTTCTACGGCAGAAGCGCGGTCTCAGTCGACCACCTGATCGCGCTGGTCAGGGATCTTCCCCGGCGAGGTTGGACCGAGATCGGCTGTCATCCGGCGGCCGGGCCGGTCCCAAACTCCTCCTACGATGCCGAGCGCCAGGTCGAGCTGCGGACTCTTCGCGATCCCCGGGTCGAAAACCTGCTCAATGTGATGGGTATCCGTCTGTGCTCCTTCGCACAGGCAGTGAAGAGGTGAATTCGTACCTTGAAGGCGTGATCCGGCCCGCGCCACCCGCCCCGTTCAAGACCGCTTTTCTCACCCTGCTGATCGCGGCCGTCGTCGCGCTCCTGGTTGCCGCGACGCCTCAGCTCTAGGTGAGAACGGGGCGCCGCCGGGTTCTCACTTCTTCTCCGGCCAGGGGTTGACGACCAGCACGCTGCCACAAGGCCGGCCGGAAGCTGCATGCGCTTCTTGCCGACTTCGAGTTCGAGCCTGCCGCTGCTGTGACGATGCGCATGCAAGCGCCGTCAAGTGCACACAAGCTTTCTAAGCGGGGGCGCCGAGAACGAGGTTGCAGTAGCCCTCGGCGATCGCGGCCGGGGAGAGGCGGCCGTTGGGCCGCACCCATTGCGGCGTGTAGTTGACCATCCCCAGCAGGGCGAGGAGGGAGAGGCGGCGGTCGGCGAAGGTCATCGAGCCGTCGGCCTCGCCGCGGGCGAGCACCTCGTCGAGGATCCTCTCGAAGGCGCGCCGCTGGGAGCGGACGCGGCGCCAGCGGGCCTGGCGCTCGATCGCCTGCCGCTCCTGGGTGAAGACGAGCATGTGGTGGCGGTGGTCGACGACGTGCTCGACCCAGGCCGCGACCAGCTCGCGCAGCTGCTCGACCGGGGGCGCACCGGCGGCGACGATCTCGCGCCCCCGGGCGAGCAGCGGCTCCAGCAGCTCGTCGCAGATCGCGATCAGCAGGTCGTCCTTTCCCTCGATGTAGTGGTAGAGGCCGCCGGCGGCGAGGCCGGTCGCCGCGGTCAGCTCACCGATCGAGGTGCCGTCGTAGCCCCGCTCGGCGAACAGCTCGGCGGCGCTGTCGATCACCTCTCGCCGCCGTGCCTCGTAGCGGGCGCGCAGCAGCGGCCGGGTGGGAGGGGAGGGCGTCGGCATCGCGACGGAAGGTAGCGAAAACCGAACGAATCTTCGAATTTAGAACGACAATTCGGTAAACTCGGGCGATGGACTTCGAGCTCGGCGATGAGCACCGCCTGATCCAGCGCACCGTCCGCGACTTCGCCACGGCCGAGGTGGCGCCGGTCGCCGAGGAGCTCGACCGCGAGAAGCGCTTCCCCTACGAGATCGTCGCCAAGCTCGCCGAGCTGAACCTGATGGGGATCCCGTTCCCGCAGGAGTACGGCGGCGGGGGAGGGGACTCGCTCGCCTACGCGCTCGCGGTCGAGGAGCTGACCCGGGTCGACTCCTCGGTCGCGATCACCCTCTGCGCCCACACCTCGCTCGGCACGCAGCCGATCTACCTCTTCGGCTCCGAGGCGCAGAAGGAGGAGTGGCTACCGCCGCTCTGCTCCGGGGAGATCCTCGGCGCCTTCGGCCTCACCGAGCCCGAGGCCGGCTCCGACGCCGGCAACGTCCGCACCAAGGCCCGCCTCGACGGCGGCGAATGGGTGATCGACGGCGCCAAGCAGTTCATCACCAATGCCGGCACCGAGATCTCCGGCATCGTGTGCATCACCGCCCGCACCGGGCCGGAGGAGATCTCCAACCTGATCGTCCCCAACGGCACCCCCGGCTACGAGCAGGGCGAGCCCTACCGCAAGATGGGCTGGAACGCGTCCGACACGCGGCCGCTCACCTTCACCGACTGCCGGGTGCCGGAGGGCAACCTGCTCGGCCCCCGGGGGATGGGCTTCCGCCAGTTCCTGCAGGTGCTCGACATCGGCCGCATCGGCGTCGCCGCGATGGGCGTCGGCCTCGCCCAAGGCGCGCTCGACGAGGCGCTCGCCTACGCCAAGGAGCGCCAGGCCTTCGGCGGCCCGATCTCCCGCTTCCAGGCGATCCAGGCCAAGCTCGCCGACATGGCGACCGAGATCGAGGCGACCCGCCTGCTCGTCTACAAAGCCGCCCGCCTCAAGGACCGCGGCGAGAACTTCAGCCTCACCGCCGCCCAGGCGAAGCTGAAGAGCGGCCGCCTCGCGGTGCGCTGCTGCGAGGAGGCGGTGCAGATCCACGGCGGCTACGGCTACATCGAGGAGTACCCGGTCTGCCGCTTCTACCGCGACGCCAAGATCCTCACGATCGGCGAGGGGACCGACGAGGTCCAGCAGATGGTGATCGCCCGGGCGCTCGGGGCCTGACCTTGGACGCCGCGAGCAGGCACGCCTGATGGCCTTCCCCGGCGTCGTCAAGATCCGCGAGGTCGGCCCCCGCGACGGCTTCCAGAACGAGCCGGAGACGATCCCGACCGCGGACAAGGTGCGGCTGGTCGAGATGCTGGCCCGCACCGGGCTGCGGCGGCTGGAGGTGACGAGCTTCGTCCGCGCCGACGTGGTGCCCCAGTTGGCCGACGGCCGCGAGGTGCTGGAACGGGCGGAGATCCCCGACGAGGTTGCGGTCTCGGTCCTCGTCCCGAACGAGCGCGGGCTGGAGGCGGCGCTCGAGGTGCGCGACCGGATCGACGAGATCAACGTCTTCCTCTCGGCCTCGGAGACCCACAACCGGAAGAACGTGAATCGCAGCGTCGAGGAATCGCTCTCGGGTCTGGAGCGCGTGTTGGCGCGGGCGACCGAGGCCGGGTTGCGCTGCGAGGGCGTGATCAGCACCAGCTTCGGCTGCCCCTACGAGGGCCACGTGCCGCTGCGGCGCGTCTTCGAGATCGCCCGGCGCCTGGCGGCGGCCGGGGCGGTCGAGATCGGCTTCGGCGACACGACCGGGATGGCGAACCCGCTCCAGGTCGCCGAGTTCTTCTGGAAGGCGGCGGAGGAGCTCCCCGACGTCGAGCGCACCGCCCACTTCCACAACACCCGCGGTCAGGGCCTCGCCAACGTCTTCGCGGCCCTGCAGGCGGGCTGCGACTCCTTCGAGTCGAGCTTCGGCGAGCTCGGCGGCTGCCCCGTCCCCGCCGGGGCGACCGGGAACATCGCCACCGAGGACCTGGTCTCGATGCTGCGCGAGATGAACGTCGAGACCGGGATCGACCTCGAGCTCCTGCTGGAAGCCTCGCGTGCGGCCCAGGAGACCCTCGGTCGGCCACTCGGCTCCCACACGCTGGTCGCCGGGCCGGTCGAGTGGAGCGGGCCGATCACCGAGTCCGCGAAAACCCGTACAGAGGACGGGTTTTCGCGGACTCGCGCGCGGGGTTCGGAATGAGCGGGAGCCGCGAGAAGCACCTCGAGCTGATCGCCGAGCTGGACTCGGAGCTGGAGCGGGTCCGCGCCGGCGGCGGGCCGAAGGCGGTCGAGCGCCACCGTGGCCGCGGCAAGCTGACCGCCCGCGAGCGGATCGAGGGCCTCTGCGACCCGGGCACCCCGTTCCTCGAGCTCTCGCCGCTGGCCGGGCACGGGATGTACGACGGTGCGGCGCCGGGCGCGGGGATCGTCGCCGGCGTCGGCACCGTCAGCGGCCGCCGCTGCGTGATCGCCGCCAACGACGCCAGCGTCAAAGGCGGCACCTACTACCCGATCACGGTGAAGAAGCACCTGCGGGCGCAGGAGGTCGCGCTGCAGAACCGGCTTCCGTGCATCTACCTGGTCGACTCCGGCGGCGCCTACCTGCCGCTGCAGGACGAGGTCTTCCCCGATCGCGACCACTTCGGCCGCATCTTCTTCAACCAGGCGACGATGTCGGCGCGGGAGATTCCGCAGATCGCTGCGGTGATGGGCTCGTGCACGGCCGGCGGCGCCTACGTCCCGGCGATGAGCGACGAGACCGTGATCGTCCGCCACCAGGGGACGATCTTCCTCGGCGGCCCGCCGCTGGTGAAGGCGGCGACCGGGGAGGAGGTGAGCGCGGAGGAGCTCGGCGGCGGCGACGTCCACGCCAGAAGGTCCGGCGTCGCCGACCACCTCGCCGCCGACGACGCCGACGCCCTGAGGATCCTGCGAGAGATCGCCGCCACCCTGCCGCCCCCGCCCTCGCCCCCGTGGCAGCGGATCGAGCCGCGCCCTCCGTCGGGCGACCCTGAGGAGATCCTCGACGTCGTCCCGATCGGCTCCCGCGCCCCCTGGGACATCCGCGAGGTGATGCGGCGGATCGTCGACGGCGGCGAGCTGCGCGAGTTCAAGCAGCGCTACGGGAAGACGCTGGTCTGCGCCTTCGCCCATCTCGACGGCCACCCGGTCGGGATCGTCGCCAACAACGGCATCCTCTTCTCCGAGAGCGCGCTGAAGGGCGCCCACTTCGTCGAGCTCTGCGACCACCGTCGCATCCCCCTCGTCTTCCTCCAGAACGTCAACGGCTTCATGGTCGGCTCCAAGTACGAGGCGGGCGGGATCGCCAAGGACGGGGCGAAGATGGTCGCCGCCGTCTCCACCGCCCGGGTCCCGAAGCTGACCGTGATCGTCGGCGGCTCGTTCGGCGCCGGCAACTACGGCATGTGCGGCCGCGCCTACTCGCCCCGCTTCCTCTTCATGTGGCCCAACGCCCGGATCTCGGTGATGGGCGGCGAGATGGCCGCCGCCGTGATGAACGAGGTCGGCCAGCCGGAGATCGCCGCCGAGCTGCGCGAGCAGTACGAGCGCCAGGGCCGCCCCTTCTACTCCAGCGCCCGCCTCTGGGACGACGGCGTGATCGACCCCCGCGACACCCGCCGCGTCCTCAGCCTCGCCCTCGACGCCTGCGCCGGCGCGCCGCTGGAGGAGCTGGCGGCGCCGGTCTACCGGATGTGAGGCGTCGGGGCATTGCACCCGATTCTCGACACAGCCGGGTGTGCACAAACCCGGAAACGACGATGGAACGCCCTCTGCGCAATCGGGATCGTGGCGTGGCTCCTAGTGGGTTGCGGGGATGGGGCTGGGGGAGGCACGGGCAGCGACGTGAGATCGACGGTCCCTCGCCAGGCGAGGGACAGCGACCCCTCTCGCGGTGTCGTGAACAGTCGCGCCGCCGAGGGTGTGGTTCCCTCCCACTGCCCGCCCGGCCATCCCGCCTGCCGGGAGACGATCGGCCGCATCGTCTACGTCGAGCGGGTTGATCCCGACGGCGACGGCGACGCCCACTTCGTGATCCGCGACCCGCAGGGGATCACGCTGCCGGGGCTGACCGCGGTCGACGTGCGGGCGGGGCTGCGTCCGCACCCGCTGCCCGGTCCCGGCGAGGTGATCAGCGCGGCCGGCCCGGTCCAGGTCGGCTCCTACGGCCAGCGCCAGATCCACGCGCTGGAGCTGCACGCGGCCTCGTAGGTTTACCGCCTCGATTTCGCTTTGCGGGAGGAGGACTGCGATTTCGAACGGGACCTTCCGCCGCTGGACTTTCGCTCGGTCTTTCGCTTGACGTCGCCGCCCTCGATCGTCCCTCGCCAGCCTTTGTCGGTTCGCTCCTCCATCTCGACATAGGCCTTGAAGCGGTGCAGGTCGCCGCGGACGGCGCGCTTGGCGAAGCGCATGCCGCGCCCCGCTTTCTCCACCAGCGAGTCCGGCTTCACGTCCAGCGTCACCTCGATCCGGGTCAGCCGCGGCGCCAGGCGATGGAAGGTGACGACGCCGCTGTGCATGAGCCCCTCCTCGGAGTGCCATTCGATCCGCTCGTCGGGCCTCTGTTCGACGATTTCGGCCTCGAACTCCTTGGTGACTCCCCATACCTTGGTCGAGATGTGCACCGTCGAGTCGTCGACCTGCTGGACGCTGTCGACCCGGTGCATGAACTCCGGCCAGTCTTCGAAGCGGGTCCACTGGTCGTAGGCCTCCTCTATCGGCACCGCGACGTCGACCGCCTGCTGGATCGGCATCCGCCGGCCGCTGCCGTGGGCCTCGGTCGCCTCCTCGGAGTCGGAGTCCGACCCGTTTTTGTGGAAGAGCCCGCCGAGCCCGCCGGGGAGCTTCGAGCCGAGCTTCTCGTCGGCGACGTCGCCGACGACCTCCTTCGCGCCCGCGGCCGCCTTGTCTTTGGCCTTCTTGCCGAGGTCGGCGGCTTTCTCCGAGGTTGAGCCGCCGGCCAGCTTTGCGATGCCCTCGGCCGCGAGCGGCAGCGCCATCATCGCTGCTCCCACCGCCGCCATCTTCTTCGGGCTCGCTGCCCCCGCCGCCATCTTCTTCGGGCTCTTCAGGGGAGAAGCCGGGGACTTGCCTTTACGCCGCGCCAGCTGGACCGCGTTGCTGGCGATCTCGCCTACCTCGGGCATGAGATCCCTCCTAACCGACGCACGACCGCTCGCCGTTCGTGTTCACAGTGACCCATTCCGCCGGTTCCCCGGCAGCCAAAAGGCAAACATCTCCAACCGTCGATCTGCCCTGCAAGACTCGCGGAATGGCCCGCCTCTTCTCCCAGGTCGACGTCTTCGGCAGCGGCGGGTGCTCAGGTAACCCGGTGGCGGTGGTGCTCGACGGCGAGGGGCTCTCGGCGCAGGCGATGCAGCGCTTCGCCCGCTGGACCAACCTCTCGGAGACGACCTTCGTGCTGCCGCCGACCGACGTCGCGGCGGACTACCGGGTGCGGATCTTCACGCCGGCTCTCGAGCTGCCCTTCGCCGGACACCCCACCCTCGGCACCTGCCACGCCTGGCTCGAGGGCGGCGGCGAACCCGCCGCTGCGGGCGAGGTCGTCCAGGAGTGCGGCGCCGGGATGGTGCGAATCAGACGCGAGGAGGACCGGCTGGCCTTCGCGGCGCCGCCCCTGCTGCGCTCTGGCCCGGCCTCCGCGGAGGAGGCGGCGCGCGCCGCGGCGGCGCTGCGGCTCGACCCGGCCGAGATCCTCGCAGTGGAGTGGGTCGACAATGGCCCCGGCTGGCTGGCGGTCCTGGTCGAGAGCGCCGCGCGGGTCCTGGAGCTGCGACCGGGGCCGCTCGACCTCGACCTCGGGGTCGTCGGCTTCCACCCGCCGGGCTCGGAGGCGGCGATCGAGGTCCGCGCCTTCTTTCCCCTCGGCGGCGCCACGGCCGAGGACCCGGTCACCGGCAGCCTCAACGCATCGGTCGCGCAGTGGCTGCTGGGCAGCGGGCGCCTCAGCGCTCCCTACCTGGCCACACAGGGCGGCGCGGTCGGCCGCTCCGGTTGCGTCCACGTCGACCGGGACGGCGACGGGACGATCTGGGTCGGCGGCCGCTGCGAGACGGTGCTCGCCGGCCGCGCCGCGATCTAGGCGAGCGCCTCCGCGAGGAGGACGACGCTGCCGAAGAGGAAGGCGAGCACCGCCGCCGCGCCGACCAGGCGCACCGGCGGCCCGCCGTGGACGCCGGTCCTGTGCACGGCCGCGTGGCCGCGCCCGCGGCCGATCAGGTAGCGGTTGACCGGGACCGCGACCGCCCCCGCCACCGCCAGCGCGAACGAGAGGCTGCCCCAGAAGAGGACGCTGTCGAGGCCGGCCTCCATCGCGCCGGGAACGGCCAGCATGATCAGGTTGTCGACGATCTCCATGGTGGCGATGCTGAGGGTGTCGGAGGCGAGCGCGATCGGAACCACCGCTCCCAGCGCCAGGCCCGCCCGCAGCAGTGGGAGGCTGGTCAGCGCGTAGCCGAAGAGGAAGGCGAGGGCGACGGCGAGGGCGACGGTGCCGAGGTTGGAGAAGCCGAGCGCGGTGCCGATCGCCATTCCCGCCACCTCGCCCAGCGCGCACCCGGTCAGGCAGTGGAGGGTGGCGGAGACGGCGACCGCGGTCAGCGCCGAGCCCTCGGTGGGCATCTCGTGGTGGTGCGGATGTCGGTGGCTGGCGGCCTCCATGCGATAAGTCTAACATACCCCTAGGGGGTATCTATGGAGACCAAAGAGGAGCCGGCCCGCATCGGGGCCGGCTCCGGTACCGCGGATCGGCCTTAGCCGATGTAGATGATCGAGATCGCCATCGCGTCGTCGATCAGGTGGTGCCCTTCCGGCACGTTGTAGATGCCGTGCAGGCGGATCGTCTGACCTTTGTTGATCGTCGAGATCGGGTTGCCGGTGCAGACGTTCATCGATGACACGTGTTTACGGCCGTCCGGGGTTTCGTAGCCGGGGCCGCCGTAGCCCGCCACCGAGTTGCAGAGCACGGTGCCACCGGTGCTCTCGTTGGTGACTTCGATGTTGACGCCGTGGTCGTGGATGTGACCGGCGGCGGCGATCAGTTTGCCGCCGAAGGTCGCTTTCCAGTCGTAGTGGGTGTCGCTGAATCCGATCGGAACCGTGATGTAGGAGTTCAGCGAGCACTGGTTGGCGTCGAGCCAGACCGGATGCAGCGGCGCGCGGCTGGTCGCATCGGTACCGGTCGCGTACTTCCAGGTCATCCGGATTTTCACCGTTTTGCTGGTCGTCGCCCAGTTCATCAGGTCGAAGACCATGTTCCAGGTCTCGGTGCTGTTGACCTTGTAGCCGTAAGGCAGCGACTGGAGGTCGACTTTGGTGCGCTCGTCGCCGGAGGCGAAGAACCTTTCGCCGAGCAGGCCCGGGCCTTTGCCGGCGCAGGTGGCGTCGGCCTTGCCGCTCGACTGAGCGGCGAACATCGCGTGGTGGAGCATCGGACCCTGGCTGATCGTCGCCTTGGTCCCGTCCAGGTAGACGAGGTCCGGGGTGACGCCGATGATCGTGCAGCCCGTGCAGGGCTTGGAGATGTTGTTGACGATTTCGTTGCTGATCATCCCCGCGTTTTCGTGGTCGTGCGGGTCGCCGTTGCCGGCCGGGATCGTGTACGGGCCGTAGTCGATCGTTTTGCTCGTGATGGTGGCGTTGGCCGTGGCCGGCGCGGCGAGTGCCGCGGCGGCGCAGACGAGCAGCGCCAAGCGCTTGATGGCTTGCATGTATAGCTCTCCCTTGTAGCGATAGGGGCCGCCTCCCGCTGAGGAACCCCTGAACGTTCAATCACCCTAGAACGCTTGTGGGGCCTACGTCAAACGGCCACCCGCCGACTGAGCGTGTGGGGCTTGACATGTGACCGTTTAGTCACCTATAGTCCTCGGGGTATGGACGAGGTCTTCAAGGCGCTGGCGGACCCCACCCGCCGCGAGCTGCTCGACCGGCTCTTCGATCGGGACGGGCAGTCGCTGAGCGCGCTGGAAGAGGAGCTGCCGATGTCCCGCTTCGGCGTGATGAAGCACCTGCGGGTGCTCGAGGAGGCGGGACTGGTGACGACGAGGCGGAGCGGTCGCCAGAAGCTGCACTTCCTCAACCCTGTCCCGATCAGGCTCATCCACGACCGCTGGGTGGGCAAGTACGCAGAGCCCTGGGCCTCCGCGCTCAGCGAGCTGAAGAGAGACATCGAGAACGAGGAGGAAGACGATGAATGAGGACCAGGCCTACGCCGTGGTCGGCGGGCGCGGAACGATGACCGTGTTCGAGATCTACATCAAGACGACGCCGGAGCGCCTTTGGGAGGCGATCACCAGCGAGCAGATGCGCAAGCGCTACAGCTTCGGGGTCGCCACCGTCTCCGAGTGGAGCGAGGGCTCGGAGTACAGGTCCTCGGTGCCCGGGGTGATCGACATCGCCGCCGGCGAGAACCTCGAGGTCGAGCCGCCGCGGCGGCTGGTGCAGAGCTTTACGGCCCTGTGGAGCGAGGAGGTGCAGCGCGAGGGGACCTCCCGCGTCACTTGGGAGATCGAGCCGGTCGGCACCTCCTGCCGGCTGCGGGTCACCCACGATCGGCTCGGCGAGGAGGCCAACAACGAACTCTACGGCGGCTGGCCGATGATCCTCTCCGGCCTGAAGACGCTGCTGGAGACCGGCGAGGACCTCGATACTCCCGCCTCGCTGCGCTACGCCGGCGCCTAGCCCAGGCCCTGGTCGAGCTCCGCGACGAGCGCCTCGACGCGGGCGGCGATCTCCTCCCGGGTCGCCCGCACCGCGTCGAGGGGCCGGCCCTTGGGATCGGGCAGGTCCCAGTCGAGGTAGCGGCGGCCGGGGACGTACGGGCACTCGTCGCCGCAGCCCATCGTCACCACCACGTCCGCCCACTCGGCGTCGGCGGCGCTGAGGCGGCGGGGGCGGCGGTCGCCGAGCTCGATCCTTAACTCCCGCATCGCCTCGGCGACCTCGGGGTGGACGCGCTCGGCCGGGGCGGTGCCGGCCGAGCGGGCGCCGTGCCGGCCACCCGCGGCGCGTTCGAACAGCGCCTGGCTCATCTGCGAGCGGCCAGCGTTGTGGAGGCAGACGAAGAGGGCGTTGGCCATCCCGTCTATCTACACGTATCTAGCCCGCGCGGATTTCCGGCGCCGGCGGCTGCGGCGCCGGCCGCGGCGGCGACGGAGGCGACCTGATGGCCCGCGTCCTCTTCGTCTGCCTTCACAACGCCGGCCGCTCGCAGATGAGCGAGGCGCTCTTCCACCGCGCCGCCGGAGATCGGCACGAGGCGCGCTCGGCGGGGACGACGCCGGCGGAGCAGGTC
>JBKPOX010000014.1:0-7619 GCA_046733335.1 Actinomycetota bacterium | reverse complement strand
AAGAGCTCTCGCGCGGGTGGATCTCGATCTCCGGCGTCGTCAACACCCACTTCATCGGCTCCTACCTGCTGATGAAGTTCGGCACCGACGAGCAGAAGGAGTACTTCCTGCCGAAGATGGCGACCGGCGAGATCCGCGCTGCCTTCTCGCTCTCCGAGCCCGAGGTCGGCTCCGACGTGCAGGGCATCAAGGCCACCGCGAGGAAGGGCGAGGACGGCAACTGGGAGCTGAACGGCCAGAAGATGTGGGTCACCAACGGCCTCGGCTCGAGCGTCGTCTTCGTCCTGATGAAGGACGACCCGAAGGCTGAGCCGGCCTACAAGGGCATGACCTGCTTCATCACCGAGAAGGAGCCCTGGAAGGAAACCCAGGATGGCGACTTCGCCGGGCTGACGGTGCCGCCGAAGATCAAGAAGATGGGCTACAAGGGCGTCGAGTCGACCGAGCTCGTCTACGACGGCTACAAGTGCCCGCCCGAGCGAGTGCTCGGCGGCGAGGAGGCGGGGGTCGGCCAAGGCTTCGTGCAGATGATGGACGCGCTCGAGGTCGGCCGGGTCAACGTGGCCGCACGCGGCGTCGGCATCGCCCAGCGGGCGCTGGAGCTGGCCCTTCGCTACAGCCAGGAGCGCAAGACCTTCGGCAAGCAGATCGCGCAGCACCAGGCGATCCAGTTCAAGCTCGCCGACATGGCGACCCAGATCGAGGCCGCCCGCCTCGTCACCCGCAAAGCGGCGCGGATGAAGGACGCCGGCGAGCGCTCTGACCTGGAGGCCGGGATGGCCAAGCTCCTCGCCTCGGAGACCGGCAAGTACTGCGTCGAAGAATGCTTTCGCATCCACGGCGGCTACGGCTACTCGAAGGAGTATGAGATCGAGCGCCTCTACCGCGACGCGCCGCTGCTGCTGATCGGCGAGGGAACTTCCGAGATCCAGCGGATGGTGATCGGCAAGAAGCTGCTGCAGCGGCACAAGATCTAGACGCTGGAAGGGGGCCGGGAGGGGTCCCCAGACACTGCTCGCTAATGGCTCGCAGTTGAGTGTCTGGGGACCCCTCCCAGCCCCCTTGGGCCAGGCCTTCTTGCTTAGGAGTTGGTGTTAGTCCGGGTCTGGCCGGTTTGGTCGCCGGTCTGGCCCTGGGTTCTGGTGTCGTTGTCGTTGGTGGTGCCGTTGGTCGAGGCCCCGGCGGCGCTGGTGTCGTCGGTGCCCAGTTTGGTGTGGGTGTCGTTGTCGTTGGTGGTTCCCCGCGTCGAGTGGCCGTTGGCGCTGGTGTCGTCCGTCCCGAGCTTGGTGACCGTGTCGTTGTCGTTGGTCGTGCCGCGGGTCGAGTGCCCGTCGGCGCTGGTGTCGTCGGTCTTCAGGGTCGGTTCGTCGTCATCGTCGTCGTCGCCTCCGGGCCCGCCGTGGCCACCATCGTCATCGTCGCCCCCCGGGCCGCTGTTGCCGTGGGCGACCGCGGCCGGGGTGTCGCCGATCACGCCCGCCGCGTAGGCGGCGAAGAAGAGCGGGGTCGCGGCGAGGACGAGCAAGGCGAGGAGCAGTGCCCCCGTCTTGCGTATCGCCGACACCCCTCCCGGGGCGAGCGCGTCGCCTGCCTGGAGGTCTTCGAAGACTCGTGCTGCGGCGGGGAGCTTGCCCCTGCCGTTCGTTATCGGAGACATGGTTCCCTCCTGTCCGTGTCTTGGTGCTCCTTTACCCGTTGCCTCTCCGAAGCAACACGAGCCCGAGGCAAAGATCACGCCTCCGCGGCGGCCGCGAGGCGGCTGCGGCGGGCCGCTCAGCCGCGGATGGCCCCGCGCCGCGAGAGGGTCATCTTCCGCGGCAGCGCCGCCACCAGCGGCTGCAGCCGCTCGACCGCCTCGGCGCAGCTTGGACGGCGGGCGGCCTCGCGGTCGAGCATCTCGAGGATCAGCCGGGACAGCTCCTCCGGGACCCAGTCCGGCAGCGGCCGCGGATCCTCGACCAGCTGGGGGAAGCGGCCGCCGCCGTCCGGGCCCGTGCCCCCCGGGAAGGGCCTCTCGCCGCTGACGGCGTGGAACAGGGTGGCGCCGAGCCCGAAGACGTCGGTCGCCGGGCCGATCGGCGCCAGCGCTTCCTCCCGCGGCACGCACTGCTCCGGCGCCATGTAGGGGTCGGTGCCGAGGGGCCCGTCGGTGCGGGCGGCCCGCTCCAACGTGCGGGCGATGCTGAGGTCGATCAGCCGCGGCGGCACGCCCATCACCACGTTGTCGGGCTTGACGTCGAGGTGGACGTACCCCGCCTGCGCCATGTACTGCAGGGCGCCGGCGACGTGGGCGGCGAGCGGCAGCAGCTGCTCGAGCGGGATCGCGCCGTCGCGCCTGATCAGGCGTCGCAGCGAGGGACCCTCCAGGTGCTCGATCAGGAGGTGCGGGGTCGGCCCCCCCAGGACCGCGTCGAAGCCGCGGATCAGCGTCGGGTGGGCGAGCGTGTCGAGCGCCTCCGCCTCGCGCCCGAGGTCGCGCAGCGCCCGCTCGTCCTCGACCTGGTCGGGCCGGAGGACCTTGGCGACCGCCAGCGCGTAGAGGCCTTCGTCCCAGACCAGGCAGACCTCGTAGCGGTTGCCGCCGCCGATCGGCTTAAGCACGAACCGCCCGGCACCGATCTCCGCCCCCTCCTCGAAGTTCCAGCTCGCGTAGTCGCCCATGGTCCCTATAAGGCTAAGAGCACGAGCCGTGGGCTAGCATCACCCGATGGCCTCGACCGCTGAGCTGATCCGCACCGCCGTCGAGCGGTTCCAGGCCGAAGTCCCCGCTCTGCAGAACCTGAAGCTGGTCTTCGGCCTCGAGCTGAAGGCCAGGCATGACATCCAGCTCTACCGGGTCGAGCTGCCTGGGCCGAAGATCAGCAAGGACCTGGCCCAGGACGAGCGGGTGCTGGTCGAGATCGATCGGCCCCAGTTCAACGAGCTGGCCGAGAAAGGGACGCTGAAGAGCTACCGGCGCGCCGTCGAGACCGGCCACATCAAGGCGAACGGCGACTCGAACGTGATCAAGCTGATCGCCCAGGTGGTCGAGAAGCAAGAGGAACGCGCGCGGCTGAAGAAAGTCCACTGACTCCGAGATTGCGGCCCCTATGGGGACCTCAATCTCGGAGGCGTCAGAGGCGGACGACGTTCTCCGCCTCGATGCCGCGGGTGACGCCGCGGAAGTCGACCACGAGCGGCGCCGTCGCCACGATCGCCCCGTAGTCGACGCCGGGGTGGGCGGTGACGATGGCGGCGAGGTCACACTCGCGCAGGGCGGCGTCGAGCCCAACCGAGGAGAGCCCGTGCCCCGGCAGCTCCGGCACGAAGCCGTCGTGGTAGGACATCTCCGCGCCGAGGTCCTGCAGCCGGCCGATGATCTTCAGCGCCGGCGATTCCCGCGTGTCGCCGACGCCGCCCTTGTAGCTGACGCCGAGGACCAGGATGCGCGATCCGTTGACCGGCTTGCGGACGCCGTTCAGCGCCCGCTCGATCCTTTCCACGCAGAAGCTCGGCTGGGCCTGGTTCACCTTCCCGGCGAGCTCGATGAACTCGGGGTAGAAGTCGAGCTGGCGGGCCCGGAAGGCGAGGTAGAAGGGATCGACGGGGAGGCAGTGGCCGCCCATGCCGGGGCCCGGGTCGAAGCGCATGAAGCCGAAGGGCTTGCTGGCGGCGGCCTCGATCACCTCCCAGACGTCGATCCCGAGCCGGTCGCAGAGCTGGGAGAGCTCGTTGACCAGCGCGATGTTGACGGAGCGGAAGATGTTCTCCAGCAGCTTCGAGAGCTCAGCCGCCTCGGGGCTGGAGAGGACGATCACCGTGTCGCAGATCTCCGCGTAGAGCTGGCGGGCGCGCTCGGCGCAGGCGGCGGTCAGGCCGCCGACGAGCTTCGGCGTCGTCCGCACCGTGTAGTCGGTGCGGCCGGGGTCGATCCGCTCAGGGGAGAAGGCGAGGTGAAAGTCGCTGCCGGCGGTGAGGCCCGAGGCCTCGAGGATGGGGAGGAGTCGGTCGCGCGTCGTCCCCGGGTAGGTCGTCGACTCCAGCACCACCAGCTGGCCGCTCCGCAGCACCTGCGCCAGCGCGCTCGCAGAGGCCTCGAGCGGGCCGAGGTCGGGCTCGCGCGAGTCGCTTAGCGGGGTGGGGACGCAGAGGACGACGGCCTCACAGGCGGCCAGCTCGGCGTAGTCTCCGCTCGCCCGCAATCGCGGCGCCAGCGGCGCCAGCGCCTCGTCCGGGACGTCCTCGATGTAGCTGCGGCCGGCGTTCAGCGCCTCGACCTTCGCCTGGTCGACGTCGAGCCCGACCACCTCGCAGCCGGCTTCGGCGAAGGCGACGGCAAGCGGCAGCCCGACATAGCCGAGGCCGATGATCCCGATCTGCATCGCGGGCAGTGTAGATAGAGCCCCCGGATGGGACGGGCAGATAGCATCCGCCGCCAAACTTCGAAGGAGACGACACCAAGGATGAGCGAGACGTACGAGCTGACCACCGACCAGGCCGAGCGCGAGGCGAGCGGCGCCCACAGCTATGGCCGCTACCTCGAGGAGTTCGAGGTAGGCGCCGTCTACAAACACTGGCCGGCGAAGACCGTGACCGAGGCGGACGACCACCTCTTCTGCCTGATCACGATGAACCACCACCCGCTGCACCTCAACGACGTCTACGCCAAGGGCTCCCAGCAGGGCCGCAACGTGGTCGTCGGGCCCCTCGTCTACTCGCTGGCCCTGGGGATGTCGGTCTCCGACGTCTCCGGCAAGGCGATCGCCAACCTCGCCACCGAAGAGCTGAGCCACCCCAACCCGGTCTTCCACGGCGACACCCTCTTCTGCGAGACCGAGGTGCTGGACGTGAAGCCGTCGAGCTCGAAGCCCGACCGCGGCGTCGTCAAGGTCCACACCCGCGTCCTCAACCAGGACGGCGTCCTGGTAGCCGAGTTCAAGCGGCTGGTGCTGGTGCCGCGCAAGGAGGTGGGCTGAGATGCGGGTCACCGTCACCGGCGGCGCCGGCTACATCGGAGCCGTCGTCAGCGAAGAACTGCGCCAGGCCGGCCACGAGGTGCGGGCGCTTGACTCGCTGCTGCACGGCCAGCGCGAGGTTGCCGACCAGGTCCAGGCCGGGGGAACGGAGCTGATCGAGGCCGACGTCCGCGACGGCGACGCCCGGCGGCGCGCCCTGGAGGGAGCCGACGCGGTCGTTCATTTGGCCGCGATCGTCGGCGATCCCGCCTGCGCCCGCGATCCGGAGCTCGCGGCGGAGGTGAACGTCGAGGCCAGCCGGGCGCTCTTCGCCGAGGCCGAGGAGCTCGGGGTGGAGCGGGTCATCTTCGCCTCCACCTGCTCCAACTACGGCCGCATGGAGGATCCGACCGTCCCGATCGACGAGACCGGGACGCTGGCCCCGGTCTCCCTCTACGCCGAGCAGAAGGTGGAGATCGAGAAGCTGCTGCTCGCCGTCGAGGGGGTGAGCGGCACCTGCCTGCGCTTCGCCACGATCTACGGCGTTGCGCCGCGAATGCGGTTCGACCTGACCGTCAACGAGTTCACCCGTGACCTTTGGGCCGACCGCGAGCTCGAGGTCTTCGGCGAGCTCTTCTGGCGCCCCTACGTGCACGTGCGGGACGCGGCGCTGGCCGTCTGCACCGTGCTCGGCGCGCCGGCGGAGCAGGTCGGGGGGGACGTCTTCAACGTCGGCCACTCGGACGAGAACTACCGCAAGCTCGACCTGGTGCAGCTGATCACCGAGCGGCTCGGGCGCGGCAACGTCAGTTACGTCCACCGCGACGAAGACCCCCGCGACTACAAGGTGAGCTTCGAGAAGATCCGCCGCGAGCTCGGGTTCGAGCCGCGGATGCGGGTCCCGGACGGGATCGACGAGATCGTCAGGGGCCTGGAGGAGGAGCGCTTCGGCGACCCCTTCGCCTCGACCCACTCGAACATCGGCTAGAGGCCTTGTCCGATCAGCCCCTGATTCCGCTGTTCGACGTCGAGCTGCAGGACGCCGACGTCGAGGCCGTCGCGGCGACGCTGCGGTCGGGATGGTTGACGATGGGGCCGCAGACGCAGCGGTTCGAGGAGGTGTTCGCCGAGCACCTCGGGGTCGAGCACGCGGTGGCGCTCTCCAGCTGCACGGCGGCGCTGCACCTCGCCTACCTCGCCGCCGGGGTCGGCCCGGGCGACGAGGTGATCGTCCCGGCGATCACCTTCGTCGCCACCGCGGCCGCGGCCCGCTACTGCGGGGCGACCCCAGTGCTGGCGGACTCGATCGGCCCTGACGACTTCGGCATCGACCCGAGCAGCGTCGAGGAGCTGATCACGCCGCGCACCAAGGCCGTCTGCGCCGTGCACTACGCCGGATATGCGGCGCCCCTCGCCGCGCTGGAGCGCATCTGCGAGGAGCGCGGCCTGGCGTTGATCGAGGACGCCGCGCACAGCCCCAGCGCCCTGGACGGGCCGGGGGGACGCAAGCTCGGCACGGTCGGGAAGGCCGGGACCTTCAGCTTCTTCTCGAACAAGGTCCTCTCCTGCGGGGAGGGCGGCCTTCTGGCGACCGACGACGATGAGGTCGCTGCCACGGCCCGCAGCCTGCGCTCCCACGCGCTGACGACCGGCACCTGGGACCGCCACCGGGGCCACTCGCTCGGCTACGACGTCGTCGGCACGGGCTTCAACTACCGGATGGACGAGCCGCGGGCGGCGCTCCTGACCTCGCGCATGGATCGGCTCGAGGACGACATCGCCGCCCGGCGGCGCCTCACCCATCGCTACCGCGCGGAGCTGAGCTCCGTCCCCGGGGTCACGGTTCCCTACCGCGACGAGGAGGTGGATCTCAGCTCCTGTTACGTGATGCCGGTGGTGCTCGAGAACCCGGAGCTGCAGACGCCACTGCGGGAGCTGATGAAGGAGCGCTGGAACGTGCAGACCAGCCTTCTCTACCAGGCGATCCACGAGTTCAGCGCCTATCGCGACAGCCAGAGCCGGCGGCTGCCGCAGAGCGAGCGGATCGCCCGATCGCAGGTCACGCTGCCGCTGTTCCCGACCCTCTCGGACGCCGACCAGGATCGGGTCGTCACGTCGGTCCGCGAGGGCCTTGCCTCTCTAATCGACGGCGACTGAGAGCCCTACCCGGGGGACCATCGTCGCCCAATATGTGGTAGACGGTTCGTCCAGGATTGGGCTAGAGCGTTGAGGCGGCTGGGAGGTGCCGCCGAAGACATTGCGGATGACGACCCTTGCCGCCAGCTCCGCACGTTGCCGTACCGCCGTCGCGCTGTTCGTGCTCGGCCTCCTCGCCGTGCTCGCGATGGCTCCGCAGGCTTCGGCCTACCGGGGCGTCCCCGTCGGCATCTACAACGTCAACAACCAGGTGATGAACAGCGGCAAGTACGTCTACGCGATCCGCTTCGTGCTCGACCGCGAAACGACGCTGTCCCGCTTCATCTCGGGCTTCAACCTCGAGGGCTCTCAGCCGCTCGGAGGCCGCCAGGGATACGGGGAAGGAACCGGCGGCACGATCCGCGCCCGCCTGGTCACCGTCAAGCCCAACGGCGAGCCCGACCTCTCCCACGTCCTCGCCGAAGAGACGGTGAGCGCCTGGAGCCGCTACCAGGACTCCAAGGCCGCCTACGGCGCCCCGGGCCTGAC
>JBKPOX010000013.1:0-8516 GCA_046733335.1 Actinomycetota bacterium | reverse complement strand
GGCTGGACCCGGCGGCCGCGCCCCTGGCGGCGGTCCGGCGGCGTCACCACAAGCGCCGGGCGATGGGGCGAGGCCGCCAGCCGCCGCAGCACCGTGGCGGCGAAATCGGAGGTCCCGAGGTAGACGGTCCTCACGCGTCGGTGCGCGGCTCGCGCAGCTCGCCCTCGACGGCGATCTCTTCCTCCGAGGAGGGGCTGTAGCTGCCGCCCTCGCGCAGCGCCCGCAGCGCCGCCCGGCGCTGCTCGCGCGGGGTGCGGTCGAGGATGAGGACGCCGTCGAGGTGGTCGATCTCGTGCTGCAGGACCCGCGCCTCGAGCCCGGCGGCCTCGATCACGATCGGCTCGCCCTCGACGTCGCGGCCGCTGAAGCGGGCGTAGAGCGGCCGCTCGACGTCCATCGAGACGCGCGGCAGGCTGAGGCATCCCTCCTCGGCGACGGCGGTCTCCTCGGAGAGCCACTCGACCTCGGGGTTGACGAGCGCGCTCGGCTCTCCGTCGGGGCCGGCGTGGAAGACGAGGAGCCGGCGCAGCGCCCCGACCTGGGTGGCGGCGAGCCCGACGCCGAGGCCGTCGCGCATGATCTCGAACATCCGCTCGACCTCGGCGCGGAGCTCGGGGCCGAAGCGCGAGACGGGCGAGGCCTTGCTCTTCAGGACCGGATCGCCGAACTTGACCACGTGCGCCAGGGCCGCTTCGCGGCGCTCCAGCGTCTCGATTTCGAGGCGGCGCTCCTCGCTGTCGCGCTCCTGCGTCTGGACCTCGTCGCTCACCCAGCGGAGTCTAAGCCGGAGCGGCGTCTGATACTCCTGCGCCGGGCATGCCGAAGACGCGCCTCGCCATCGCCACCTGCGACCGCTTTCCGGCGCTCGCGCCGGACGACCGGCTGCTGCTGGAGGCCCTCGGCAGGCGCGGCATCGACGCCGCTCCCGCGGTCTGGAACGAGCCGGCGGTCGAGTGGGGCGAGTTCGGCGCCTGCCTGCTCCGCTCCCCCTGGGACTACTACGAGCGCCACCGCGAGTTCCTCGCCTGGGTCGGGGCGGTCGAGGCGGCGATGCCGCTCTGGAACCCGGCCGCGCTGGTCGCCTGGAACCTCGAGAAGACCTACCTGCGCGAGCTGGGCGAGCGGGGGGTGTCGACGATCCCGACCGAGTGGGTGGAGCGGGGCGAGCGGCCCGACCTCGCCGCGCTCCTGGCCGCGCGGGGCTGGGAGGAGTGCGTGATCAAGCCGACCGTCGACCTCGGCGCCTTCAACCTGCGGCGGGTCAGGGCCGGCGAGCCCGGCGCCCAGGAGGCGCTCGACGCGGTCCTGGAGCGGCACGGGGCGATGGTCCAGCCCTTCCTCACCTCGATCGAAGGCGAGGGCGAGCTCTCCCTCGTCTACATCGACGGCGGCTTCAGCCACGCCGTGCGCAAGCGCCCCGCCGCCGGCGACTTCCGCGTCCAACCGATCTGGGGCGGCGACTGGGCGCCCGCCGAGCCGGACGCCGCCGAGCTGAGGATGGCCGGGGAAGCCCTCGAGGGCCTCGAGGCCGCTCCTCTCTACGCCCGAGTCGACCTGGTCGCCGGACCCGAGGGCGACGCCTGCCTGATCGAGCTGGAGCTGATCGACCCCAACCTCTTCCTCGCGGCTTTCCCACCCGCCGCCGAAGCCCTCGCGGACGCGACGACGCGCCGCCTTCCCTAGGTAGGGATCACTGGGGGTCGACGTCGACCCCGACCGCCACATCCTTCAGCAAGCGCTCCCCGGCGCGCCGCTCGACCGCGGCGCGGACGGCGGCGATCGTCCCCTCGCGATCGTCGGCCTTGATCAGGAGCCGGCGGCGGTGGCGGTTGCGGACGCGGAACATCGGCGCCGGCCCGAGCAGCTCGGACCCAGACGGGAGCGCGCGCCGCAGCTCGGCGGCGAGAGCCGCCGCCGCTTCCTCCAGCCGCGGCTCCAGCTCGGCCGCGAAGTTGACCCGGGTCAGGTGCGAGAAGGGCGGGTAGTGGAGGGCGCGGCGGCGCTCCAGCTCGACCTCGAGGAAGCCGGCGGAGTCGTGGCGGGCGGCGTGCTCGATGCTGGAGGCCTCGGGGGCCAAAGTCTGGACGATCACCTCTCCCCCCGCCTCGCCGCGGCCCGAGCGGCCGGCCAGCTGGGCGACCATCGCGAAGGTGCGCTCCTCGGCGCGGAAGTCGGGAAACCGGAGCGTCGCGTCGGCGTCGAGGATCGCGCTCAGCGTCACCTCGGGGAAGTCGTGGCCCTTGGCGACCATCTGGGTGCCGACGAGGACTGCGCTCGGCAGCTCCCCGAAGCGGGCGAGGATGCGGGCGTGGGCGCCGTGTTCGGCGGCGGTGTCGGAGTCGAGCCGCAGCACCGGCATCGGGTCGAGCCGCTCGGCCAGCAGCGCCTCGATCCGCTCGGTCCCGGCGCCGGCGCGCGCGAGCGTCGTCGAGCCGCACTCGCCGCAGGCGCTCGGCTGGGGCTCGGCGTGGGCGCAGTGGTGGCAGACGAGGCGGCCGCTGTGGCGGTGGACGATCAGCGAGACGTCACAGTTGGGGCAGCTCCAGTGGTGGCCGCATGAGCGGCAGGTGAGCCAGGGGGCGAAGCCGCGGCGGTTGATCATCACGATCGCCTTGGCGCCGGCCGCCCGCACCGCCTCCAACGCCTCCCAGGTCTCGGCGTGCAGCGGGCCGGAGCGCGGGTCCGACTCCCGCATGTCCACGAGGTTTACCGGCGGCAGGCGGCGTCCGTCGACGCGGCGTGGCAGCTCCAGGCGCGGCAGCTCCAGCCAGCTCTCCGGGCGCGGCGTCGCGGTGCCCGCGACGAGGACAGCGCCGCTCTCGGCGGCGCGCCTCCGGGCGACGGCGCGGGCGTCGTAGGTCGGGTCTCCCTCCTGCTTGTAGGAGGGATCGTGCTCCTCGTCGACGACGATCAGACCGAGATCGCGGACCGGGGCGAAGACGGCGGAGCGAGGGCCGACGCAGACACTCGCCTCGCCGCTGCGCAGGCGACGCCACTCGTCGTAGCGCTCGCCGGCCGAGAGGGCCGAGTGGAGGACGGCGAAGCGGTCGCCGAGCCGGGCCCGGAAGCGGGCCACGGCCTGGGGGGCGAGGCCGATCTCGGGGACGAGGACGATCGCCCCCCTGCCCCGCTCGAGTGCCGCCTCGACCGCCGCCAGGTAGACCTCGGTCTTGCCGGACCCGGTGACGCCGTGGAGGAGCAGCTGCCGCGGGGCACCGGCCTCGCCGTCTAAGGCGGCGAGGATCGCGGCGACCGCCTCCTCCTGCTCGGGCAGGAGCCGCGGGCGAGTTGCGTTGCCGACGAGCCCCGGCTCGCCGGGGACCCGGCGCACCGCCCTGGTGCGGGTCGCGACCAGGCCCCGCTGCTCGAGGCGCCGCAGGGTCTGGCGGTCCGAGCCGGCCGCGGTGGCCAGCTCCGCCGAGGACATCTCGCCGGCGCTCAGCGCCTCCAGGGCGGCCCGCTGCCTCGCGCCGAGGCGCTCGCCGCCGGCCAGCGCCGCCTCTCCGGCCGGCAGCAGCGCCGCCCGCAGCTCGGTCTTGGAGCGCACGCTCCGCCCGCCGCCGCCGGCCCCAGTGCCAGGGGGGAGGACCAGCTGCAGCCCGCGGGAGGGCGTCGAGCAGTACTCCCGCGCGACCCAGAGGCCGAGCCGGACGAGCTCCGGCGTGGCCCCCGCCTCCAGCGCCTCGACCGGCTCCGCCAGGCGCTCCGGCGGCAGCTCGGAGGCCTCGGCGATCTCGACGACGACGCCGAGGATGCGGCGGGGCCCGAAGGGGACGCGGACGACGCTGCCGACGTCGAGGCCGGCCATCGAGTCGGGGCGGCGGTAGTCGAACGGCCCGCGCAGGGCACGGGCGGTGGTGAGCGGCTCGACGCGGAGGATCGCCACCGACCGAGGTTATGGGCGGCCGGAGATGCCTCATCCCGAGATCACCGCACCTTCGGCGATTCCGTTGCCCGGCCGGGAGGGAAGCCCGTATGCTGGCGCCCGATGAGCCTCAACCTCAGCCCCGGCGAGCAGGTGATCTTCGAGGGGCACCCGTCCTGGCGCGCGATCCTCGGCTTCTACCTGAAGGGCGTCGCGGTCGCGGTAGTACTCGGCGTCGTCGCCAAGCTGGTCGACGGGGACGGGACCGCCTTCCTGGTGATCCTGGTCGTCCTCGCCCTTACCCTGCTGATCGGCTTCGTCAAGCGGGTCGCGACCACCTACACGATCACCAACCGCCGCCTCAACATCAAGCGCGGGATCGTCTCCAAAGAGGTCCAGGAGACCCGCCTGGAGCGGGTCCAGAACGTCAACTACCGCCAGAGCGTCTACCAGCGCCTGATGCAGATCGGCGACGTCGACTTCGACACCGCCGCCAGCGACGACTACAACTTCGTCTTCGCCGGGGTGGCGGACCCGGGCGACGTGGTCCACGCGGTGGACCAGGCGACCGGGGCCGACGTCGCCGGCTCGCACGGCCTCGGCGACGCGCAGCCGCCGGCGGCCTAGCGGCGGCCCGGGCGCGCCCGCAGGTTCGCCGCCGTTCTCCTGAGGATGGTTTCCACGTGCCGTGCTTCGTGCTTCACCTGCCAGTGGGAGAAGCGGAGCGGGGTCAATCCAGCGGCGGTGTGGGTTTGGAAGCGGAGGGCGTCGCGGGACTGCGTGGCGGGGGTGCGGTGGTAGCGCCAGCCGTCGGTCTCGACGACGAGGCCGAGGTCGGGCCAGAAGAAGTCGACCTCGAATTCGCCGACGATCTGTTTGGTGAGCGGCGTCGGGAGCCCGGCCGCTGCGGCGAGCGGTCGGAAGAGGCGTTCGAGCTCGTCGTCGGAGAGACGGAAGGTGTGCTTGTCGAGGATGTGGCGCAGCGGCCGGACGCCCGGCGCACCGGTGTGTTCGCCGAGCGCCTTGCGGAGGGCGTCTGGATCGATCACGTCGTGCTTGTCCGCCTCGTTGACCGCCCGCTCCAGGGCTTTGGGACCTGCTACGGCGGTCAGGTCGAGAAACGTCTGAACCGGCTGGGTGACGGGAATGTTGAGGCGCGTGGTGACCGCGCCAGGCGACAGGGTCGGGCGGCGATGGCAGCGGATGCCGCGTAGTCGAGCTTCTGAGCGGCGCCTGACGCTGACGTCGATGTAGTCCTCGTGCTCCTTGCCGAAACGCCAGAGCGCGGCCGCGCTGCGATGACTCAACGCCGCATCAGGTCCGCAGGCGAGAACCGCGGCCATCCAGCGCCCCTCCCGGGTCAGGTGACGACGCCCGACCGAGTAGACGCCCCGGATGATCGGGTGAAGACGCCCTCTCCTGACCCGATGCTTGGTCGCTTCCGGCGAGAACCCGATGGCGAGCAGTTGTGCTCGCGTCACCACTCCATGCTGCCGTCGTGCCAGTTCCCAGGCCCGCCGATTTCGCGACTCCGAGGTTTGGGTGGTCATAGCCCCCCAAAGCTCGGAGCGGCGGGATCTCGCCCCCTTGCTTCCTCGACCGCGGGCTTCTCGGCCGGTGATTGCGCCGTTCGTGCGGTGCCTACGCCGCCGCGGCCTCGAGACCTGCGGCGGTGCGGAGGGCGTCGGCGCGATCGGTGCGCTCCCAGGTGAAGTCGTCGTCGTCGCGGCCGAAATGGCCGTAGGCGGCGGTCTTCTGGAAGATCGGGCGGTGGAGGTCTAGGTACTCGCGGAAGGCGCCGGGGCGCATGTCGAACTCGGCCTCGACGAGGCGGGAGATCTGCGCGTCGGGGAGCTGGCCGGTGCCGAAGGTCTCGACCATCAGCGAGACCGGGTGGGCGACGCCGATCGCGTAGGCGACCTGGACCTCGCAGCGCTGGGCGAGGCCGGCGGCGACGACGTTCTTGGCGACGTGGCGGGCGGCGTAGGCGGCCGAGCGGTCGACCTTCGAGGGGTCCTTGCCGGAGAAGGCGCCGCCGCCGTGGCGGGCCATCCCCCCGTAGGTGTCGACGATGATCTTGCGGCCGGTGAGGCCGGCGTCGCCGACGGGGCCGCCGATCACGAACTTGCCGGTCGGGTTGACGAGGAACTCCTCGCGGAGCCCCGCCTCGTCGAAGCGACCAGGGACCTCGGCCTGCAGGACCGGCAGGACCACGTTCTCCCACAGCTCGGGCTTGATCTGGGCCTGCGAGTCGATCCCCTCGTCGTGCTGGGTGGAGATCAGGAGCTTCTCGACGGCTACCGGGCGGCCGTCGGCGTAGCGGACGGTCACCTGCGTCTTCCCGTCCGGGCCGAGGTAGCCCATCGTGCCGTCCTTGCGAACCGCCGCGAGCCGTTCGGCGAGCCGGTGGGCGATGTGGATCGGCATCGGCATCAGCGCCTCGGTCTCGTCGCTGGCGTAGCCGAACATCATCCCCTGGTCGCCTGCCCCGGCGACGTCGAGCTCGTCCGTCTCGGAGGGGTCGACCTTGGTCTCGTAGGCCTGGTCGACCCCCTGGGCGATGTCGGGCGACTGCTCGTCGATCGAGGTCAGGACCGAGATGTGGTCGCAGTGGTAGCCGTAGTCGCCGTGGTCGTAGCCGATCGCCCGCACCGTCTCGCGAACGATCTCGGGGATGTTCAGGTGGACGTCGGTGGAGATCTCGCCCGAGACGACCGCCATGCCGGTGTTGACGAGGGTCTCGCAGGCGACGCGGCCGCCCGGGTCCTCCCGCATGATCGCGTCGAGGACGCCGTCGGAGATCTGGTCGGCGACCTTGTCCGGGTGGCCCTCGGTGACCGACTCCGACGTGAACAGGTGCTCGCCCTCGGCTAGCGGCTTGATCGGCATGCCGGAAGACTAGAGGAAATTTGTGCGGTGCCGGCCCTCAGTCCGAGTAGCGCCTGCGGCCGGAGGCGGGGACGAAATCGATCACCAGGGGCACCCCCTCCAAGGCGTAGGCCTCCCGCAGCCGGTTCTCCAGGTGGTAGGCCCAGTCGCGGCTGATCAGCCTGCGGTCGTTGACCTGGATCGCGATCCGCGGCGGCCGCTCCCCCACCTGCGCCGCGTAGTAGAGGCGGAGGCGCTTGCCGCGCTTGGAGGGCGGCGGGGTGCGGGCGACGACATCGGCGACGAAGCGGTTCAGCTCCGGGGTCGGGATCCGCTCGGCCGCCCTGTCGGCGAGCTGCAGCGCCCGCGGCAGCAGCGTGGCGACGTTGCGGCCGCGCTGCGCCGAGCAGGTGATCACCGCCGGCCGCAGCCGCAGCTTGCGCTCGGCCCGCGCGCGGGCGTCGTCGATGTCGATCTGGGAGACGTCCCACTTGTTCATCGCCAGCAGGGACGCGCAGCCGGCCTTCATCGCCATCTCCGCCACCCTCAGGTCCTCGCTGGTCACCCCCTCGGAGGCGTCGCAGACGACGATCGCGACGTCGGCCCGCTCCACCGCGCGTTCGGAGCGAAGCTGGGCGTAGTAGTCGACCGTGCCGGCGACCTTGGAGCGGCGCCGCAGGCCTGCGGTGTCGACAAGGATCACCCGCCGGCCGTCGACCTCGACCTCGGTGTCGATCGCGTCGCGGGTCGTGCCGGCGATCTCCGAGACGATCACCCGCTCGGCGCCGAGGAAGGCGTTGACGAGCGAGGACTTGCCGACGTTGGGCCGGCCGACGACGGCCACGCGGACGGCGTCGTCCTCCGCGGCCCGCGGCCCGCGATCGCCGACCGCCGCGGCGATCGCGTCGAGCAGGTCGCCGGTACCGAGCCCGTGGGTGGCCGAGACCGCGAGCGGGTCGCCGAGGCCGAGCCCGTGGAACTCGGCCGTGACCGCGTAATCGTCGGGCCGGTCGGCCTTGTTGACGGCGACGATCACCGGGGCCTCGGAGCCGCGCAGGGTCCGCGCAAGCTCGGCGTCCCCCGCCCGCAGCCCGGCGCGCCCATCGACGACCAGCACGATCGCGTCCGCCTCGGCGATCGCCAGCCGCGCCTGCGCCTGCACGTCGCGCGCCAGCTCCGCCTCGTCGCCGAGGTCGATCCCGCCGGTGTCGACCAGCTCGAAGGCGATCCCGTTCCACTCGGTGGCGAGGCGCTTGCGGTCGCGGGTGACGCCCGGCTCGGGCGAGGTGACCGCCTCGCTGCCGCCGACCAGGCGGTTGACCAGGGTGCTCTTGCCGACGTTGGGAAAGCCGACGACGGCGACCGTCGGCAGGCTCATCCTGGGTTCACCTGTTCCTCGTGGTCGCTATGCGACCGAAAGGAACGGTTCATGCGAGGCCTCGCTCCCGGGCGAGGGCGACCACGCGGGCGACGACCTCGTCGAGCGGGAGGCCCGTGGTGTCGAGCTCGATGGCGTCGGCGGCGGCGCGGAGGGCGCCGTGCTCGCGCTCGGTGTCGCGGGAGTCGCGCTGGCGCTGCGCCGCCAGCACCGCCTCGAAGCCCTCGCCGGTCTCGGCGGCGCGGCGCCGCGCCCGCTCCTCGTCGGACGCCGTCAGGAAGATCTTCAGCGGCGAGTCGGGGCTGACGACGGTACCGATGTCGCGGCCCTCGGCGACGTAGCGGCCGGCGGTGATCAGCTGCCGCTGGCGCGCGACCATCGCCGCGCGTACACGCGGGTGGACCG
>JBKPOX010000012.1:0-9051 GCA_046733335.1 Actinomycetota bacterium | reverse complement strand
GCGCAGCAGGTCCATCGTCTCGTGGAAGCGCCCGACCGCCTTGATCGCGGCGGCGCCCAGGCCGGGAACCTCCTCCGCCCGTTCCATCACCTCCCAGATCGTCAGCCCGGCGGTGTTGGCATAGGCGGCGAGCCGGCCCTGGCTGGTGTTGCCGATCCCGCGCCGCGGCGAGTTGACGACACGGGCGAAGGAGACCTGGTCGGCCGGGTTCTGCAGCAGGCTGAGGTAGGCGAGCGCGTCCTTGACCTCGGCCCGGTCGTAGAACTTGGTGCCGCCGATCACCTGGTAGGGGACGTCGAAGCGGTTGAGCGTGTCCTCGAGGACGCGGCTCATCGCGTTGGTCCGGTAGAAGACGGCGACCTCGGAGCGGCCGAGCCCGTGCTCCTCCCCCAGCCGCTCGATCTCACCCGCGACCCAGCGCGCCTCCTCGTGCTCGTCGCCCAGCTCGGAGAGCTGCACCTGCTCGCCGCCCTCCTCCGCGGTCCAGAGCTCCTTCTTCAGCCCTTCTCGGTTGCGTTCGATCAGCGCGTTGGCGGCCGAGAGGATGGTCTGGGTCGAGCGATAGTTCTGCTCGAGCTTGACCACCTCCGCGTCCTCGAAGTCGTTTTCGAAATCGAGGATGTTGCGGATGTCCGCGTGGCGGAAGCCGTAGATCGACTGGGCGTCGTCGCCGACCACCATCAGGTTGCGGTGCTCGGCGGCAAGCAGCTGCAGCAGCCGGTACTGGGCGTGGTTGGTGTCCTGGTACTCGTCGACGAGGACGTGGCGGAAGGTGCGGCGCCAGCGCTCGCGGACGTCCTCGAAGAGCTCGACGGCGTTGACCGTGCGGACGAGCAGGTCGTCGAAGTCCATCGCGTTGGCCTCGAGCATCCGCTTCTCGTAGAGCGGGAAGGCCTCGGCGACGACTTCCTCGAAGACGCTGCCCTGCATCTCCGCATAGGCGGAGGCGTCGATGAGCTGGTTCTTGGCGCCGGAGATCTTCGCCCGCACCGCTCGGGGCGGGAACCGTTTCGGGTCGACCCCGAGCTCGGCGAGGCAGCGTTTGAGCATCCGCAGCGAGTCGGCCTCGTCGTAGATCGTGAAGCCCTTCGAGTAGCCGAGCCGCTCGGCGTCGACGCGCAGCATCCGGGCGCAGGCCGAGTGGAACGTGGTCACCCACATCGCCCGCACCGAGCGGCCGATCAGCTGCCCGACCCGCTCGCGCATCTCCGCCGCCGCCTTGTTGGTGAAGGTGATCGCGAGGATCTCCCCCGGCCGCGCCTCCCCCGTCGCCAGCAGGTAGGCGATCCGGTGGGTGAGGACGCGGGTCTTGCCCGAGCCGGCGCCGGCCAGGACCAGCAGCGGCCCGCCGCCGTGTTCCACCGCCTCGCGCTGCGGCCCGTTGAGGCCGGAGAGCAGGCGCTCGACCCTGTCGGCGCCGGGCTCGGTCGGGGCCGCCGGCGGCTGCGCAGACGCTTCGGCGGCGGGGTCGAACTGCTCCTGCAGGCTCACCCGCCGAGCATAGCCAGGCGCTCGGCGGGGGCCTGCGGAGTTACCGCGGGTTCCTACTGCCGCTGCTGGCAGCCTTCGGCGATTTCGCCGAATACCTCGGTGTTGCTTTCAACTACGACGCTTTCGAGTTCAGAGCTCGAAAGCTCTTCGATCCCTTCGATCAAGCAGTCCGCGACCTCGGGTTTGATTCCAGGTTCTTCTTCGATCTCTTTGGCGAACGCATCGACCAGGCTGTCGGGATCGAAGTCGGCAAAGCCGGCCAACTTGTCGAGCTTCCAGTCGCCACCATCTTCGACCAGCACGAGTTCCAGCGTCTGCGTATCGAAGGGCCCGCCTTTGAATTCCGCGTTCGCAGTGGCACTTTCACCGTCGATTTGGACATTGGTGACGGTGACCGAATCCGGATGGTCGACTGCAGCTTTCGCTTCCTCTTCGCATTCCTTTTGGGCTTCCTTGCCGCTGCTTCCGGACGTCTGTTCCATGAAGGGCAGGGTCTGGGTTTCTTTGCAGATAGCCGGATCGGTGCTGGTGGCGGCGTTTTCGATCGTGGTCGTGATCTTGTCTTCGTCGCTGTCGTCGCTGCCGCCGCAGGCGCCGAGGGCGAGGGCAAGCAACAGAACGGGTAGCAACAGCAGGTGAAGCTTTCTCACAAACAACCTTTCGGACGAGGGACGGGTGGCCGCCGCAAGCTACAGCAGCCGTCAGCCGTCAGCCGCCGGCCGAAGAGCGGCCCTTGCGCGGCTCGAGCTTGGCGACCTCGGCCGAGGGGCCGTTGCCGCCGTCCAGCCGGGCCAGCCGCTGCTCCACCACGGCGATCCGCTCCGAAAGGGCCTTGATCGCCTCGGCGATCGGGTCCGGCAGGTGGATCCAGTCGGCGTCGGGACCCTCGACCCGCTTCCCTTCCAGTTTCACCGGGTGGCCCGGGTTGCCGACGACGGTCGCGCCCGGCGGCACGTCCTCGACGACGACCGTGTTGGCGCCGATCTTGGCGCCGTCGCCGACCGCGATCGGCCCCAGCAGCTTCGCCCCGGAGCCGACGGTGACGTTGTCGCCGAGGGTCGGGTGGCGCTTGCCGCGCTGGAAGCCGGTGCCGCCGAGGGTGACGCCCTGGTAGAGCGTCACGCAGTTGCCGATCACCGCGGTCTCGCCGATCACGACCCCGGAGCCGTGGTCGATGAAGAACTCGTTGCCGATCCTCGCCGCAGGGTGGATCTCGATCCCGGTCACCGCCCGGGTGAGGTAGGCGATCGCCCGCGGCAGCAGCGGCACCCCCGCCTCCATCAGCGCGTGCGCGGCCCGGTGCGCCAGCAGCGCCTGCACCCCCGCCCAGCTGGCGAGGATCTCGAAGCTGGAGACGTTCTGCGCCGCCGGGTCGCGCTCGCGCGCCGCCCTGACGTCCGCGCGAATCTCCTTGAGGAGCCGTTTCCAGCGGTTCATGGTGAGAAGAAGGGTAGGGACATGTAGCGCTCCCCCGAGTCGCAGACGACCGTCACCACCCTCTTCCCAGCCATCTCCGGGCGGGCCGCGACCTCCAGCGCCGCCCAGATGTTTGCCCCCGCGGAGATGCCCGAGAGCACGCCCTCCTCCCTCCCGGCCCGGCGCGCCGTCTCGAGGGCGTCCTCGTCGCTGACCGCGACCACCTCGTCGACGACGGCGCGGTCGAGAACCTCCGGGACGAAGCCGGCGCCGATTCCCTGGATCTTGTGCGGGCCCGGCTTGCCGCCGGAGAGCACCGGCGAGCTCGCCGGCTCGACCGCCACCACCAGCGCCTCCGGCGCCCGCTCCCTCAGCATCCGGCCGACGCCGGTGATCGTGCCGCCGGTCCCGACGCCGGCGACGAAGGCGCCGACCTCGCCGTCGGTGTCCCTCCAGATCTCCTCGGCGGTGGTGCGCCGGTGGACCTCGGGGTTGGCCGGGTTCGAGAACTGCATCGGCATGAACCCCTTGCGCTGTTCGCGGATCTCCTCCGCCAGCGCCACCGCCTCGTTCATCCCACCCAGCGACGGCGTCTCACGCACCTCGGCGCCGTAGGCGCGCAGCAGCTTGCCCCGCTCGCGGCTCATCCCCTCGGGCAGGGTGAGGATCAGCTCGTAGCCGCGCGCCGCGCAGACCATCGCCAGGGCGATGCCGGTGTTGCCGCTCGTCGGCTCCACCACCACCGACCTGCCGGGCGAGAGCAGGCCCTCCTCTTCGGCCGCGTCGATCATCGCCACGCCGATCCTGTCCTTGACCGACCCGCCGGGGTTGAAGTACTCGAGCTTCGCGCAAACCTGGCCGGCCAGCCCCTCACCGAGCCGGTCGAGCTGGACCATCGGCGTGTTGCCGACGACGGCGGAGGCCTCGGCGCCGATCCTCATCAGATGAAGTACATCCCGGATCCGGCCTCTTCGGCCTCGCGGCGGGCGACTTCGGCGATCGTCGTCTGAGCGAAGACCTTGCGCAGGGCGGTCACGCCCTCGGCCCAGATCCCGCCCGCCTCGTCGGCCTCGGCGCCGACCTTGCCGTCGAGGGCCTGGACGACCTCCAGCACGGTGATCTCCTCCGCCGCCCGCGCCAAGGTGTAGCCGCCGCGCATGCCTCGATGGCTGGTCAGCAGCCCGGAGCGGCGCAGGGTCGAGAAGAGCTGCTCGAGGAACTGCTCAGGAATCTCTCTCCTTTCGGCCAGCTCCTTGATCGGGACCGGCCGCTCTCCCGCCCGCGCCAGCTCGGCCAGCGCAACTACCGCGTAACGAGACTTGGACGTCACCGAGATCACCCGGACTTTCTACCGCACAGCTCCTCCCCTGGGCTAGGATCGGCCGCAGCGGGCGTCGCAGGCCATCCCTCGCGCCCACCCCGCCAACGAGTGATCGGAAGCAGTCCTGAGCCAACGCCCACACTGCCTTGTGATCGACGGTCACCCGCTCGTCCGCCTCGGGATCCGGGAGACGATCGAGATCGACTTCGTCGTGCACGAGGCGCCGACCCGCGACGAGGCGATCGACCTGGTGCGCGACGTAGGCGACTTCGACGTAGCGATCGTCGACATGCGCTGGCGCGGCGAGCGCGACGGCAACTCGACCACCGGCCCCGAGGCGATCAGGCTGATGCACCGCTCGGCTCCCGGCCTGGGAGTCGTCGCCCACGGCGAGGTGCCCGAGCGGCATCTGGCCAGCGCCGCCCTCCAGGCCGGCGCCAGCGCATACGTCGCCCGTACCGCCGGCGCCGCCGAGCTGCGGCGCGCGGTCGTCGCGGCAGCCTCCCAGGAGAGGTTCGTCGACCCAGCCGTGCCCCCGAGGGGGAGCCGCGGAAAGCTCACCAGGCGCCAGCGGGAGATCCTGCAGCTGCTGGCGAACGGGGAGTCGACCACGGTCGCGGCGCGTGAGCTCGACCTCAGCGAGGAGACGGTGAAGACCCACACCAAGAACGCCCTCGCCCGCCTCGGCGCCCGCAACCGCACCCACGCGGTGGCGATCGCCATGCGCGAGTGCCTGATCGACTAGCCGCGTCTAGATCCAGCCGCGGTCGCGGGCGAGGAGAACGGCCTGGGCGCGGTCGACGGCGCCGATCTTGCCGTAGACGTTGTGCAAGTGGGTGCGGATCGTCGAGACGGAGAGGTGCATCTCGTTGGCGATCTGCTTGTAGACCATCCCCTCGGAGAGATGGCGCAGGACGTCGAGCTCGCGGCCGGAGAGGGGACAGGGCTCGCTGACGCGGTTCGCGTCGAGGGCGGGGAGCGGGAGCTCGTAGAGGAGATCGCGCAGGTCGCCCGAGTCGAGGCCGCAACGCTCGGCCGCCGCCCGCAGCCGCTCCTGGGCGATCGCCTCGCCGTGGCAGTAGTGGGCGAGCATGTCGGCGGTCGCGACCAGCGCCGCCAGCCCTTCCGCGTCGTCGGAATGATGGCGCTCGATCGCCACCGCGAGTCGCTGCGGCAGGTTCCAGCGGCGGGCGAGGACGCCGCCGACGAGCGCGTGGTCGATTCCCAGCTGCTCGCGTTCCTCGCGCAGGCGCTGCTCGGGGGTGCGGGACGCCGCGTCGAAGTAGACCTTGTAGCCGGGATGCAGGCGGGAGATGACGAGGCGACCGACGTCGTGGAGGAGGGCGACCACGGCCAGCTCGTCGCGTTCGACGCAGCCGACGATGCGGCCGATGCGGTCCGCCGCGCGCTGGGTGGTCAGGGCGTGGACCCGAAAGCGCTCGGGTTTCAGGTCCCAACCGCTCCCCTGCTCGAAGAACTCGAAGCTGGGCGAGGTGCCGGCGATCGCGAGGACCCCGGCCGGCTTCAGCGTCTCGACGGCGGCGGGGATGCCGGAGACGCCGGCGCCGCCGAGCCCGCCGCGGTTCGCGTGGCGCAGGACCGAGATCGCCAGCGAGACGTCGCTCTCGACGGCCTCGATGATGTCGCCGGCGCGAGCGGTCTCGGCCGTCGCGGCGGCGATCACGCGCTCGCGCGACTCGACGAGCACGGGGTAGCGCTCGACCGCCTCGAAGGCCTCGGCGAGCCGGCTGCCCGGCGCCGGCGCGGCGCGGGAGCCCGTTTTCGCGGTTTCGTGGATCGGCACCTTGCCGTTGCCCTGGGCGGTGGTGACGCTCATTGCGCACACCATCGGCAGAAAGCGCGGCCGGGTTTAGCCCAGGAATCCTTTCCGGCGCGAGGCCGGCGCCGCCGGGGCCGGGGCCCTCAGGTCGCGGCTAGACGCGCCGCGGCGGCGCGAATTCGCTCCAGCGAGCGCTGCCGCCCCAGGACGGCGAGGGACTCGAAGATGCCGGGCGAGACCGAGGTGCCGGTGATCGCCACCCGGATCGGCTGGTAGAGCTTCCCCGGCTTCAGGTCGAAACGCTCCAGGACCGGCGCCAGGGCGGCCTCGATCGCCGCCGGCTCGAAGGGCTCGGTCCCCTCCAGCGCGTCGGCCGCCGCGGCGAGGATCTCCCCGCTTCCCTCTCCCATCACCTTGCTCCAGGCCTTCTCGTCCTCGACCGGTGGCTCGAAGAGGAAGCGGATCAGCGGCCAGACCTCCTCAAGGGTCTGCGCTTTCTCCTGGGCGATCTCGCAGGCCGCGCGCAGCGGCTCGTCGGCCTCCCGGCCGAGATGGGCCGCGACGGCCGCGACGTACCGCTCCAGCGGCAGCTCCCGCATGAAGCGCCCGTTCAGCCAGCGCAGCTTCTTCTCGTCGAAGATCGCGGCCGACCTGCCGACGTCCTCGACCTGGAACCGCCGGACCAGCTCCTCGGTCGCCATCAGGGTCGTGTCGTCGTCGGTCCCCCAGCCGAGCAGGGCGAGGTAGTTCCGCACGGCGGCCGGCAGGTAGCCGGCGGCGCGCAGCTCCTGCACCGAGGCGGCGCCGTGGCGCTTGGAGAGCTTCTTGCCGTCGGGCCCGTGCAGGAGCGGCAGGTGCGCGTAGCGGGGCGGCTCGTGTCCGAGCGCCGCGAGGACCAGCAGCTGCTTGGGGGTGTTGGAGAGGTGGTCGTCGCCGCGGACCACCGCGGTGATCCCCATCTCGGCGTCGTCGACGGCGACGGCGAAGTTGTATAGGACCGACCCGTCGCCGCGGGCGATCACGAAGTCGTCGTAGCTGGCGTTCGGGAAGGCGACGGGCCCGCGGATCAGGTCCTCGACGACCGTCTCCCCCGCGTCGGGCACCCGCAGCCGGATCGCCGCGCCGGGGGCGTCGGTGGGCGCGCCGCGATAGCCGCGGCCGGCCCCGCGCTCGGCCTTCCAGGCCTCGACGTCCTTGGCGGTGGCGGCATCGCGGTAGGCGTGCCCGGACTCCAGCAGCCGCCCCAGCGCCTCGGCGTGGCGGTCGGCCCGCGCCGCCTGGGAGATCGGGCCCTCGTCCCAGTCGAGCTCGAGCCATTCGAGGGCGTCGATGATCTGGTCCCAGTTCTCCTGGGTCGAGCGCTCGCGGTCGGTGTCCTCGATCCGCAGCACCAGCTTCCCCCCGTCGTGCCTCGCGGCAAGCCAGTTGTAGAGTGCCGTCCTCGCTCCGCCGATGTGCAGCGCACCGGTCGGCGAGGGGGCAAACCTGAGACGGGAGCTATCGCTTGGCATGTTGATCGGAGCGCATGTTTCGACCGGCGGCGGCCTGCCGAACGCGGTTCAGCGCGGCAGGGAACGCGGCTGCGAATCTATCCAGATCTTCCACCAGAGCCCGCGGATGTGGCGGCCGACGCGATACGGCGAGGACGACTTCGCCGCCTTCCGCGAGGCGATGGACGCCTCTCCGATCGACGCGGTGATCATCCACGCGGTCTACCTGATCAACTGCGCGACCAAGGACCGGGAGCTGCGCAAGAAATCGCTGACCTCGCTGACGCACGCGCTGCGGATCGGCGACGGGATCGGCGCCGCGGGCGTCGTCCTCCACCCCGGCGCGCAGAAAGGCGAGCCCCACGCTCCCTCGATGAAGCGGGCGGCGAAGGTGATCGCCGAGGCGCTGGAGGAGACCGACCGCTGCCGGCTGCTGCTCGAGCAGACCGCTGGCCACAAGGGCCTGCTGGGACGGAACTTCGACGAGACCGCCCGCCTGATCGAGCTGGCGGGAGGAGGCGAGCGCCTCGGCCTCTGCCTCGACTCCTGCCACCTCTTCGTCCAGGGCTACGACATCACCGACGAGCGCCACCTCGGCGCCGTCCTCGACGAAGCCGACGCCAAGGTCGGCCTCGACCGCCTCGGCGCGGTCCACGTCAACGACGCCGCCGTCCCCCTCGGCGCCTGCCTCGATCGCCACGCCAACATCGGCAAGGGCGAGATGGGCAAGCGCGGCCTCTCCGCCTTCCTCTCCGAGCCCCGCTTCGAGGGCCTCCCGGCCACCCTCGAGACCCCCGGCCCGGAGAAGAAAGGCACCTCCAAGGCGGAAGTAACCGCAGCGAAGCGCCTGCGGCGCGAAGGCCTCGAGCGCCGAGGAAAGTAGCTCCCAGCGGATAGGGAAGCGCATCCGACTTTTGGCACACCAGGGTGGGCACAAGATCGGAAGCGCTCCAGTGCCGCGGACTCGGGTCCTGAGGCGCGTGTCGGAAGGGGTCCGGTCATCCCCTGAGGGAATGTCCACGAAGCGCGACATGCAATCTGATTTCTGCCCTCGATAGGAGGGCAGCATCTCCGGGAGCTGCCCCGACAGGGGCGCGACAAATCCACTCAGGGGATGACACGAACCCCCGCCAGCCACCTGTTCGGAGCAGGCGACAAGGACCGGCACCCCTGTAGCCGGTCCTTGCTCTCCCGCCGTAAGTCTTATTTGATGTGGAACCCGGAAATCGCGCGCGAGATGACGAGGCGCTGGATCTCGGAGGTGCCCTCGAAGATCGTGTAGATCTTCGAGTCGCGGTGCATCCGCTCGACCGGGAACTCGCGGGTGTAGCCGTTGCCGCCGAGGATCTGGATCGCCCGCTCAGTCACCCAGACGGCGACCTCGCCGGCCTTCAGCTTCGACATCGAGCCCTCCGCGTTTTCGAATTTGTGGCCGTTGCGGCCCATCCAGGCGGCGCGCCAGACGAGCAGCCGGGCGGCGTCGATCTCGAGCTTCATGTTCGCCAGGTCGAAGGCGATCGACTGGTTCTCGACGATCTTCTTGCCGAACTGTT
>JBKPOX010000011.1:0-42978 GCA_046733335.1 Actinomycetota bacterium | reverse complement strand
GGCTCGTGGTTGAGTGTCTGGAGGGGGTCACCCGCCCCCCGCTTGCAGCTCCTTGGCGTTGAGCAGTGGGGACGCCTACGCGTGGGGCCGAATGCGCATCCGGAGGCCGCCCTTGGGTGAAAGCGTCGGCATCTGGCGGATCGTCATCGTGCGGCCGGGGAGGGACTCCAGGCGGAGGCGCTGGAGGAGCTTCGTCGCCACCAGCTTCACCTCGGTCTGGCCGAAGCGCTTGCCGATGCAGATGCGGGAGCCGCCGCCGAAGGGGACGTAGGCGCCGCGCGGGAGTGCAGCCTTGCGCTCGCGGGAGAAGCGCTCGGGGATGAAGGCCTCCGGCTCGGGAAAGACCTCGGGCAGGCGGTGGCTGGCCCACGAGCAGTAGTTGACGTAGGCGTCGCGCGGGACGGTCCAGCCGCCGAACTCGAACTCCCGGACCGCGCGCCGCGGTCCGATCCAGGCCGGCGGGTAGAGGCGGAGGACCTCGTCCAAGACCATGTCCAGATAGGGCAGCTCCTGTTCCAGCTGCTGGGCAGTCGGGCCGGCGCCGCCCAGCACCCGGTCCTGCTCCTCGTGCAGGCGCCGGGCCGCCTCGGGATGGCGGGCGAGCTCGTGGAGCATGAAGGTGAGCGTCGAGGTCGCGGTGTCGTGGCCGGCGAACATCAGCGTCATCACCTGGTCGCGGATCTCGCGGTCGCTGAACTCCTCGCCCCCGGCGCCGCGGGCGGAGACGAGCAGACTGAGGATGTCGCGGCGCCCCGAGCCCGGTTGAGCCCGGCGGCGGCCGATCTCGGCCAAGACGATCTCGTCGAGGACCTCCCGCGAGCGGTTCATCTTCCGCCAGGGGGAGCCGGGGCCGCGCAGGAGGCGCAGGTGGAAGTCGATCCCATAGAAGGCGAGGGCCCGCTCGAAGTGCTCGGCCGCGGCGGCGCCCTTGCCGGCCTCGTCGGGATCGAGGCCGAGCAGCGCCCGCATCGCGATCCGCATCGCCAGGCTGCGCATCCACCCGTAGACGTCGACCACCTCGCCGACCGGCAGCGCCTCGATCGCCCGGTCGGCCTCGATCGCCATCGCCTCGGTCGCCGCGGCGACCTGCTCGCGGTGGAAGGCGGGCATCATGATCGCCCGTGCCCGGTCGTGGTAGTCCTCGTCGACCGTCAGGAGGCCGTCGCCCAGGAGCGGGATCAGGTCGCCGAAGCTCGACTCGCGCCAGTGGAAGTTCTCCGGATGGCCGACGGTGACGAAGTGGTTGGCCTCCGGTCCGAGCATGAAGACGACCGGCGAGTGCAGCAGGCGCAGGGTGAAGATCGGGCCGAACTCTTCGTAGGCGGAGAGCAGCAGCGGCAGCGGGTCGTGGGCGATCTGGCGCGTCCGCTCCCAGCTGAAGTCGGTGCGGCCGGGCGGGAACTTACCCCGCTCGCGCCACTCGTCCCAGAGGTCTCCGAAGACCCGACGCGCCGGGTTGCCGGACATCTCGGGCGGGCGGGCGACTGGCGCGGTGGTGTCGGCCGTGGCCATATCTTCGGCATCGTACTGGCCGACTGGCCAGTTTTCCGCGGATACGGCCGGCGCGACAGCCGCCCGATGCCGCACCAGCCGGCCGCCGCAGGCGGCGAGGGAGCCTCAGCGGTGAGAAGAAGCGCCTTGCTTGTCGTGCGCCCGGTGGCGGGGGCGATGATGCTTCTTGCGCCGGTGAAGGCGGACGCAGCGGCGAACGCCCTTCTCCTTGCGTGGAGCGAATCCGCGTTTGCATCTCTTCCGCCGCCTCCCCTGCGGCGGGGCGACGGTCGCGGGGGGCTCCGCCGCGCGGATAGGTTCGATCGGGGGCGTGGAGACGACGGGAGTCGGTCGCGAGCTCAGCAGTTTCGCGTCGACTCCGGTCCGCGACGCCGGCTCCGTCAGGGCAAGCGAGGTTGCGGCGGCGCGGCTTTCCGCCTGGTCGTAGTACTGGGTCCTGTATCCGTCGTCAGCGGGCAGGAGGAATTCTTCGCTGCTGAATTCGCCGAATTCCGGCGAGAAGACGACGTCGTAGGAACCGGTGGCGAGCCCTGGAAAGGCGTACCCGCCGTCGACGTCGCTGGATACGCAGCGTTCCGGTCCTTGAGCGACGGTGCTCAACACGCAGACTCCGATCCCGGCCAGCGGCAAGCCGGTCGAGAGGTCGGTGACGGCGCCCGCGATGCTCGCTCCCAGCGACATCTGAGCGTCGATCCCCCCGCTCGTCGAGCCGGTGGAGACCGCCACCGGGGTGGCGTCGAAGAAGGTCCGAGCGCCTGCGTAAAACCGGGGTGCGTAGGCGGCGCTCCTGCGCTTGCCCCAGAACCCGACCCGGTAAGACCCCGAGGGCAGGCTCTGGAGTCGATAACCGCCGCCCGCATCGGTCCGGGTGCAGCCGGCGGATGCGCCGCTCGTAGCTTCGAGCGCGCAGACTTCGACGTCTTCGAGCGGGCTACCGCCGACGGCGGCGGTAACCGTGCCCTCGATGACACCTCCGATTTCGAGGTCCGCGTCGACGTTGAGGGTCACCTGTTCCGGGTTGACCACCACGGTGTCGGCTTCGTCCAGGCGCGCCTTGTGGTCGTAGTACTGCGGAACCAGACCGGAGCGGTAGCTGGGCAGGAACTCGACCTTGTAGGGGCCCGAAAGGAGATGCACGAGTTCATAGGTCCCGTCCGGCTTTGGATAGGTACAGGTTTCCGACGGCCGTGGTTCGACGATGCAGACTTCGACTTCTTCGACCGAGACCGGCGCATAGACCGTGCCCCTGATGCTGCCGGTGGCGGCCTCGGAGACCGGTGCCGTGGCAAGGCTCCAGCTGGCCACCGTCAGTCCCAGGACCAGCAGGAGGGCTGCTCGTTGAGGGAGGCTGGTCATCGGCGAACCGAGCAGGTGCGCTCGAGGGTCGAATGTATGGTGCGGCGGCCGAAGTCGAAGCTCGCCCGGGCGAACGGGAAGACGGCCGAATTAAGCCCGGCGGGAGCCGGACAGGAGCCGGAGAGGTAGCTGCGCACCTTGCCGTGCGACCTGACGGTGCGGCCGAGGTTGAGGGACATCCCGGTGACATAGGCCGACCCGCCCGTCGCTTCGGGCAGCGAGGCCTGCAGGAGGGTGCCATAGGTCCCCCCCGTCGACTTCAGGGTGAAGACCAAGGTCAAAGAGGTCGGTACCGGATCGGTGCCGAACACGTGCGCCAGCAAGGCGGGCTTGCCGTGGACGATGCCGTTGAAGGCATGGAGCTTCCCGGAAGCGGGAAAGGGCGACTGCTGAGCGAGGAGGACGCGGGCCGAAAAGCGGCCTTCACCCACCAGGGAGTCGCCGCAGGCGCGAAGGGCGTTCTCGGTGGTGGCAGGCTGGATGTCGCGCAGGGTGCAGGTCGGCAGGCTGTTCGGGTTGAAGCTCCCGTAGCGGTTGATGGCGATCGAGATGCGCCGCAGGGAAGGCGGAGAGCCGGTCCCGCGCGGATCGATCTTGGTGGCGACCGCCACGCGCACCGGCACGCTGCCACTTCGCGGCAGGGCGTGCGGGGTCAGCTTCCCGTCGAAGGTGACCCGCAGGCTCCCACGCTGGACGACCTCCGCGTGGGTGAGACCGGCGAAGCCGAGAACGGCTACGCCAACCGCCATCAGCGCGAGACGCCGCAACCCCTTCATCGTCCCCCCTTGCCGCCGCGCCTGCCGTGGCCGCGTCCGCCCTTTTTCGCGCCGCAGGGAGCCGTCAGCCGGGGGTGAAGACCGGCGACGAGGTTGTTCTGGCCGATGAACCTCGCGTTCGCCGGCCGCAGGGACTTGCAGACGTCTTCGGAGTTGACCAGCAGGCCGTGCTTGCCGCCGTTGAGCGTCATCACGAAGCGCGAGACCGGGGCATCGGGGACGACGTCGTAGGTCGCCCGCAGACCCCCGCGGACGGAATCGATGCGGCCGACGAGGTCGATCGTGAGATCGTTGCCGCCGCCCCGCAGCGCCGCGACCAGATCAGGCAGGGGATTGTTGGAGGAACGCAGGTAGACCTTGCCTTCCAGCGGCTGGGCGAGGAGCGGGGTGAAGGCTCGGGCCCTGCCGTAGACCGAGTCGGCCGGGCAGGCTTCGCGGGCGTACTGGACCCGGCTGCAGATTCCCTCGATGTGGTTCTGGGCGAGGAACTCCGACGGCGGCAGGGCGACGGAGGCGGCCCGGACGTTGGCGTCGCCGGGTCGGAATCGAACTTCGGCCCTCAGCGAGGGGTAATCCCCGCGGCGGGTTCCGCCCTTCAACCTCAGGCTGAGCGAGGGCTTGAAGCGGAGCGCTCCGCAGTTGGACGCCTGGTATGGGCTGTCGGCGGTGGCCGAGGTGTCGTCCGCGGGGTCGGCGAAGTTGGCGCCGGAGCCGCTGAGCCTCGAGCTGACGGTGAAGGCGTCGCAGTTGGTCGGGTTGACGGTGAAGTTCGGACGCGAGATGTAAACCCGAACGTCCCGCAGGTCGACCGGAATGCCCTTGACTATGTGGGGGATCGGGTCGGACCCGGTCGAGTCGAGCGAGACCTGAGCGGTATGCGGGTCCACTTTGATCCCCGAGCGGATCACGATCGTGCCGAGGTCGAATGGACCGACCGTCGCCGAATCGATCGCCACGATCGAGAACGGTGAGCCGTGGAAGGGCCCGGCGAGGTACAGCCCTCCCGGCGCGAACGCGAGCACCGAACCGACCCCGTAACCGGCAACCGTGTGCCCGATTTCGCTTGCCTCGGGGCAGGAGGGATGCGCCGCCTCGTCGAAGCCGCCCCTTCCCTTGGCCGCCTCGATGTTGGCATCGGGGCAATACGGGATCCCGGCGAGCTTCCCGGTCAAACCGGGTGGCAGCGTCGTCGAGTAGGAGGTGATCTCCTGCTCGGTGTCCCGCCGGGTCAGGTGGAGATAGAAGGGAGAGTACGAGCCGGCGTTCGAGTTGATCGATCCCGCCTGGGCCTTCGGTTCGAAAGGTGGCGGTCCGTCCGGGCATGGTCCGCCGCCGATCCCGCTGGCGATCTTCAGCGGTGACTGGGCCCTCAGCACCTTCCCGGGCTCCAGCCAGGAGGACAGGCCCATCTGGATCGAGTAGGTGCCGCAGGCAGACGGCGTCGCCAGCGGGCTGCGCTGCCCTTCCCGGAAGTGCACCTCGAGGTGCTCGTAGGGGATCAGTGGCAGCCCGTCGAAGGTGGCGGTGAGCTGGCCGGTGGCCGGATCGGGATTGAGCTCACCGGAGACCTTGACCATGATTCCGCGCTCCGGCGCCTTGGCGACCAGATACAGGCCCAAAAGCGAGTTGAAGGGGTTGTCGTAGGGGGCGGCGAGAAAGAGCGACCCGAGAATCCGCTCGTCGAACAGCGGGCTGTCGACTTTGAAATCACCGATCTTCGAGGCATTCGGACAGCCCGCGCCCGCAGGCGAGGACGGCGTCTCGGCGGCGAGCTGCTCCCGAGTGCAAACTCCGAGACCGGCACCGACCGACGGATTGACGGTGATTCCCGGGGGAAGACGGACCACAGCGGTCTTCACCTGGGAGGGCGCCAGGCGTTTGGGCCTCAAGAGCCCAAGCTCGTCGACGTCGATGTTGAAATCGAGGCCGGTGGGCGAGGAGGCCCGCGGATCTACCAGAGCCGCCGACGGCCGGGGTTCGAAGGGGATGTCCTTGCAACCTTCCAGGTCGATCGGCGCCCCCCAGTCGTAGCGGCTGAAGAAGCTTCGGACCCTCGTCGCCGGCTGCTGCCAGGCGCTCGCCCTAGCCGTCCAGACCATCGGGCCGCTGCAGGTCCCGGGCAGGGTGAGGTATGGAGTTTCCGGTTCGGCGCCAAGCGGCCTCAGCGAGCAGATCCCGAATGACGCCGCGGGGTTGTCCTCGTTGAGGCAGTCTCCGCGCTCGAAGTCGTGGGTCAAGCTCCAAGGGGTCCCCCACAGGGTCAGGCGGAACCCGGAGAAGTTGACCAGCTGGGGGATGTTGACGGAATCCAGCGAGACGCTGTACTGGCCGTTGGCTTCCCGCACGTGGGGAGTGAAGGTGATCGGCGCTCCGTAGGGGTTGAAGCCGATCTCGGAGGCGGCTCCGGGGGGCGGCTCGAGGTTGTAGACGCCGAAATGGCGCGTCGACCCGCCGCCGAAGGACGAGCGGACCGCCACCACCCCGACTTGACTGCGATCCGGGCAGTTCTCGCCGGAGTGCGTTTCGAACGGGGACTGTCGTGGGGTCAGGAACTCGGCCTGCGAGCACCGGGCGACCGCCGTGGGGTTTTCGACCAGTCCCGGCGGCAGATCAATGCGCAGGTCCTTGAGGTCACCGTCGGTGAACGGGGTCCCGGGTTCGCCCTCCGATTCGCCGCCCAGGTTGAAGTTGATCTCAACGGTGACGGCATAGGGATGCGAGCTGGCGCGGTGGTCCGGGGACCCGTCTTCTTCGACCGCCACCGCATTGAACCCCTCTTCGCCCGGCAGGAAGCCGAACCCGGGCGTGGCGGCCCGGCCGGCGGACGCCAGCGCCAGGATGACGACCGTCGCGCCGAGAAGGCAGGCGGATAGGCGTTCGACCAGCCTCATCGGGAACCGCCCCGGACCCTGCGGGTCGCGCCGTGGCGGTGATGCCGGTGGCCGCGCCTCTTCGAGTGCCTCTTCCTACGTTTCTTCTTGCTCGGCTTCTTCACCGCCGGGGGATTGCCGGCGTTGGGCACAAGGGTGCCGGGCGTCGGGTCTTCCGGGGTGGAGGGAAGGATCTGGCAGGCGTCTCCCTCGCAGGGGATCGCTGACGGCGGAGAGGGAAAGCCGCCGTCTTCACGGGCGTCGTACAGGTCGATCGACCCCGGGTCCTCGGGAACCAGCGAGCCGTCGGTGAGAAAGAAGACGTCCGATCCGTCTTCGCTGGCATCGACGAAGGAGGAGCCGTCGCTGCTGCGCCCGCTCGAGATCAGGTCTATGCAGCCTGCTCGGCGGCGGCACGACCCCGTCCCCTCCGCCTCCCACTGGTAGACGTCGGAACGGGCGTCGGTGTCCTGAACGGCGATCGCGTCTGCCGAATCGAAGAAGACCCTGCGGCCGTCGGCCGAAAGCGCGCGCGGCTTGTAGACCGCGGTTGCGCCGAAGCCCGTCCCGTTGGCGATGGCACCCGGCACCGTCGAGGCCCCACGCGGCCGTTCGCCGGTCGGGTTGCAGGAGACGCAGAGAAGAGCCGGGGGTCCGCCTCCAGGCCGCGGGCCGTAGAGATAGACCTCGGAATAGCCGACGTTGTCGTATCCGGTGAGGCTCGCGGTGGACAGGAAGGCGACGTGGGTGCCGTCGGGGCTGACGCGGGCGGTGCCGGTGCTCGGGGGGTAGTTGCTCGAGTCCGCGGCCGCTGCCACCTCCGTCGTCGTGCTGCCATGCCGGAGCTCGAGCCCGTCCCCGGTCAGGTAGTAGACGTAGGCGCCGTCATCCGACGCTCCGAGCACCCCTTCCACACCGCCTCCCGGGGTGAGGTCGGTGACCGTTTTGGTCGCAGCTGAGTAGCTGTACAGGTGTCCCGCCTTGGTGAAGAAGGCGCGCGCTCCGTCGAGGCTCGCGGTCTGGAAGACCCCGCCGCCGCCCGCCGCCGCATCCACCTGGATCGTCTGCTGGCCTTCCCGCAGATAGAGGTTGCCGTCCCCCCCGACCCAGAAGACGCGGGAGCCGTCGGCAGACACGCTGCGCCCCTGGGCGGCGACCTCCGCCCCAGGCGTCCCCACCGTCTCGCCCGGCAACAGATTCACCAGCCTCAGACCGGCTCCCGACCACTCGTAGAGATTTTGGCTGTTCGGGTCGCAGGCTTCGGGGCCCGCCGGCACTTCGACCGCCTCGGGGGTCAGGGCCGCACAGGTCGAGAGCAGAACGTGCTGGAGCTCGGGAGAGGCGGCGACGAAGTCGAGGTCGAACTTATCCGGCGGGACCTCCAACCCGGCGGCGTCGCTCGTCGACATCAGCGCGGCGAAGGCACCGGTGAGGTTGTCGCGCAGGTAATAGTTGACGTATCCGGCCGGAGCGCCGCTGCCCGGGAGCGGCGGGTTGGCAACCGGGCATTCCCCGCCAGATCCCCTGCAACGCTCACCGTTGCGAACCAGGCCCCGCGCGAGATCCGGCGAGAAGAGCCGGTAGGGGCTGGCGCTCGGCTGGTCTCCGTAGCTGCCGGCGACGAGGGGGATGGTCAGGTTCTCGGTTGCCCACCCCGTGCTGCCGCGCCGCGACAGATACTGACTAACGGGTGGGGCTCCCTGCGGTGAGCCAAAGGCGGAAACGGATCCGAAGGTGACCGCGGCGCCGTCGGCAGAGGCTTGGAAGACCCTGCTCTCCGTGGTCCCCACGTATTCGATCGCGCCACCGTTCTTGTCGACCGGCGAGACCATCTCCCAGCCGCGGCCGTCGGGCAGGGTGAAGGTGCTGGTCGACGCCTGCGTCCCCAATCCGTGCTCCGGCCCCTGGCTGAGCCCACCTGCGTTCGTGGCCACCGGCCTGTAGCGGTATTCGGTTTCGGGGGCGAGGCCGGAGAGGTGCTGGGTGAGGACCAGGGGCTGGTCTCCAGCGCCGATGCCTTGGCCGGCGGCGGGGATCCGCGCTGCTCCCGCAAAACCGTCCCGCGGGGGCGAGGCACCGAGGTTTGCTTCATAGGCGCTGATCGTGATGTATTCGAAGAGGTAGGTGGTTGGGAATTCATTGGGGTTGATTTCCGCCCGCAGGTTCGCCGAGCTTGCGGTCACGTCCGTGACCCAGGAGGCGAGTATCTGCGGCGGCCCCGCCGCTTCGGCCGCGTCGCTTCGAGCTGCAAGCGCGACGACGGCCAACGCCAAGAGCAGTGCGAGGAGATGCGAGCGAAAGCCAGCCCTTCTTCCTTGTCGTGGCGACTCACTCATCTGTGTCCAGCGGCGCAGCCGCGCCGTGGCGCGGCTGCTGTTGGCGGAGGGGGCTTTCTAGCCCCTGCCGTGCTTGCGCTTGCTCCCGTGTTTGCGCTTGCCGCCGTTCTTCTTCGCCTTGTGGCGGCAGCTGTTCTTGATCACGGGCCGGGTGTCGTACGTCTTTCCGTTCTGCCCGTCCATCCGCACCGTCGCCCTGTTGGTCGACTTGCAGATGTTGGTGCTGTTGACGAGCAGGCCCTTCCTGCCTCCCTGCATCTGCAGGGTGAAGGAAGAGATCGGCGCATCGGGAACCGATTCGAAGGTGTTCCGAAGCTGGCCTTTGACCGAGTCGACCCGGCCGACCAGGACGACGTTCACCTGACCGCGTAGCGCGACCACCACGTCTGGCAGCTTGTGGCTCGAGGAACGGAGGAACACGGGGCCTTCGAGGGGTTTGTCCAGCAGCGGCGTGACCGCCTTCGCCTGGCCATAGACGCTGCCGGCCGGGCAGGCCGCGCCGGGGACCGGACCGGCGTTGAACTGCACCCGAGTGCAGACGGTCCTGATGTGGTTCTGCGCGAGGAACTCGGAGTGCGGGAAGGTCACCGCCGCCCTCTCGATGTTGGCTTGACCCCCGGTGTAGTTGACGGTGGCCGTCAGGGCCGGGTACTGGTTGCGCTTCGTCCCGCCCTTCAGGCGCAGCTTGAGGCGCGGCTTGAAGGCGAGCGAGGTGCAGCCCCCGACCTGGAAGGGCGAGCTCAGGCCCGCGCTGGGGCCCGCAAGCATGCTCGCCGCCCCGTTGACGGCCATCGGGTCGCAGGAGGTGGGGTTGAGCGTGAAGCTGGGTCGCCCCATCTTCAGGACCACGGAACGGATATCGAGTGGGATGCCCTCGATGATCGTCGGCAGCGGGTCTGAGACGGCGTGGATCTGAGCGGTCAACGGGTCGACGAAAAGTGCGGCCCTGGTAACCACGTTCCCGAGGTCGAACGGACCTGCCACCGCGGGGGTGATGACCGTCAGACTCAGCGGCGCCCCCTTGTACGGGCCGGAGAGGTAGATGCGCCCGGGGACGTGGAGGGGCGTCGGGCCCGCGCCGGCACCGACGTCGACGGTTCCCACCTCGCTCGCGCCCGGGCATGACGGGCTCTGCTGCTCGAGCTTCCCCTGATCGGGCTTTGCGCGGGACTCCGCAACCGCGATCTGACCCTCCGAGCAGTATGGGATGCCGGCCAGCTTCCCCGTCAGTCCGGGCGGCAGGGTGGTGTCCAGCCCGGTGATCCTCTGGGAGCCGTCAGGACGGGTGAGCCTGAGGACGAACGGCGAGTAGGCGCCCGCCGTCGGCGCGACGGTGCCTGCGGTGAAGGCGGTCTGGTGTGGCAGCGAGGCAGCCGAGGTGGCGCAAGAGCCGCCGCCCGGGGCCACCGACGTGGCGAAGGAGTCCGAAGGAGTGGCGTCCGCCCCTTCAGGGGAGCTCCAGGGCGTCAGCCTGGTGGTGGTCTGGTAAGTCCCGCAGACGGGAGAGGTCTTCAATGGCGCCCGGGCGCCATTGAAGAACGAGAGGTTGAGGTCTTCGAAGGGCAGCTCCGGGTTTTCCGTGAAGACGGCGGTCAACCTGCCCGTGTGGGGATCCGGTTCGACCTTCCCGGCGAGCTTGATGACTACTCCGGTGCGGGGATCTCCGACAGCGATATAGAGGGCGAGCAGCGAATCGAACGGGTTGTCGAACGGCTCCGCCACGTAGACGGCGCCAGGCAGCGGATTCTCGAGCATCGGCGTGCGGATCTCCACCGTGCCGACCTTGGCGGCCTCGGGGCAGCTCGCCGGATTCGGTCCGTTCAGTTCGATCTCGGCCGGCGTGCAGCTGCCGAGGCCGTCCGAAGCGGATGGGTTGATCACCAACCCCTCGGGGAGGACGACCCGAGAGTCCTTGAGATTCGCCGGTGCCAGTGCCTGCGGTTCCTGGTTCTGCGCAATGTGCAGGCCGAAATCCAGCCCAGTCGGTGAATCGGCGACGTTGGTGGTGGGCTGGGCTTTGATCGTCGGGTTGAACTCGACTTTGTTGCACCCGTCCACTCCAACCGGGTTTCCGTTCAGATCGTGGCTGGTGACGCTACGCGTCACGGGGATGTTCGGATCCTGCCAACTGTCGGCAGTAACCGAGGTCACGATCGGCCCGGTGCACTGGCTCGGCATGGTCAGCAGGGCGGTATTCAGGCGTTCCGCCGGGGGGCATACCAAGCTCGGCAAGCTCAAAGCGCTGAGGCATTCGCCGCGCACGTTGTCGTGAGTCGAGGCGGTCGGATCCCCCCAGAAATTGACTTTCACGCCCCCGACGAAGACTTTGGCGAGGATGTCGTTGGATGCAGCAGACAGGCCGTAGTCGCCGCCACTCCTGACGAAACCGTCGAGGTGTACGTATACCCCGGCGACCACTTGGAAGGCGAACTCGGCGGCGACTCCGGCCGGCGGCACCATGTTGTAGATCGGGATCTCGGAGATGTTGTACGCGGACGCGAGCCCGAGCGTGAGGTTCACCGTGCCGATCTGGGTGTCGGCGGGGCACCCCTCCAGGGTCTCCAGCTGCGCCTCGAGGCACTGCGGCGTCGCCTGCGGGTTCACCACCATTCCCTTCGGAAGATGGGTAACGATGTCTTTGACACCATTTCCGGAGGCAAAGGCCGAGAAGCTGGTGGGAAGGGTGAAGCGATTGAAGTTCATCGCGATTTCGAGATTTTCGGGATGCGAGCTGGCCTGGGTCGCGGAGCTGCCATCGGCGTTGACGATCGAGCCGTCGAGCCCCGATGAGCCTGGAGTGAAATCAAAGGGAGCGTGCTCTGAGCTGATCTCGGTCGGCGTCTGCTTGAAGACCGCGGCTGCTCCACCGCCTTCGATGACCGTTTCGTTGACCAGCGTCGCCGGAGCGCTTGCCGCCACGCTGACATAGATCGTGACCTGCACGAGTTCCCCGGGCCGGGACGAGACTGATGATTCGCTTTTGCAGGTCACCGTTTGACTCGAGACCGAGCATGACATCGGTTGGAACCCGTTGTCCGCCCTGAAGGTCTTGCCTTCCGGGGGACGCGACGGAGAGACGCTGAGCCCCGCGGGAAGCTGGCTGACGACTTTGAACTCCCCGACCGTGTCGGCGCCGCCGACGTTCTCGGCGACGATCAGGTAGGCGGGGCCCTTTTCCTCGCCTCCAACAGTTTCGGGCGGGAAGTTGGTCGGGAACGACGATACCTGCAGGGACCATGCCGGCTGCGGCGCCGCCGAGGCATCAGCGGCGAGACCGAGGAAGACGGTTGCAAGAGCCGCAGTCATGAGGGCGAAACGCAGCTGCATCGGGACACCTTTCGTGGCAAACCTCGACTTGATCATCGATCGCTTCTCCTTCGTTGGCTTGCCGCTCATCGATGGGCTCCGCGGTTCGTCGCTTTGGAGCCGTCATGACCTTTGCCACTGTGGTGCTTCTTCTTGTGGTGCCTTTTCTTGTGGTGCTTCTTTTTGTGATGCTTCTTTTTGTGGTGTTTCCTACGATGAGGCTTCGGATCGGGCTGCCCGACGAAGCTGCTGGTTCCGGGCGAGGGAGCCTCGGGGACGGGCGTCGTCTCGGGCCTGCAGCCTTCGCCGGTGCAGATGCTCGGCGGCGGCGGATTCTGCGATGCAAGGCCCCCACCTACTCGAGCGTCGTAGACGTCCACCAGTTCGTCTCGATCTTGGATGACCAGCGGCTGCGCCGTGAAGAAGAAGACGTCATTGCCGCTTTCGCTGGCGTCCCCAAAGAACGACGGTTTCGGACTGGTGCCGGTCGACAGCAAGTAGAGACAGCCGCCGTTCTGGCTGCTGCTTTGGCACGATCCTGCGCCGTTGGCCTCCCACTCGTAGACGTCCTGGACGCCGTTGTTGTCGGGGGCGATCAATTGGTCCCGAGTCTCGAAGAACACCTGATCACCGCTGACCGACAGGTTGCGCGGGAAGGTGCCCTGCATGTAGTTGGGTTTGATGAATTCGCCCGCTGCTTCGACGCTCTGCAGGGTTGCGCGGCCGGTCGGCGGAGCGCCGGTCGGGTTGCACGAGACACAGATGATCCCCTCGCCGACTCGATACCTATAGACCTGGCTGATCCCTTTGTTGTCGTATCCGGTCAGTTTCGCGGTCGATTTGAAAATCACGGTTTGCCCATCGGGTGCGACCCGACTGGCCCGCGGGAACTGCGCCCCGACGACTTCGGCGTCGGTGGGCGCCCACAACCGGCTGACGGCATCGTCCTCCGTTGCTCCTCCGGTCGCTTTGGTGACGAAGGTGATTACACCGTTATGCGCCAGGTAGATGTTGATCGAACCCAGCGTTGCGCCAGGTGCCAGCACTCCGGTTGCCGCGAAGTACACGTAGGAGCCGTCGTCGCTGGTGCCAAGCAGGCCAAGGACGTTGGCGCCGTCCGGGTTGCCGGGGTCGCTGTTGGCGGTCAGATCCACGAGGGTCTGGGTTTTCGGTTCATACCTGTACAGGTCCTGACCCGCGTCGGCGACCCCGGTGTTGGCGTCGTTGGTCAGCTGGGAGCGGCTCATGAAGAAGATCTTGGAGCCGTCGGTTGAGGCGCCGAGGAATTTGGCCGGCTTCTGCCCCGCCGGGTCCGGGATGGTTCGAACCGATTTCGACACTTTCAACGTGCAGGCGTCGGTCGGCACGGTGCAGTTGCCTTCCCCGTCGACCGGGCTCTGCGGCTGGGTCGCGTTCACGCGCACGTACAGCTGGGCCGCGCCGCCCGAGGTGAAGACCACCTGCGTGCCATCGTCGGAGACGACGTGCTGGGCCTCGGTGTAGTGCTTGAGGAACCCGCCCCCCCACCACGTTTCTCCGCTTGCGAACCACTCATACGAACCTGCGAAGGCGCCTTCTTCAGGGGCCTGGCCGTTGTTCAGAACGCCGGCGAGAACCAATTTTTTCGCCACGCTGTCCCAGAGGTAGACGTTGGGGTAGCCCGCCGCGGCGCCGGGGAGGATTTCCCTGCCCAGTTCGAACACCGACTTGGTGTTGTCCGCCGAGCTGCCGATGTATGCGCCTTCGTTTTCGAATTCGAAGCTCGATTCGATGTAGATCGGGGTCACCTGCCCGGTGGCGGTGTTCGTTTCGGCAACGCCGTTCTCGATCCCGGGGGTGCCGATCGACATGAACGAGCGCGAGAAGTCGTTGCTCAGGCCGTAAACCTTCGAGCGCGAGCCGAAGGACGCCGAAGCCAGCAACCCATGGTTCGTCCAGGAGCTCGCGCCGCGGAGGGCGAGGTAGGTCGGGTAGTCCTGCGCCCCTTCGCCGCCGGGCATCCCGCCGTTCGCGAAGAAGATGACCCCCCGGCCGTCCGAAGCGGCCCTGACGTTGTTGAGGGACCCCTGCACGCTGTTGCCGTTCTTGTCGAGCGGCGACGCCTGCTCGTAAGCGCGGCCGTCCGGCAGCCCGGTTGCTTGAGGCAGGTAGGTCGTGAACGCCAGGTCTTCCCCGACGGTCTGCCCGTCGGGGCTCGTGGCGACCACGCGGAAGTGATAGGTCGTCAGCGGGGTCAAGCCGGTCGCTTCCTGGGAGACCACGACGTCGCCGCTTCCGGCTCCGATCGATTGCCCCCCGGCCGGCAGGCCGGTGGCAAAGAGGTACCCGCTCGATTGGAACTCGGCGTCCGCGACGTACTGGAATTCGTAGGTGGTCGCTTCGCCCGCTGGGTTGATGAGCGCGCCGAAGACCGCGGAGTCGCTCCTCACCGTCACCAGGGTCTGGCCGTTGATCTGGGCGCCGCGAGTTGCGAAGGTCCTGTCTTTTCCGTTGCTGGTGCCGTCGGCGTTCCCGGCGACGAGACGGTAGTGGTAGGAGGCCCGATGGGCGAGGCCGACGACGTCGGCGTGAACGGCGACCGGGGAGGTGCCGGTCCCGATCGAGGCGTTGCTCTCGGCACATGGAGCGGTCTGCCCATAGCTCGTGGTTTTGCCGTATTCGAATTTGCACGAGGTGACGGCCGCGCCGCCAGGATTCAGGGTGCCGTTGAGCGTGACCGATTCGGCCGCTCGATTCGAGATTTCGCCGGTGGTCACCGCCGGCGGCGCGGCGAGGGCGGGGGCGGCGAGGACGAGCAGGGCGGCGAAGGCGAGAAGGGCGGCGAGGACCATCCGCTGGCCTGGGCGCGCACCACTCCCGGTGGCGCCACGGGATCCGCCGACGGTGGCGACGGCGAAGCCGAAGTTACGGCTGAGATCGTTGAATCGGATCTGTCCCGCGGACGGTGCCTCGGCGTGGCGTATCACGAACGGCTCTCCTTTGTCCCTTGGCCTTTGCTTGTTCCCCAACCCGGCTGCCGGGTTCCCCAACAAGCACCGACCACCCGTTTATCTCTCCCATCCCGAGCCCGCCCCCTGAGGCGCGTTCGGGACTCAGCAATAAGAACATAGCCGGACCAAACTGTCAAGGAACCCGCATATTTATGGCTGCGTCGCGGTGGGATGATCAGTAGAATTCCCGCTCTCAAGCGGTTCTCATCAGAGTCTTGTCAACGAAAAACTGCTCTAATAGGTCGCGTGCGTACCATTAAGTTCCCTCGAATGGACCCGATCGGCAACCAGAGGACAGCTGGATATCGTCCACCGACGATGCTCAATACGCCGTGGGGGGACGCCACTCAACTGCGAGACAAAAAGCTCCGCCCCGGGCGCGGCGCCCCCCGCGAGGTGGCCGAACGCAACCAGCGGGAACGACTCTTCGCGGCGATGGTGGCGACGGTGGCCGACAAAGGCTACGAGGCCACCACGGTCGCCGACTTGGTCAAGCTCTCCGGCGTCTCGCGCAGCGCCTTCTACCGCCACTTCGAGGACAAGCAGGCCTGCTTCGTCGCCGCGGTGGAGGCGATTGCCGGCCCGACGCTGGAGCGATTTGGAAGAGACGGTGCAGCCGAGCGCGACGTCGACCGGGGGCGACGCGCCTTCATCGACGTCGTCGAATCGATCGTCGCCCAACCCGCCGCGGCCAAGATGTGCATCGTGGAGGTCTACGCTGCCTACCCGGAGGGGGCGGCGGTGGTCGACCGTATGTCTGATGCGGCCACCGTGATGGCGACGCGCTTGCTCACCGGGATTCCGGATCGCGAGGGGATGCCCGAGGAGCTGGTCCGCTCACTGGTCGGCGGCATCCAGAAGGTGATCCACAAGCGCCTCTACCGCGGCCAGGAGCAGGAACTGCTCGACCTCGCCCCCCAGCTGTGGGAGTGGATGCTCACCTACCCCGCGCCCCCCGGCCCGTTGAAAGCGAGGCGAAGGCGGACGGTGAAGATACGGCCGTTCGAGGAGCGACAGAAGCACCGCACGCCGCTGGAGCGGTTGCTGCGGGCGCTGGCGGCGGTGGTCGCGGACAAGGGCTACCCCGAAGCGACCGTCGCCGAGATGGTCGAACGGGCGAGCACCTCGCAGCGCACCTTCTACGAACACTTCAAGAACAAGGAGGACGCGATCGTCGCGGCCCTGGACAGCGGCTTGGCGCACATGATGGCGGCCGCCCTGCCCGCGTTTCGCCGCGCCCCAAACTGGCCTCGCGCAGTCCGCGACACCCATGAAGCGATGTTTCGCTGGGGCGCCGAAGAGCCGGAGTACGCGCGCTTGTGGGGCAAGGAGATATACGCGGCAGGTAAGCGCGCTCTCGATCAGCGGGAGGTGGTGACCGAGGGGATGGAGGGACTGCTGGCCCCAGGCTACGAGCTGAAACCTGAGACGCCCCCGGTCGTCGCCGAGGCGATTGGAGGCGCGCTGTACTCCCTTCTCTACGACCACGTAAACAAGAAAGGGCCGGAGACGCTGCTGGACCTCGTGCCGACGCTGGTCTACGTCACCTTGGCGCCGTTCCTCGACGCCGAGCAGGCGTATGAGGTCGCCGTGGGCTAGTCATCAAGCCGTTGTAGCCCCTGTACTCGATCAGCCTGCGGTTGCCGCCAGTTGGCCACAGGCGGCCTCGATGTCGCGGCCGCGGGTGAGGCGGACGGTGGCGGGGATGCGGCGCTCGGCGAGGATCGCCCGGAAGCGCTCGATCCGCTCGGGCGGCGAGCCGTCGTAGGCGCCGGTCGGGTTGTACGGGATCAGGTTGACCTTGTAGCCGCGCGGGTCGAGCAGCTTCGCCAGCTCGCGCGCGTGCTCCGGCAGGTCGTTGACGCCGTCGAGCATCACGTACTCGACGAAGACCTTGCGGCGGCGGGCGACGCGGTAGCGCTCGCAGGCGGCCAGGACCTCGGCGATCGGGTAGCGCTCGTTCACCGGCATGATCTGCGAGCGCAGCCCGTCGTTCGGCGCGTGCAGCGAGAGCGCCAGGCCGACCGGCATCTCGCACTCGGCGAGGCGGTCGATCCCCGGCACCCAGCCCACCGTGGAGATCGCCGTGCGCCGGTGGGTGACGCCGAGGTCGGGCAGCAGCTCGCAGGCGGCGAGGACGTTGTCGACGTTCATCGTCGGCTCCCCCATCCCCATGAAGACGACGTGGTCGATCGGTTCGAGACGGCGGAAGTGGAACGCCTGGTCGAGGATCTCGCCGACTCCGAGGTTTCGCCCGAACCTCATCTGCCCGGTTGCGCAGAAGGTGCAGGTGAGCGGGCAGCCCGACTGCGAGGAGAGGCAGACCGAGCGCCGCCCGTCGCGGTAGCGCATCAGCACCGCCTCGATCGGCCGCCCGTCGGCCGTGTGGAAGAGGGTCTTGACGGTGCCATCGTCGGACTTCGCCTCGGCCTGCACCGTCAGCGTCGAGAGCGGCACCTCCGCCTCCAGCCGCTCGCGCAGGGCCGCCGGCAGGTTCGTCATCTCCTCGTAGGAGCCGGCCCCGCGCGCAACCCACTCCCACACCTGCTCGGCGCGATAGGAAGGCTCGCCGCCCTCGGCGAGGACCCGCTGGAGGAGGCTTCGGTCCACCCGCTGAGGCTAGCGCCCGGCGTGCGGCGTCAGCCGTGGACCTTTTCGCCGCGTGCGAGCATCGCGACGAACTTCCGCAGCCGGCGCTCGCGGGTCGCCGGCTTCTTCGCCTCGCCGAGGCGATAGAGGATCGCGTAGCGGTTGGCGCTGTCGAGGGAGGCGAAGAACTCGGCCGCGGCGGGGTTGGCGTCGAGCTCGCGCTGCAGGTCGGGCGGCACCGTGGCGGCGCGCTGGCCCGCGTAGGCGGCCTCCCAGCGGCCGTCGGCTTCGGCCGCCTCCACCTCGGCGAGGCCGGCGGGGCGCATCCTCCCGGATTCGACCAGTGCTTCGGCCTTCTCGCGGTTGATCTTCGACCAGCGGCCGCGCGGCCGCCGCGGCGTGAATCGCTGCAGGAAGTGCGTCCCGTCGAAGGCACGCTTCTGGCTGTCGATCCAGCCGAAGCAGAGCGCCAGCTCCAGCGCCTCGGAGTAGGTCACGCTCGCCTCCGGCGCGCCCTTCTTGGCGATCTTCAGCCAGACGCCCTGCGAGGAATCGTGGTTCTCCTCCAGCCACGCCTCGAGCTCGGCGGGAGCGGCGAAGAGGAGAATCGGCAGCTCGTCCGCCATGCGGCGAGGGTAGCGGCGCCGCGGCTAGCTCGGAAGCAGCTGCTCGATCGCCTCGCGGGCATGGTCGAAGACGCCCGCGTCGCCGCTGAGGCGGTGGCGGGCGTTCGCCCCCATCACCAGGGAGTAGATCGCGAAGGCGAGGCGCTCCGGGTGCTCGAGGCCGGCGATGCGGGCCTGGCGCTCCAGCTCGCCGAGCCAGGCGTCGAGGGCGGCGGCGATCGCGTCGCGGACCGGGCCTGGGCGGTCGTCGTACTCGGCCGAGGTCGCGGCCCAGAAGCAGCCGCCGGAGTAGGCGTCGACCTGGTCGAGGTAGCGCTCGGCCAGAGCCCGCAGCCGGGGCGCCCCCTCCGGCAGCTCCAGGGCGGGCGTCACCACGTTCGCCCGGAAGCGGGCGGCGGCGGCGGCGATCGCCGCCAGCTGCAGGTCCTGCTTGGAGCCGAAGTGGGCGAAGAGGCCGCTCTTGCTCATCTGCAGCTCGGCGGCCAGCCGGCCGATCGTCAGCCCCTCCAGCCCCTCGACCGAGGCGAGGTCGACGGCGCGGTCGAGGATCGCCTCTCGCGTCCGGGCGCCCTTCTCGGTGACGGGAGTCACAGACAGGCATCATATAAAAGCACGAACGTTCGTTTACTGACCCGGCCCCGAGGAAGGCCGGGCGAGACACGAGGAGGCGCCGATGGGCGAGTACGCGGTGAAGAAGATCGACGAGATGGAGGCGGTCTACCTGGGAGCGTTCAAACGGGCGCGGGCGGAGCTCGGGGTCGAGTCCTTCGGGCTGCAGGTGATCGACATGCCCCCCAACTTCGAGAACTACCCCGAGCACGACCACGCCGGGGATGGCCAGGAGGAGGTCTTCATGACGATCCGTGGCGGCGGCGAGATCGAGATCGAGGGCGAGCGCTTCCCGCTCGACCCCGACCACATGGCCCGAGTCGCCTCCGGGACCAAGCGCAAGGTCTGGCCCGGCCCGGAGGGGATCCGGATGGTCATCGTCGGCGGCGTCCCCGGCGGCGTCTACGAGCCCCCGGACCTGAGCAAGCTCGGCGAACCCGATCCGATGCGGAGCTGAGGGCCGGCGCCGCTATCGGGGCTGCTCGGGAGCCGCGGGCGGCGGCGGCTCGAACCCCGGGCAGCTGAGGACCGGCAGCCGCGGGTAGCGCGGGTAGGCCGGGTCGGTGCGGGAGCGCTCGCAGAGCGAGAAGACCGAGCCGCGGGTGTTCGGGACCAGCCGCTGGTGGCGGCAGCGGTCGCAGAGGCCGGCGACGGGTCGGGGCGCCATCGTCCGAAACTAGATCACGACCCGGCGCGGTGCGCGCAAACTACGGCCACGGCGGCTGGGGGTCCCGCCTTCGGGGTCCCTAGCCTTGGTGCGTGACCAGAGCAGCAACGCTCTTCGACTCCGATGCCGCCTCCTACACGGGGACGGTCGAGGTCCTCGGCGTGATCTACCGCGCCGAGGACGACGGCTACGCGGTGCTCGAGGTGCAGGAGGTCGCGTCGGGCGAGGGCTTCGCCCTGGTCGGGCCGGTCGCCCACCTCGACGCCGGCGCCCGCGCCGAGGTCAGCGGCGAGTGGCAGACCCACAGCCGCTACGGGCGCCAGCTGCGGGCGCAGGGGGCGGTGCCGCTCGACCCCGCCGACCGCGACGGGCAGGTCGCCTACCTGAGCTCGCTCCGCCACATCGGCGAGAAGCGGGCCGAGAAGCTCTGCGACGAGTACGGCGAGGAGGTGCTGCAGGCGATCGCCGCCGACCCGCAGCGCGCCTTCGCCTCCCTGCGCGGGGTCAGCGCCGACCAGGCCGCCGCCGCCGCCCAGTCCTGGTACGCGAGCCGGGCGATCCGCGACCTCCACGTGCAGCTGGCGCCGCACGGGCTCGCCCACCTGGCGGCGCCGATCCACGCCCGCTACGGCGAGCGCTCGCTGGCGATCCTCCACGAGGACCCCTACCGGCTGACCGAGGTGCCCGGCGTCGGCTTCGCCCGCGCCGACAGGATCGCCCTGGCGGCCGACGTGCCGCCGGAGTCGAGCCGGAGGGCGCAGGCGGCGGCGGCCTTCGCGCTGATCGAGGCGGAGCAGCAGGGGAACAGCTACCTGCCGCTGCCGGAGCTGGCCCAGCGGACGGCGCGGCTGATCGGCACCGAACCGGACGCCGAGGTGCTCTGCCAGGCGCCGGGGCTGGTCGAGGACGAGGGCCGGATCTACCGCGAGCCGACGCGGGCGAGCGAGCTCGCCGTCGCCGCCACCCTGGCGCGGCGCGCGGCGGCTCCTCCCCACCTCGACCACGAGCCGCCGGAGGTGCCCCGCGGCGACCTCACCGACGAGCAGTGGGCGGCGGTCCGCGGCGCCTTCGCGGCCCGGGTCTCGGTCCTGACCGGCGGGCCCGGCGTCGGCAAGACCGTCTGCACGAGGGAGATCGTCGCCGAGGCGGAGGCCGCGAGGGCGACGATCGCGCTCTGCGCTCCGACCGGGCGGGCGGCCCGCCGCCTCGAGGAGACGACCGGGCACGAGGCGAAGACGATCCACCGCCTGCTCGAGTGGATGCCGGGGCGCGAGCCGGCCTTCCGGCCGGGCCGCCCGCTTCCCGCCGACCTGGTGATCGTCGACGAGTCCTCGATGCTGAACCTGCGCCTGGCCGAGGTCCTGCTCGACGGCCTGGCGGAGACGACCCACGTCGTCTTCGTCGGCGACGCCGACCAGCTGCCGCCGATCGGCGCCGGCAAGCCGTTCGAGGACCTGATCGCCGCCGAGGCGGTCCCGGTCGTGCGGCTGACCCAGATCTTCCGCCAGGCGGCCCGCTCGATGATCACCACCGCGGCCCACGAGGTCAACCAGGGCCGCCCGCCCCACCTCGAGCCCGGCCCCGACCAGGACCACGACTTCTTCTTCATCGAGCGGGGGACTCCGGAGCGGGCGCTGGAGACGGTGGTCGAGGTGGTCGCCGAGCGGGCGCCGGAGCGGTTCTCCGTCGACCCGATCCGCGAGGTCCAGGTGCTGGCGCCCATGTACCGCGGGCCGGTCGGGATCGACGCGCTGAACGAGCGGCTGCAGGCCGAGCTCAACCCCCACGGCAAGCTCGCCCTCGACAGCCGCTTCCGGATCGGCGACCGGCTGATCCAGACCCGCAACTCGCACGAGCTGGGGCTGATGAACGGCTCGATCGTCTTCCTCCGCGACGACGACCCCGGCGAGGAGGAGATCGTCGTCGACACCGACGAGGGCGGCACGCTGGTCATCCCCTACGGCGAGACCGGCACCCTCCGCCTCGCCTACGCGATCTCGGTCCACAAGTCGCAGGGCTGCGAGGTCCCGGTGGTCGTCGGCGTCTGCCACCGCTCGCACTCGCGGATGCTCAACCGCCCGCTCCTCTACACGGCGATCACCCGCGCCCGCAACAGCTGCGTGCTCGTCGGGGACAGGGCCGTGCTGGCCGCCGCGGTGCACCGCGACGACAGCGGCGGCCGCCACTCCGGCCTGGCCGAGCGGCTGCGCGGCTAGGCCGGTGGAGCGCAACCGCCTGCCCTGGGCAGAGATCGGCGTCACCCTCGCCGGCATCGCGCTGATGGGTGCCGTCGTGCTCGCAGTCGACCCGCTGCGCGAGGCGGCGAGCGCGGCGATCCAGGGCGACAACGAGGAGGTGCGCCGCCAGATCGACCGCCTCGGCGCCGCCGGGCCGCTGCTGATCCTCGCCCTCGCCCTCCTCCACAGCGTCGTCTTCTACCCCGCCGAGATCGTCGACGCGGCCGCCGGCTTCGCCTACGGGTTCTTCCCGGCGCTCGCCCTGGTGATGACGGGATGGCTCCTCAACGGGCTGGCCTGCTGGGCGATCGGCCGGCGCGTCGCGCGGCCGCTGCTGGACCGCTGGTTCGGCGTCGCGCGCTTCGAGCGGGCCGAGCGGGCGATCGAGCGCGGCGGCCCCTCCCTGCTGCTGGCGATGCGTCTGATCCCGATCCTCCCGTTCAGCATCGTCTCCTACGCGGCGGGGGCCGCGCGCGTCCCGCTCTGGCGCTTCGTCTGGACGACCGCCCTCGGCTACCTCCCGATCACCGCGATCTCCGTCTACTTCGGCACCAGGCTCGAGGGGCTCTCGCTGACCGACCCGATCGTCCTCGGGACCGCGCTCGCCCTGCTGGCGCTGCTGGGCCTCGGTCACTGGGCGGCGCGCCGCCAGTCCCGCCGGCCTCCCGAGCCCTCAGCGGACCTGCTCGACCCGGAAGCGAAACACAGCCGGGGTGGGATCGGCAAGACCGGCTGAGACCGCCCTCACCCTGACCGCGTGGCGGCCGAGGCCGAACCGGCGGGCGATCCGGCTGCGGCAGCCGCGGAAGGCCCCCCGGTCGAGCTTGCAGAGGAACGTCGCTCCGGCGCGGTCGGCGCCGAAGCGGAAGACGGCGCGGGCGCTGCGCCCGCGGGTGCGCACAACCTTGCGGGGGTGCTTGAGGATTCGGGTCGCCGGGACGGTGGGCGCAGGTGCGACCGGCGCTGGAGCGCCGGGGCTCGCCGGCACCGTGACGCCGCCCCTCGCCGCCGGTGGCGGCACCTGGACGCTGGGCCCGTCTCCTCCTTCGATCGGTTTCGGCAGGCTGGCGACGGCGGTGAAGGCGTCGAGGAGGCCGGCTCCGGCGGCTTCGGCGGGGAAGGCGCCGACGGGGGCGGCGGTGCCGGTGAGGGTGGCGCGGACCTGCTGCTGCGACAGCGTCGGTTTCGCCTGGCGCACCAGCGCGGCCGCCGCGGCCGCATGGGGAGCGGCCGCCGAGGTCCCGCAGAAGCGCCACCTGACGCCGGTGAAGACGGCGAAGAAGGTGGTCGCGCCGCAATCGGTCGCGGCCAGGTCGGGCTTGGCGATCACCTCGGGCGCGCCGAGCGCCGCCGCCGGCGTGGTCCCGACCACGGGACCGAAGCGGTGGGTGACCGGGCCGCGCGAGGAGTAGGGCTCGATCCGGGAGCTGTCGTTGAAGGGCACAGCGGCAACCGTGGTCGCGCTGGCGCTACCGGCGTGGCCGAAGATCGACGGTCCGACGACGTCGCCGCCGGCGGATTCCGGGTACTCGATCGCGCTCACCCCGCCGCCGTTCTGCAGGAGGATGAACTTCAGCCGGGGGCTGCCGCCGGCGAAGCGGTTGATCGCGAGCTGCGCGGTTGCCGGCGAGCTCGATTCGTTTTCCCACTGCAGGATCTCGACCGGCCGCTGGGTCCCTTCCGGGCCGGGGTTATCGTCGAAGGAGGCCGCTTCGATCAGGCCGGCTTCGGAGAGGAGGAAGGCGTCGATGTCGGTGCCGACGCCGTACCAGGGCTCCGCCCACTGCAGGTCGATCGTCAGGACCTCCTTGGGCTTGACGGTGATCCCGAAGGTCGGGTCGACCTCCAGCGGCCCCGCCCCGGGGTCGAAGTCCATGCAGTGGGTGCCGTTGAAGCCGGAGAGGGCGAGGATCGCCGGGGGGCAGGTGAGCGAGTCGCGGAAGGCGGGGGCCTCCCAAGAGGAGATGTCGCGGCCGATCGCGTCGATCAGGTTGTCGTTGCCGGCGGCCGAGAAGTAGCTGGCCCCGGCGTCGGTGACGTTGTCGATCGCGACCGCGACGGGGCCGTCCTGGAAGAACGGCTCGTCGAAGTAGCCGACGTCGTCGACGAGGACCTGGGCTCCGGCCCCGCCCGCCGCCACCGGTCGCGCAAGCCGTTCGATGTTCTGAGCGAACGATTCTTCGGTGATGAAAGCGGTAGCGAAGGCGAGGGCCGCGTGCGGCGCCAGGTCATGGACGATCTGCAGCATCGCCCGCCCCTCGTCGCCGCCGTCGGGCGGCCCCTCCTGGAGCACGTTTACCGGCAGCTGCTGGTCGGAGCAGGTTCCCGCCGGGCCGGGGAGGTCGCCCGACTCGACGTCGACGGCGGCTCTGGTGGCGGCGCCCGGCGCCGCGTCGAAGGAGTCCGAGAGGACGCCGACGGTGAGGCCGCGGCCGCGCAGCTCGAAGGCGCCCCGGGCGTCGTCGACCTGTAGCTGCGCCAGGCCCTCGGAGATCACCGCCCCGCCCTCGCACTGCCCCGCCGGCGTGCGCGTGAACGGCTCCCGCACGGGCCAGATCGCCCTCACCCCGGGGACCGCGGCGAGCTCGCGGAGGTCTTCCGGCGCGACGGAGACCGTCGCCGTCTGCAGCGGAGGGCTGGAGTCGACGATCTCCCCGCCGGCTTCCCGCAGCTCCCCCAGGGAGGCGAGGACGCTCTGCGAGAAGCGCGCGGTGACGAGGACGCGGCGGCCGTCGCGAACGAGGCTGCCGGGACCTCCGCGGGGGATCCCGACGCGGTCCGCCTGCGCCGCCGGCGAGCGTTCGGCCACGACTGGGCTGGCGAGCACCTCCAGGGGCGGGGTCAGCGGGCCACCGCCCTTGGGGCCGAGCCCGGCGGCGGCGGGAGCGCTCGCCGGCGCCAGCGCCGCGAGCGCGACGAGGACCGGCAGCGACCAGGCGAAGGGGCGGCAGCGCGCGGAGCTCAGGAGCATCACAGGCATCGTCTACCCACTTATCGGCGCCGAGGCCAACCGGTTGAACATCCGTTTGGCGCGGCATCGGGGGATGATCCTGCTACGGTGCCCTCCGTTGGGCCGGTGATTACCGGCGAAAGCTGTGCGTAGCGCTCGCAGTCGTTGCTTTTGCATCCTCCGCGTTCGCAGCACACGAAGTGGAGGCAATGCATGCCCACTGGAACTGTCAAGTGGTTCAGCGACGACAAGGGCTACGGGTTCATCACTCCCGATGACGGCTCGAAGGACGTCTTCGTCCATCACACCGCGATTCTCGGCGAGGGCTTCAAGTCCCTGACCGAGGGCGCCAAGGTGACGTACGAGTCCGAGGAAGGCCCGAAAGGCCCCGCCGCCGCGAGCGTCCAGCAGCAGTAGTTTCGCCGCAGACGCTTTAATGACGGGACCCGTTCACGCGGGTCCCGTTTTTTTGTGCTGAGGGCTTTTCGGTGGCTCAGGGCCGAGCAGTCCAAGGGCGCAGGAGCGATCGTGCTTCTGCACATGAGCGACGAGGACGCCGGAACGCGCAGCGCCATGAACCTCCGAAAAGACCTCAGGAACATCGCGATCATCGCCCACGTGGACCACGGCAAGACGACCCTGGTCGACGCGATGCTGTGGCAGACCGGCACCTTCCGCAAAGGGCAGGAGGTCGCCGACCGGGTGATGGACTCGATGGACCTCGAGCGGGAGAAGGGGATCACCATCCTCGCCAAGAACACCGCCGTCAACTACGGCGAGGTGAAGCTGAACATCGTCGACACGCCCGGGCACGCCGACTTCGGCGGCGAGGTCGAGCGGGCGCTGACGATGGTCGACGGGGCGCTGCTGCTCGTCGACGCCTCCGAGGGGCCGCTGCCGCAGACCCGCTTCGTCCTGCGCAAGGCGCTGGAGCGCAAGCTGCCGATCGTCCTCGTCGTCAACAAGGTCGACCGGCCTGACGCGCGGATCGCCGAGGTCGTCGACGAGGTCTACGAGCTCTTCATCGACCTCGACGCCGACTCCGAGCAGATCGACTTCCCGATCGTCTACACCAACGCTAGGGCCGGCTGGGCCGCGCTCGAGGAGGGGGCCGAGGGGAGCGACCTGGAGCCGCTGCTGGACCTGATGCTGGAGAAGATTCCGCCGCCGCGCTACGAGCCGGAGGCGCCGCTGCAGGCGCACGTGACCAACCTCGACGCCTCCCCCTACGTGGGGCGACTGGCGATCTGCCGCGTCCGCCAGGGGACGATCCGCTCGGGCCAGCAGATCGCCTGGTGCCGCGCCGACGGCAGCGTCGAGCGGGCGGCGGTGAGCGAGCTCTACGTGACGGAGGGACTCGAGCGGGTCCCCGCCGAGGAGGCCGGGCCGGGCGAAATCATCGCCGTCGCCGGGATCGATGCGGTGACGATCGGCGAGACTCTGGCGGACCCCGAGCAGCCGCGGCCGCTGCCGGTGATCACCGTCGACGAGCCCTCGCTCTCGGTCGTCGTCGGCATCAACACCTCCCCCCTGGCGGGGACGCAGGGCGGCGACAAGCTGACCGCCCGGCAGATCCGCTCGCGCCTCGAGGCGGAGCTGGTCGGCAACGTCTCGCTGCGGGTCAACGACACCGAGCGCCCCGACGCCTGGGAGGTGCAGGGGCGCGGCGAGCTGCAGCTGGTCGTGCTGCTGGAGATCATGCGGCGCGAGGGCTACGAGCTGACCGCGGGGCAGCCGCAGGTGGTGAGGCGCGAGATCGAAGGCCAGATCCACGAGCCGGTCGAGCGGCTGGCGATCGACGTGCCGGAGGAGCACGTCGGCGACGTCACGCAGATGGTGGCGGCGCGCAAGGGCCGGCTCGAGCAGATGGTCAACCACTCGACCGGGTGGGTGCGGATGGAGTACCTGGTGCCGGCGCGCGGGCTGATCGGGTTCCGCACCGAGTTCCTCACCGTGACCCGCGGCAGCGGCCTCCTCCACCACGTCTTCGACCGCTGGGAGCCCTGGGCGGGGGAGCTGCGGACGCGGCAGACGGGATCCCTCGTCGCCGACCGCCGCGGGCAGACCGCGGGCTACTCGCTGCTGAGCCTGCAGGAGCGCGGCAGGCTTTTCGTCGGCTCGGGCGAGGAGGTCTACGAAGGGATGATCGTCGGCGAGAACTCGCGCTCCGAGGACCTCGACGTCAACCCGACCAAGGCCAAACAGCAGACCAACATGCGGGCCGCCAGCGCCGACGTGCTGGTGCGGCTCGCGCCGAAAGTCGAGCTCTCCCTCGAAGCGGCGATCGAGTTCGTGCGCGAGGACGAGTGCGTGGAAATCGCGCCGGATGCGGTCCGCCTGCGCAAGGTCGAGCTCGACAAGGTCAAGCGCCTGAAGGCGGCGAAGCAGCGGGACAAGGCGCCGGCGCGGTAGCGCTAGCGCTAGATGCCACCTTGAGCCCCCGCTGCTCGAGCAGGCAGGTGATGCGCTTGATCAACTCCTCGGCTTCGCGTTCCAGCCGCGGCCCGGTGACCCGCGTCGTCGAGATTTCGGCCAGCAGCAGATCTTCCTGGCGCTTGCGGTCGCGCTCAAAGGCAGCGCGGGTTCCGTGCGTCTCGAAGACGTCGAGTTCGACCGCGAAGCGGAGCTCCGGCCAGTAGCAGTCGAGCTCGAGTCCCCCGACCACGAAGTTGGTCCGCGGTTGCGGCAGCCCGGCTTCCAGCACGAGCTCCAGGAACCTCCTCTCGAGGCTGGAGCGGGTGAAGCTCGTAGGCATGTAGAGGGCGATCGCCCTGCGCAGCCGCCCGTGGCCATGGTGACCGACCGTCCGCGCCAGCAGCCCTTCCACCGCCCGCAGATCGAAGAGCTCGAGGTCTTCGCTGCGCTCGACCATCTTCTCCAGCCACTCGAAGCGAACGGTCGCGGCGAGATCAAGGAGGGTCCGCGGCAAGGCGGTCACCGGAATCCCCTCCCACAACGCCCGGTCCTCAGAAACAAGAGAACGTGCTTCGTGAAGTCGAAGTGGCGGCCTTCCCCTGCGATAGCACGAAGTGGTTACAGCAGCAGGTAAAGGGGAGGCTTTCGTGAGCCCCCAAAGCCACGCAGCGGAGACGTGGCTGAGGAGGGAACCAGGCCCACAAGCCAGAACGGCCGCCAGGCAGTGGCCGTGATCCGAAAGATGGGTGTGTCCTACGGCGTAGACACCGGGATGGAGCCGATGTAGGCGGCCGGCGCCAACCGCTCGATAGACCGCGCTCCGCGAGTAACCAAGCGGCCCGGTCAACTGTCGGATCGAGACGATCCCATGCTGCCGATTCGCAAGCTCCGCCAGCCATCCGCGCGTGACAGAAGGGTGTTCCCGCCATTTGTTCCGCATAGCGGTTCAAATGACGGGGACACTCGATCTCTCCCCCTGCCCAGCCTGCTGTTCGGGCCGCAGCTGCGTTCTGAGCACAGAAAAACCGCCGGCCAGGGGCCGGCGGTTTCGTGGATCTCCTAGGTTGAGCGAGCTAGACCGTCGCGGCGGCCTGCTCGGACTGGCTCTGCTCGGACGCCTGTGAGGAGGGGGCGGGCGCCGGGGCGCTCTCCTGCCGCGGCAGCAGCACTTCTTTGGCGATGACCAGGCGCTGGATCTGGCTGGTCCCCTCGTAGAGCTGCATGATCTTCGCGTCGCGCATCAGTTTCTCCACCGGGTACTCCTTGATGAAGCCGTAGCCGCCGTAGATCTGGACGGCGTCGGTGGTGATCTCCATCGCCGAGTCGGCGGCGAAGCGCTTCGCCATCGAGGAGACCTTGCTGTTGCGGATCCCCTGGTCCAGCATCACGGCCGAGTTCCAGACCAGCAGCCGGGCCGCCTCGACCTTCGTCGCCATGTCGGCGATCATGAACTGGATCGCCTGGTGCATCGCGATCGGGACCCCGAACTGGACCCTTTCCTTCGAGTACTCGGTCGCGTACTCGAGGGCGGCGCGGCCGATCCCGACCGCCATCGCCGAGACGCCCGGGCGGGTGCGGTCGAGGGTCATCATCGCCAGTTTGAACCCCTTGTTTTCCTCGGCCAGCAGGTTCTCGGCCGGCACCTCGACGTCCTGGAAGGAGATGGTCGCGGTGTTGGAGGCCCGCTGGCCCATCTTGTCCTCCTTCTTGTCGACGCTCACCCCGGGGGAGCTGGCGTCGACGACGAAGGCGCTGATGCCGCGGTGGCCGGCCTCCGGATCGGTCTTGGCGTAGACCGTGAACCAGTCGGCGTAGGTGCCGTTGGTGATGAAGCACTTGGAGCCGTTGAGGACGTACTTGTCGCCCTGCTTGACCGCCCGGGTCTTCATCCCCGAGACGTCGGAGCCGGCGTCGGGCTCGGTCAGGCAGAAGGAGGCCAGTTTGGGCTCCTCGCTGAGCATCCCGAGGTACTTCTTCTTGGTCTCCTCCGAGCCGCCGAGGGTGACCGGGGCGGAGGCGAGGCCGTTGGCCATCAGCGAGGTGCCGATCCCGGAGCAGCCCCAGCCGACCTCCTCCTCGATCAGGCAGCCGGAGAGGTAGTCGAGGCCGGGCCCGCCGTAGGCCTCGGGGATGTGGGTGTTCATCAACCCGACCTCCCAGGCCTTGTCGATGATCTCCTGCGGCCAGGTGCCGTCCTTGTCGTACTCCCAGGCGACCTTGCGCATCTCTTTCTCGGCGAAGCTGTGGGCCAGCTCGCGCAGGTCTTTCTGCTCGTCGGTGAGGGTGAAATCGACCACCGGTGGGTGCTCCTTTTCTTCGCGGTTCTCTGAAGTGTGCGGGAGCGCCGCCGGCAGGTGGCGTTCCACCGATTGACTCGTCAGTCAACCGGTCTTCTAGGTTAGCGGACGAACCGCGGGAGACGGCCGCTCTACCCTTCCCCGATGGACCTTGCGAGGCTTTTGCGATGGACCTTCCGGCGGCTCTGACGGGGCTGCAGAAGGGCGCAGGGCTGCTCGTCTTCACGGGCGTCTGCGCGCCGCTGATCGGCCTGCTGCTGAAGCGAGTCGGCGGCGGCTGGGAGACGATGGGCAGAGGGCCGTTCGCGATCCTCGACGAACGGCCTCAAACGGGGCCCGCGGGCGGCGCCGAAGGGGTCGATCCCGCCGTCCAGGCCGCCGAGGTTCGCCAGATGCTGGAGGCGAAGTCGGAGCGCCGCCGGCAGCGGGGGGAGGCGCCGCTCGACGTCGAGGCGGAGACCGAGCGCCTGCTCGCCGCCGCCGAGGGACCCCGCGGCGGGGAGGCGATGGACGCCGAGCTGCGGGCCGAGGTGCGCCAGCTCGTGCTGATGCGCAACGAGCGCCGCCTGCGGGAAGGCCTGGCGCCGCTCGACGTCGAGGCGGAGACCGATCGGCAGCTGGCCGATCTCATAGGATCGGGCTGATGGCAGCGCCGGGCGAGAACCTCTACGAGGTCGAGGAGATGCTCAACCAGCCGGGGACCTACTTCAACCCGCAGAGCGAGGTGGTCGTGATCGTCGACGACTCCGCCGCCGTCGACCAGGAGGTCTTCAACAACCTCGAGGGCTACGAAGGCGCCGAGTGGGTGCGGGTCTCCGACGACGTCCCCGTCGACGAGGACGGCCGCGACCGCGCGCTCGAGAGCTTCGAGGCGCGGGGCCACGCCGCGCCGCTGCCCCCGGACGCGCTCGAAGGGACCGACGACGACCTCGAGGAGGACGAGGAGCGGCCGCAGGGAACCCCCCTGCCCGAGGACGGGGAGTAGCGGTGCTGGCCGAGGGCGAGCTGGCGCCGGACTTCAGCCTCTTCGACCAGAGCGGAGAGCAGGTGAAGCTCTCCAACCTGCGCGGCGAGACCGTCGTCCTCTACTTCTATCCCCGCGCCGACACCCCTGGCTGCACGGCCCAGGCATGCGGGGTCCGCGACCGCCGCGCCGAGTACGAGAAGGCCGGGGCGCGGGTGATCGGGGTCTCCCCGGACGAGGTCGAGGCGGTCGGGAAGTTCGCCGGCAAGCACGGCCTCGACTTCACCCTGCTCGCCGACGCGGACCACTCGGTCGCCGAGGCCTACGGCGCCTGGGTCGAGAAGTCGATGTACGGCAGGAAGTACATGGGGGTGCAGCGGGCGACCTTCCTCGTCGGCCCCGACGGCAGGATCGCCAGGGTCTTCCCCAAGGTCTCGCCGAAACAGCACGACGACCTCGTCCTGAAGGCGCTGGGCGAGCTCGCGGCTGCCTAAGCTAGGCGCTGGCGACCACGGCGACGAGGAAGGCCGCGTAGAGCGCGAACCAGCCGATCACCGCGGGCAGCTTGAAGCGGCGTGACAGGTGGAGGCTCTCGTAGGCCAGCAGGCCGCCGGCCAGGCCGAGGCCGATCGAGAGCACCGCGTGCCAGTTCAGCTCCCAGTCGGTGAAGATCAGGCCGATCCCGACCGGGATCATCGACTGGAAGACCATCGCCCCGGTGATGTTGCCGAGGGCCAGCGCGTCCTTCCCTTCCCGCACCCAGAAGAAGCTGTTCACCTTCTCCGGCAACTCGGTGGCGAGCGGGGCCAGGATCAGCGCCAGCACCAGCGGCTCGGCGCCGATGCTCTCGGCGAGCTTGAGCAGCTCCTCGACGAAGAGGTGGGCGCCGCCGACCATCGCTCCCAGACCGACCAGGAGCTGCACCACGCAGAGCAGCAGGCCGGGGTCTTCGCGGCGCTCGGCGCGCCGCTCGAAGATCAGCGGGTTGAGCGAGTCTTCGCTCTGCACCTCGCCGCCTCCCTTGAGGGTGAGGCGGATGTAGAGCACGTAGGCGAGGATGAAGACGATCCCGACCGCGATCCGCAGCGGCGCCGGCGGCCCCCAGGCGAGCAGGCCCGCGGCCGCGAAGAGGACGAGGAAGAAGAGCAGGTCGCGCTCGAGGGTCGGCCTGTGGACGTTCAGCTGCAGCCCCTGGTCGCGCCTGTCGCGGTAGAGGTAGGCGAACAGCCCCACCAGCCCCATCGCCAGGGTCCCGAGCAGGAACGGGGCGCCGACGATCGCCCCCACCGCCACGTCTTCGGAGCCCTCCTTGGCTCCGAGCAGGGCGACGATCGCGATCAGCGTCTCCGGCATCGCCGTCCCGACCGCGGCGAGGATGCTCCCCACCGCGCCGACGCCGACCTCAAGCCGGTGCCCGATCCACTCGACCGCGTTGGTGAACAGGAGGGCGCCGGCGAGGACGATCGCGAAGGCGAGGAGCAGGAGGACCGCGTCCATCGGGGCAGGCTACCCGCCTGGTCCCCCGACCCCTCTCAGGCGAAGAAGAAGGCGAGCCCGAGGACGACGTAGAGGGCGAGGAGCTGGACCCCCTCGAACCAGGTCGACTCGCCGTCGGAGGTGACCTGGTGGCCGGCGAGGATCGCCAGCAGGATCGCCCCCAGCTCGAAGCCGTTGAAGACCAGCGCCAGCGGATAGGGCCCGATCAGGAAGGAGGCGAGGACGAGCACCGGCGCGACGAAGAGGGCGATCTGGGCGCTGGAGCCGATCGCGATGTTCACCGCCAGGTCCATCTTGTCCTTCATCGCGACGAGGACGGCGACCCAGTGCTCGGCGGCGTTGCCGACGATCGCGACGACGATCACGCCGACGAAGAACTCCGAGAGCCCGATCGTCTCCGACGCCTCGCTGATCGAGCCGACCAGCACCTCGGACATCAGCCCGACCAGGACCCCCGCGACGGCGAGCGCGATCACCGAGGTGCGAACCGACCAGCCCAGGGTGTCCTCCTCCTCGTACTCGGGGTTGAAGAGGGCCCGGTGGGTCTTCATCGAGAAGAAGAGGCCCGCCACATAGGTGCCGATGAGGATCAGCGCGACGGCGAGCGAGAGCTGCTCGACGGTGCCGCCGTAGTTGACCGCCTCGGCGCCCGGCGCCGGCAGCCCCTTCCCCTCGACCAGCTCGAAGATCGCCGGCATCACCAGGGCGCCCGCCGCGAGCATCAGCATCGTCGTCTGGATGCTGGCGCTGGTGCGGTTGAAGACCTGTTTGTCGCGCCTGATCCCTCCCGCCAGCATCGCGACGCCGAGCACCAGCAGCATGTTGCCGAGGATCGAGCCGACGATCGAGGCCTTGACCACCTCCTGCAGCCCCTGGCCGAGGGCGAAGAGGGCGATGATCAGCTCCGGCGCGTTGCCGAAGGTGACGTTGAGGAAGCCCCCGATCCCGGGACCCGACTTCGCCGCGAGCTCCTCGGTCGCGCGACCCATCAGCGCCGCCGTCGGGATGATCCCCAGCGCCGAGGCGGCGAAGACCACCGTCGCCGGGGCGTGGGCGAGCTCGAGCGCGACCGCGACCGGGATCAGCGGCGTCAGCAGGTAGGGCCAGCCGTTCGCCGTCCCGAAAAAGGACAGGCGCAGCCGCGGCGCGCTCGAATTCATCTCTCAGCCGGTGCCCGCGCCGCTATTCGAGCAGGCTCGCGCACTTCTGCAGGTCAGCCGCGTTCCTGGCCTGCTTGAGGCACTGCGTGTATTCCTCCTGAGCCTGGGCGGCCCGGCTTTCGGCGCCGGAGCTGCCGTCGGCGCCGGATCCGGACGACGAGCCGCCGCCGGTCGAGCCGCCGCCGATCCCTTCCAGCAGCCCGCCGAGACCTTCGCTCTGACCGGCTTCGAGCAGTTCGAGCGGGTTGACGTCCAGCTTCTTCAGCAGCCCTTCCAGCGGCTTGGCATCCGCCGGCTTCTCGAAGCTCTGCTCCTCGTTGACGCCGCTGAGCGAAATCTCCATCTCCAGCTCGACTTTTTCGCCCTTGGCGTCCGGCGGTTCGATCGCCAGCTCCATCGCGAACCTGCGGACGATGTCGTCGTCGCCGACGGCGATCTCGACGTGCGAGCGCTTGATCGCCTTCGAGAGTTCGCCCCTGGCCTCTTCGAGTTCGCCGAGCGGCAGCGGCCCGGCCGCCTCCAGCTGCGAGCTGCAGGCGGGGTCTTCGGTCAGCTCGATCAGCGCGTCGATCGCGCCGGAGACGTTGAGGTCGCCGCTCACCGTCGTGGCGGAGGCGCCGCCGACGTCTTCGCTGCCCTCGTTCTCGAGGTTCTGGGCGAACTGGCTGAACTTGATCCCTTCCGCCGCCTCCTGGCATGCGGTCACGTCGGCGGCTTCGGAGCCGCCCTGCTGCTGGGCCTGTTCGAAGGCCGACCTGAGGAAGCCGAAGCTGGTCGGGTCGACTTCGTAGGCCGTGTCTTCGTATTCGATGAAGGCGCGGTCGGTGAGCACCGTCAGCTTCCCGTCGAAGTCGATGTCTTCGCCCTGAGCCGAGCCCGCGACGCTCGCCGTCATCTCCAGCTGCGGCAGCTCCGCCTTGTCGCCGGCTTCGAACGGCCCTGAGAGGCTGACGTCGAATTCACCGCCTTCGTCTCCTTCGGCCTTGACGTGCACCGACATGTCGAGCTCGCCGCTCTTCACGCCTTCGAGGCTGGCGCTTTCCACGACCTTCTGCGGGTCTTCGCCGCTGGTGTCGTCATCGCCGCCGCCGCCGCAGGCGGCGAAGGTGCAGGCCAGCGCGGCAAGGGTCGCGAACAGCGCAAGAATTCGGATACGGCTCAAGGGATGGGACTCCTCGTGATCGGAGAACAGGATCGGCCGCGGATTCTAGATCAGGAGCCGGCGAGGGCGCCCCAGAGGGCGGCGATGACGGTGGCTCCGGCGTCGAGCGTCCTCACCTGGTCGCCGTTCAGCTTCCCGGCGCCTTCGAACGCGGCTTCCGCCGCCGGCCCCTCGACCGTCTCGACTTCGTTGGCGGCGTTGAGGTTCATCGCGAAGCGGCCGTCGATTTCCCTCCCGTCGGGAGCCGGAAGCTCGACCCAGACGCCGAGCTCGACGTCGGTGAGGATGCGATTGCCCTGGATCGTGAAGGTCGCCTCGGTTTTCTTCAGGCTGCTCGCCACCTGGCCCTCGAGCGCCTTCAGCCCGGTGAGCGACACGCCGGCGGCAGCGAGGTACCGCCCGCAGGCGGAGCCCGCGGTCAAACCGTCCAGCGCCCTCAGCGCCGCGGGCATGTCGAGCTCGCCTTCGACGTAGCTCGAGCGGCTTTCCGGAACCGGCCGCGCGCGCAGGTTCTTCATCAGCCGGCTCAACTCGATTCCTTCGAACGCTTCCAGGCAGCTTCCGCCCGAGTCTTCGCCCAGGCGCCGGTCGAGCTCGTAGGAGGCCCCGTCGTGCTGCCACACGGTGCGGTCCCCGAGGACCACCAGCCGGCCCCGCTCCTGTGTCACCTCGCCGCCGTAGACCCCCGCGGCTTCGTAGCGGACGTTCAGCTGCGGCACCTCCCCCGGCTCGCCCCGGACGAACGGGGTGGAGGCGCGCCACTGGATCGCTTCGCCTTCGGTCTCGTCGTCGAGGGTGAAGCGCGCCCCCAGGGTGCCGCTCTCCAGCTGCTCCCAGCTCGCCTCTTCGAGCAGCTGCTCCGCCTTCGTGCCCGGTCCCCCGGCCTCGGCGCCCTGCTCGGTCGCCGAACCGCCGCCGTCGCCGCACGACGCGACGGCCGCCGCCAGCAGCAAGAGCACCACGAGCCCAACCAGGGGCTGAATCAGCCTGCCCACTTCGATCAATTTCTCCCGATTGGCAAATCTAACCTAAATCGGCGCGAGGTGAAGTCCGCTCAGGCGCCGGAGTCGCCGCGCGATTCCTCGACCGGTGGCGGCCGGTTCTCGCTGGTCACGTTCGCCGCCAGGGGCAGGAGCAGAGCGCCGAGGGCGATCAGGACGACGCCGGCGGCGACGAGCCAACGGGCGCTGCTGAGGTGGCCGAGGATGCCGACGGCGAAGCCGGCCAGCATCAGGGCGATGTAGGGCGTCGGGCTGTGGGGAAGCAGCGCGGCGAGCGGCAGGACCAGGTCAGGCACGGGAGCCTGATTATCATCGGCCCGTGGCAAACGGGTCGGTCGCAGAGGTCAAGCAGGCGCTCGCCGAGGTCGGCTACCTGGCCGACGAGCCGGCCGCGCTGGTCTCCTTCCTCGCCCAGAGGCTGGGCAAGCCGGTCCTGGTCGAGGGCCCGGCCGGGGTCGGCAAGACCGAGCTGGCGAAGGCGCTCTCCCGGGCCAGCGGCCGCGAGCTGGTGCGGCTGCAGTGCTACGAGGGCCTCGACGAGGCGAAGGCGATGTACGAGTGGAACTACCGCAAGCAGCTGCTGCGGATCCAGGCCGGCGGCGAGGCCGGCTGGGAGGACGTCCAGGAGGACATCTTCAGCGCCGACTTCCTGCTCGAGCGGCCGCTGATGCAGGCGATCGCCAGCCCCGAGCCCGTCGTCCTGCTGATCGACGAGATCGACAAGACCGACCAGGAGTTCGAGGCGATGCTGCTGGAGCTCCTCTCCGACTTCCAGATGACGATTCCCGAGCTGGGCCGGATCGAGGCGACGACGATGCCGATCGTCGTCCTCACCTCGAACGACTCGCGCGAGCTGACCGAGGCGTTGAAGCGCCGCTGCCTCTACCTCTGGCTCGACTACCCGGAGCTGGAGCGGGAGATGGAGATCGTCCGCCTGCACGCGCCGGAGCTGCCGGAGACGCTGGCGCGCCGCCTGGTCGAGGTGATCCGGATGGTGCGGGACCTCGACCTGAAGAAGCCGCCCTCGATCGCCGAGTCGATCGACTGGGCGCGGACGCTGCTGCTGATGGGCGCCGAGGACATCGACCAGGAGACCTTCACCCAGTCGATGTCGATCATCGTCAAGCACCGCACCGACATCGACCTCGTCGCGGAGAGAGTCGGGGTGAAGCTTGCCCAGCCCCTACGGACCGAGGGCTGACGCCGGGCCGCCGGGGATGGCGGCGAAGCTGCTGGGCTTCTGCGAAGAGCTGCGCAGCGAGGGAGTGGCGGTCGGCACCTCGGAGATGCTCGACGCCTTCGCGGCGCTCGGCGAGGTCGGCTGGACCTCCCGCGCGGACTTCCGCGAGGCGCTGGCGGCGACGATCGCCAAGTCCCAGGACGACCGCCGCGTCTTCGAGCTGCTGTTCGAGCGCTACTTCTTCCGCAACGCCGAGGCCGAGGCGGTGCAGCGGGGCGTCACCGAGCAGTCCGAGGGCGGGCCGCCGGCGGGCGAGGGCGAGCGCTTCGAGATGGGCGAGCTGAGCGAGGCGATCCGCGAGGCGATGGCGGCCGGCGACGAGGACCGCATGCGCGACCTGGCGCGGCTGGCGATCGCCGCCTTCGGCCGCGCCGAGGGCTCGGGGGTGGTCGGCGTCGACGTGCAGCGGATCCGGCGCACCCTCGGCCTCACCGCGGGGCAGCAGCCGCCGGGCGAGGACGGCGGCGAGCGGCCGCCGATCGACCGCGAGCAGCTGACCGGGTTCGAGCGCCACCTGCGGCGCGAGCTCGAGCGCGACCTGATCGAACGGACCGAGACCCTCCCCCCCTCCCGGCCCCTCGCCGAGCTCGACCGGGCGCTGCCGACCAGCCCGACCCAGGACCTCGCCGCCGTCCACCGCGCCGTCTCGCAGATGAAGCGGCGGCTGGCGACGCTGGGCCACGAGCAGAGGGGGCGCCGCAAGGGCCGCCTCGTCGACGTGCGGCGGACGATGCGCGCCTCGCTGGAGACCGGCGGCGTGCCGCTGCGGCTGCGCTACCGGCCGAAGCGGCCGCGGCGGCCGGAGATCTACGTCCTCTGCGACGTCTCCACCTCGGTCACCTCGGCGAGCGTCTTCTTCCTCTCGGTCCTGCACGCGCTCCACGACTCGTTCCGCAAGCTGCGCAGCTTCGTCTTCATCGAGCGGATCTCCGAGGTCACCGACGTCTTCGAGCACGAGCGCGACTTCGCCGCGATCGCGCAGCGGATCTCCAGCGAGGGCGGCGTCGCCGACGTCTCCGGCTACACCGACTACGGCCGCGTCTGGCTCGAGTTCCTGACCGAGATCTCCGAAGACCTCGACCCGCGCTCGACGGTGATCGTGCTCGGCGATGCCCGCACCAACGGGCGCGAGCCCCACGCCGAGGTCTTCGCCCAGATCGCCGAGCGCGCCGGCCGCCTCTTCTGGCTGAACCCCGAGCCGAAGCTCTACTGGAACTACGGCGATTCGGTGATGGCCGCCTACGAGCGCCACTGCGACGGGGCCTTCGAGTGCTGGACGACCAAGCACCTGGAGAACTTCGTCGACGTGGTCGCGGGCGCCGCGCCGGCGCCGGAGTGAGCCGCGGTCGCGGATGAGCCGGGCGCTCTTCCTCCGCCACGGGGAGTCGGCCCACAACGCCGACCGCAGCGGCGAGCCGGCTCCGCACTCCGACGGCGACCGCCTCACCCGCCGCGGGATCGAGCAGGCGCAGGCGGCCGGCGCCGGGATGCGCGGCTACGGGATCACCCGCCTGCTGAGCAGCCCGCTGCGGCGGGCGCGCGAAACCGCGCAGGCGGTGGGCGGGGCGCTCGGGCTCGATCCGGAGGAGATCGACTACACCGGCGAGCTGACCTCGGGCGAGACCTTCGAGGAGGCGATCGCGCGGGTGCGGCGGCTCAAGGTCGAGCTGGAGTCGGGCGCCGACGGCGAGCTGCCGCTGCTGGTCACCCACGGCATCTTCGCCCGCTTCTTCCTCCTCGACTCGGTCCTGAGCGACCGTTTCGCGCCGGAGATGGCGGCCGGGATCTGGAACCTCGGCTCGCACAACTGCGGCCTCTCGGTCTTCGCCCACGGCGAGAGCCGCGACCCGCTGGGTCAGCCGATCCCGGGCTGGACCTGCCTCACCTGGATGGAGCGGCCGTGGAGTCGGCCGTGACGATCCGCACCGGGTCGTCCGGCGACACCTGCCACTGCTCGTTGACGATCGCGCCCTCCGGCGGGTCCACCGGTCCCTCCAGCAGGGGATCGTCGGTCTCGCGCATCCAGGCCTCGAGCCGCCCCGCCAGCTCCGCGAGGACCTCGGCATGGTCGGGGTCGGCGGCGACGTCGCGCCCCTCCTGGGGGTCGAGCACCAGGTCGTAGAGCTGCTCCTCCGGCAGCCGCTGCTCGCCCCACCCCGCCGCGACCAGGAGGTCCTTGGTGTCGCTGTCGTCGCAGTTAGCGAGAACCGGATGCGGGTATTCGTCAAACCTCCTTATGTACTTCCAACGCTCGGTCCGGATCGCCCGGTGGGGCTGGTAGGCGGCGTGGTAGGTCGTCTCGGTGAAGATCGCGTCGTGGAGCCGCTCGGCTTCCCCCCGGACCAGCGGCATCAGCGAGGTCCCCTGCAGCCAGTCGGGGTGCTCGGCGCCGGCGAGGTCGCAGAGGGTCGGGTAGACGTCGAGGTGGCTGACGGGGGCGTCGACCACCTTGCCGCCGCCGAAGCCGGGCCCGCGGACGATCATCATCACGCCGGTCCCGCGGTCGAACAGGGTCGCCTTGGCGCCGGGGAAGGCGATGCCGTGGTCGGTCGTGCAGAGGACCAGCGTGTCCTCGACCAGGCCGAAGTCGTGCAGGCCGTGGAGGACGGCGCCGATCCCCTGGTCGAGGGAGCGGGCGCTGGCCTTGAACGCCGCCATGTCGCGGCGGGTCGCGACCTCGTCGGGGAGGTTGGCCGGCGGCAGCGAGTAGAGCGTGTCGCGGACCGAGGTCGGGGCGGAGAAGTCGCGGTGGGTCTCGAAGAAGCCGACCGACATGAACCAGGGCTTCGGCGGCGCCTCCTTCAGCGCCTTGATCGTCAGCGGCGCCACGTAGGAGGCGTGGTTGGAGTCCACCGGGACGATCTCGTCGTAGCCGATCACGCCGGGGTCGACCGAGATGTGCTGCTCGCCGATCAGGGTCGAGTGGTAGCCCGCGCCGCGCAGGGTGTGGACCCAGTGCTGCCCGTAGTCGTTCAGCTTCCAGCCGCGGTGGGCGAGCCCGAGCATGCCGTTGTTGTGGCAGTGGAGGCCGGTGAGGAGGCTGGCGCGGCTGCCCGAGCAGGTCGGCGCGGCGCAGAATGCCTGGCGGAAGAGGACGCCCTGGTCGGCCAGCATCTGGATGTTCGGGGTCGGCACCTGGTAGCCGTAGGGCTGGACGAAGCGGCCGGTGTCATGGGAGTGGATGTAGAGGATGTTCGGCGGCGACATACCGCTTCAGGTTATCGACCGGCCCCTGTTTCGATCTTTGTTGATTGGGATAGTTAGGAAAGGGATCTGACCTGATGCGACCCGATCGCTCCTATCTGGTCTGCGCCACCCCCCGCAGCGGCAGCACCCTCGTCTGCCACGCGCTCGAGGAAACCGGCGTCGCCGGGCGGCCCGAGGAGTACTTCGAGGCCCTCCGCCACAGCGGCCGGCCGCGCCGGCCCGAGGAATACTTCCTCGGCGTCGAGGACCAGTCGATCCGCGACCACCTCGGCGAGCGCAGCGTCGGCAGCGACCCCCAGCCGCGCTCGCCGCTCTGGAGCCGCGCCGCCTACGACCGCTACCTCGAGTGGGCCTTCGAGACCGGGACCACCGACAACGGCATCTTCGGCGCGAAGCTGATGTGGGGCTACTTCGGCGAGTTCGTCAGCCTCCTGCGCAACGTCCCCGCCCACCGCGACGTGCCGCTGGCGGAGCTTCTGCCCACCGTCTTCCCCGACCTCACCTTCGTCCGCGTGGTGCGCGCGAACAAGGTGCGGCAGGCCGTCTCGCTCTGGAAGGCGGTCCAGACCGCGACCTGGCGCGAGGACGAGGCCACCGCGATCGCCTCGATCGAGGAGGACGGCTCTCCCCCCTACCGCAGCTTCATCGAGGAGCACCGGCCCCAGCTGCGCTTCCACTACCGCGCGATCGACCACCTCCTCGATCAGCTCCTGGTCGAAGAGGCCTCCTGGGACGCGTTCTTCGAGCACTCCGGGATCAAGCCGATCCTCGTCCTCTACGAGAACTTCGCCGCCGACCACGAGACCAGCACGCTCAACCTGCTCGAGCGCCTCGGCCTCTCACCCCCGGAGGGCTTCGAGTTCGAGCCGCGGATGAAGCGCCAGTCGGACAAGATCAACGACGACTGGACCCACCGCTACAGCGAGCTGCGCCTCGGCCGCGACTTCGACCTGGTCCCGGCGAAGGTCGAAGAGCCGGTGCGATGAGCGCTACCGCGCGACCCAGGCATCCGGGGTGGCCGCGAGCTCGCTGACGACGCTCGGCAGTTCGCCGGAGACGAGGTCGGCGAGAGTCACCTCCTCGAGCACGGAGCGGAGGCTGGCGCGGACGGCGATCCAGACTTCCTGCAGGTGCTCGGCGTTGCCGCGGTACTCGATCGCCTCCGGCGGGCTCGACTGGACGTGCGCGATCGGCCCCTCGACGGAGCGGACGATCTCGGCGATCGTCACCTCGTCGGCGGGGCGGGCGAGCCAGTAGCCGCCCTTGGCGCCGCGGCGGGCGCGGACGATCCCGTGGTGCTTGAGCTCGAGCAGGATGTGCTCGAGGAACTGGAGGGGGATGTCCTGCGCCTCGGCCAGGCGCTCGCCCTTGACCGGCCCGTCGTCTCCGGCGGCGGCAAGCTCGGCGGCGGCCCGGACCGCGTAGTCGGCCTTCGCGGAAACTCGCATGTATCTAGTAAATCAGTCGGCGGGCAGGGTGCGGCCGAGAGCCGCCGCCTGCTCGAGCTCTTGCCCGGGCGCCTGCTCGGCCTCTTCGCGCAGCTGCGCCTCCCGGCGGCGGTTCAGCCAGTGCGGCGCGTAGAGGATCAGCCCGAGCCCGATCGCCGCGATCGCGGCCGCGATCGGCCAGACCTCGGGGTCGCCCTTCTGCACGGTGACGATCCCGGAACCGATCAGGACGAGGCCGAGGGAGGTCCGCAGGAAGCCCTGGGGGGCCCGGTCGGAGAGGGCGGCGCCGATCACGACGCCGGGGATGCTGCCGAGGAGGATGTTGGCGGCGAGGACGAAGTCGACGTTGCCGCCGACCCAGTGCGCGAGACCGGCCGCCCAGAGCAGGATCGCGGCGTGGAAGACGTCGGTGCCGACGACCTTCTTCGGCGCCAGCCGGTAGACGGCGATCAGCAGGATCGCGATCACGGTTCCCGAGCCGGCGGAGGTGATGCCGATGACGAAGCCGGTGGCGCCGCCGATCGCGATCGCCGCGACCTTGTGGCGGCGCTCGACGTCGAAGCGGTCGCGCTCGTCGATCAGGTTGCGCAGGATCAGCGCCCGGGTCAGGGTGATCACGCCGACCATCAGCAGGGTGCCGCCGAGGACGGCGTAGACGAGCTCCTCCAGGCGGGCCTCGCCGATCTTGGTCTGCAGCCAAGAGACGAGGAGGACGCCCCCGACGGCGGAGGGGACGCTGCCCATCGCCAGCCACTTGACCAGCTCCATGTTCACCGTCTTCATCCGCAGGTGGCGCCAGCCGCCGACGGTCTTCGTGACCGCGGCGTAGAAGATGTCGGTGCCGATCGCCGTGGTCGGCGAGATCCCGAAGAGGAGGATCAGCAGCGGGGTCATCAGCGAGCCGCCGCCCATGCCGGTCATGCCGACGAGAACGCCGATACCCAATCCGAAGAGGACGATTGCCGGGTCCATACTGGTTCCTCGGGCGCCGCACCGCCCTGATTTCGACTTTCCTGACCTTCTTGGTCAGGAGTGCGGAGTGCGCCAGGATACCAGGATCAAGCCCCAAACTGGGAAAGCTCAAACCCTCGATCCGCCGCCGCTTCCCACCGATACGACGGGCGGAGGCGTCCTCCTGCGGGAGGTCCGCCACTCCTACGGGGAGCTGCGCACGCTCGACCGCATCGACCTAATGGTGGAGACGCATGGGGCGGTCGGCCTCGTCGGGCCCTCCGGCTGCGGCAAGTCGACGCTCCTGGAGCTGGTCTGCGGCCTCCGCGATCCGACCTCCGGCACGGTCGCGGCCGGCGGCGGCGCGACCGCGGCGGAGCGGCTGGCCAGCTGCGCCCTGATGCCCCAGCGCGACCTGCTGCTGCCCTGGTACTCGGCGATCGACAACGCCGCCCTCGCCCTCCGCAACCAGGGGGTCCGGCGCGGGCCGGCGCGGGCCGCCGCCGCCGGGCTGTTCGAGCGCTTCGGCCTCGGCGGCTTCGAGACGGCGCGGCCGGCCGAGCTCTCCGGCGGGATGCGCCAGCGCGTTGCCTTCCTGCGCACGCTGATCGCCGGCAAGCCGGTGCTCGCCCTGGACGAGCCGTTCGCCGCCCTCGACGCGATCACCCGCGCGGAGATGCAGCAGTGGCTGGCGGCCGCCCTGCGCGGCGACCCCCGCACCGTCCTCCTCGTCACCCACGACGTCGAGGAGGCTCTCTACCTCTCGGATCGGGTCGTGGTCCTCTCGCCGCGCCCCGCTCGTGCGCTCGAGG
>JBKPOX010000010.1:0-1353 GCA_046733335.1 Actinomycetota bacterium | reverse complement strand
GCCAGCCGCGGCCTCTACACGTCCTACCACTGGGACTTCAAGGTCGAGGACCAGATCCTCTCCACCGGCTACCTCGGCCCCAACGTGGTCGGGACCTACTGGCTTGAGTCGATGTTCTACCCGCGGCCGTCGGGGCTGCTGGAGGTCCACGGGTCGATCGCCGGGGGCCACTGCTACCTGCGCCGCGGGGTGCGGCTGAAGGCGGTCCTGCCCGGAGAGGGCCCGAAGCCGCTGGAGGTGTTCCGCTACCGGAACTCCTGGAGCGAGAGCTTTGGGATCCGGGGTGACTTCTACCTGAAGATCGAGGACGCCGAGCGGCTCCACAAGATGGACGGGGACTCGATGACCCCGTTCGAGCCGCGCCAGCGCCGCACCGAGGTCTGAATGGACGACCCGGAGGAGCCGCTGACCCCGCTTGCCGAGAGCGCCGGGCAGATGCACGAGATGTTCACCGCGTACGTTCAGGCCGGGTTCACCGAGCAGCAGGCGCTGTACCTGACCGGGCAGGCCGTCAAGGCGATCCTCTCCCGGCCATGAGTGAGTCCTGCCCGCACTGCCCCGATGGTCACGACGATCCGACCCGGAGGCCGTGGGCGGTCTACGTCGCTCGGGCTCGCGACGGCGACGGTCAGCCGATCCGGCTGCATGTTCAGCCGACCGAGGGGTCGCATGTCGCCGAGTCGGACGCCGAGTGGCTCCGCGATCTGATCCGGAGGCACGCCTGAGCTTGCCCTGATGTGAGGGGTTGGGGGTGGCGGGCCGTAGCGTCCGCTCCCATGAAGGTCTATGTGTACCCGGCCGACGCCTGGGCGTGCGGCGCGTTCCGGCTCGCCTGGCCCGGCCAGGCCCTCGCCGCCGCCGGCCACGACGTGACCGTGGTCCCGTTCCAGCAGGACGCTCCCCGGTTCCGGCTGTGGCGGGACCAGCAGGGCCGCCCGGTCGAGGCCCTGTACCCGGCCGACGCCGACGTGCTCGTCTTCCAGCGGGTCGTCGAGCGCGACATCGTCGACCTGATCGGTTTCGTCGGCTCTCGCGGGGTGGCCACGGTCGTCGACGTCGACGACGACCTGAGCGCGATCGCTCCGGGGAACCCGGCCTATTACAGCCTGCACCCGCAGAACCGGCAGCCGGGCCGGGACGTGTCCTGGCAGCACCTGTACGACGCCTGCCGGGTCGCGAGCATGGTGACGGTGACCACGCCGGCGCTGGCTGGGCAGTACGGCGGCCACGGCCGGGTTCGGGTGCTGCCGAACTATCTGCCCGCCCACTACTACGGTCTGCCGCGGCAGGACAGCGCGGTGGTGGGGTGGCCGGCGTCATACTTCTCCCACCCGGATGATCCGCAGACGATGC
>JBKPOX010000009.1:0-9324 GCA_046733335.1 Actinomycetota bacterium | reverse complement strand
GCGCCGTGGGTGGAGATGAAGTACTCGAGGACCGAGAGCCCCTCCATGAAGTTGGCCTTGATCGGCCGCTCGATGATCTCCCCTTTCGGGTTGGCCATCAGGCCGCGCATCCCGGCCAGCTGGCGGATCTGTTTGAACGATCCGCGGGCGCCCGAGTTGGCCATCATGAAGATCGGATTCAGCTCTTCGAGATTGTCCTCCATCGCCTGCGCGACCTCGTCGGTGGCGCGGTTCCAGTGAGCGGTCACGGCCTCGTGGCGCTCCTCGGCGGTGATATAGCCTTCGTCGTACTGCTGCTGGATCCCTTCGGTCTCCTTCTCGTAGCGATCGAGGATCTCCGGCTTCTCCGGCGGCGAGACCACGTTGTTCTTCGAGACCGTGATCCCGGCCTGGGAGGCGTACTGGAACCCGAGGTCCTTGAAGGCGTCGAGCACCTGTGAGACCGCCGGCGCCCCGTAGGCGTCGACCAGGTCGGACACCATCTGGTTGATGTCCTTCTTCCGCAGCGAGCGGTTGACGAACTCGTACTGCTCGGGGTCGAAGTCCTCTTCCAGGGCTTCGGCCAGGGCGCGCTCGATCTTTTCGTTGAAGATGATGCGCCCGACCGTGGTCAGGAAGTGCTCGTGGCCGGCGCGGCGGAACTCCGCCTTGTCGTGCAGCCCGCAGCCGCCGTTCTCGTAGACCAGCTCGGCCTCCTGGGCGGAGCGGAAGACGTGGACCGCGGCCGCGGAGCCGTTGCTGCCCTTGCCGGCCTTCAGCTCCTCGTCGACCTGCGCCAGCTCGTCCGCTTCGGGCCCGTAGGTCAGGTAGTAGATGCCGAGCACCATGTCCTGGGTCGGGGTCGCCAGCGGCGCCCCGTGGGCCGGGGAGAGGATGTTGTTGGCGGAGAGCATGAGGATCCGCGCCTCGGCCTGGGCCTCGGAGGAGAGCGGCACGTGCACCGCCATCTGGTCGCCGTCGAAATCGGCGTTGAAGGCGTGGCAGACCAGCGGGTGGACCTGGATCGCCTTGCCCTCGACCAGCACCGGTTCGAAGGCCTGGATGCCGAGGCGGTGCAGGGTCGGGGCGCGGTTCAGCAGCACCGGGTGCTGGTGGATGACTTCCTCCAGCACGTCCCAGACCTCCGGGATCATCGACTCGACCATCTTCTTCGCGGCCTTGATGTTCTGGACCGCTTTGCGCTCGACCAGCTGGGCCATGATGAACGGCTTGAAGAGCTCGAGCGCCATCAGCTTCGGCAGGCCGCACTGGTGCAGCCGCAGGCTCGGGCCGGAGACGATCACCGAGCGGCCGGAGTAATCGACGCGCTTGCCGAGCAGGTTCTGGCGGAAGCGGCCCTGCTTGCCCTTGAGCATGTCCGAGAGCGACTTCAGGGGCCGGTTGCCGGGTCCGGTGACCGGGCGCCCGCGACGGCCGTTGTCGAACAGCGCGTCGACCGCCTCTTGCAGCATCCGCTTCTCGTTGTTGACGATGATCTCGGGCGCGCCGAGGTCGAGCAGCCTTTTCAGCCGATTGTTGCGGTTGATCACCCGGCGGTAGAGGTCGTTGAGATCGGAGGTCGCGAAGCGGCCGCCGTCCAGCTGCACCATCGGGCGCAGCTCCGGCGGGATCACCGGCACCGCGTCGAGGATCATCCAGTCGGGCTTGTTGTCGGAGTTGAGGAAGGCGGAGGCGACTTTCAGCCGCTTCACCGCGCGGGCCTGTTTCTGGCCTTTGGAGCTGTTGATGATCTGCTCCAGTTCCTCGCAGTCGGCCGCGAGGTCGACCTGTTCGAGCAGGTCGCGCACCGCCTCGGCGCCCATCCCGCCACGGAAGTACTCGCCCCAGCCGAACGGGGAGCCGAAGCGATCTTTGAGCTCACGGAAGACCGTCTCGTCGTTGATCACGTCCTTCGGCTTCATCTCCGTGAAGATCTTCCAGACCTCCTGCATCCGCTCCGCGGCCTCTTCCAAGTAGGCCTCGGTGTCGGCGATCTCCGCGTCGAACTGCTTGCGCAGTTCTTTGATCATTTTCGTGCGGTCCTCGTCCTTGAGCTTCCGCAGCTGCGCGGCGGTCAGTTTCAGCGAATCGGCCCAGATGTGGTCTTCGTCGTCGAACTTGTCCTGGCTGCCGTCCTCCAGGTAGCCGATCCGGCGCTCCAGCGACTCGTTCAGCTCCTGAGTCCTTTTCTGTTTTTCGGACTCGTAGGACTCGACGACTTTCTTGACCTCTTTCTCCAGCTTGCCGACGTCCTTGTCCCGGGCCTCCTCGTCGACCCAGGTGACCATCGAGGCGGCGAAGTAGAGGACCTTCTCGAGCTCTTTCGGAGCCATGTCGATCAGGTAGCCGATCCGGCTCGGGACGCCCTTGAAGAACCAGATGTGGGAGACCGGCGAGGCAAGGTCGACGTGCCCCATGCGCTCGCGGCGCACCTTCGAGCGGGTCACCTCGACGCCGCAGCGCTCGCAGACGATGCCCTTGTAGCGGACCCGCTTGTACTTGCCGCAGTAGCACTCCCAGTCCTTGGTCGGGCCGAAGATGCGCTCGCAGAAGAGCCCGTCTTTCTCGGGCTTCAGCGTCCGGTAGTTGATCGTCTCGGGCTTCGTGACCTCGCCCCAGCTCCAGGAGCGGATCTTCTTCGAGGACGCGAGCCCGATCTCGATCGCGTCGAAATTGTTGATGTCGATCATCAGTCCTCCACCTCGGCCGGCTCGGCCTCGTCGCTCGCTCCGGCACCATCACCATCGGTTCCCGCCTCGCCCTCGGCGACCACCTGCTCCTCCTGCTCGTCGGCGGCTCCGTTGGAGGAGTCGGCGCGAACGCCGGTCAGGTCCATGCCCAGCTCCTCAGCCGCTTTCAGCAGGTCGTCTTCCTCGTCGGAGATTTCGACGTCGGAGCCCTCGGAGACGACGTTGGCGTCAAGCGAGAGGCTCTGGATCTCCTTCAGCAGGACTTTGAAGGACTCCGGGATCGACGGCTCGGGGATGTTCTCCCCCTTGACGATCGCCTCGTAGGCCTTGACGCGCCCGACGGTGTCGTCGGACTTGACCGTGAGCATCTCCTGCAGGGTGTATGCGGCGCCGTATGCCTCCAGCGCCCAGACCTCCATCTCGCCGAATCGCTGACCACCGAACTGCGCCTTGCCCCCCAGCGGCTGCTGGGTGACGAGCGAGTACGGCCCGGTCGAGCGGGCGTGGATCTTGTCGTCGACCAGGTGCAGCAGCTTGAGGATGTACATGTAGCCGACCGTCACCTTGCCCTCGTAGGGCTCGCCGGTGCGGCCGTTGTAGAGCTGGGCGGTTCCCGCGGCCCGGGCCCCGGGGCGAGCGCTCTTGTCGATCACGAGGTCGATTCCCCGTTCGGCGTTCTCCTCGCTCCACCTGACCAGGGCCTCGTCGACGTCCTCGACGGTGGCGCCGTCGAAGACCGGCGTCGCCACGTAGACGCGGCCGTCGCCGTCCTTGGAGTGCGCCTGCTTGAAGGCCTCGGAGCCGTCGTCGTACCAGCCCTGGCCGGCGACCCAGCCGAGGTGGGTCTCGAGGATCTGGCCGATGTTCATCCGGCTCGGCACGCCGAGCGGGTTGAGGATGACGTCGACGGGGGTCCCGTCGGCGAGGTGGGGCATGTCCTCCTCGGGCACGATCTTCGAGATCACACCCTTGTTCCCGTGGCGGCCGGCGAGCTTGTCGCCCTCGGCGATCTTGCGCTTGGTCGCAACGTAGACGCGGACCAGGTCGTTGACGCCGGGCGGCAGGTCGTCGCCGTCGTCGCGGCTGAAGGTGAGGACGTCGATGACGACCCCGCCCTCGCCGTGCGGCACTTTCAGCGAGGTGTCGCGGACCTCGCGTGCCTTCTCCTTGAAGATCGCGCGGATCAGCTTCTCCTCGGCGGTCAGCTCGGTCTCGCCCTTCGGCGTCACCTTGCCGACCAGCAGGTCGCCGGAGACGACCTCGGCGCCGACGCGGACGATGCCTTTCTCGTCGAGGTTGCGCAGGCTCTCCTCGGAGCGGTTCGGGATGTCGCGGGTGATCTCCTCGTCGCCGAGCTTGGTGGTGCGGGCGTCGATCTCGTACTCCTCGATGTGGATCGAGGTCAGTTCGTCGTCCTTGACCAGGCGCTCGGAGAGGATGATCGCGTCCTCGAAGTTGTAGCCCTCCCAGGACATGAAGGCGACCAGGCAGTTCTTGCCGAGGGCGATCTCGCCGCCGCCGGTGGAGGACCCGTCGGCGAGGACGTCGCCCTCCTTCACCTTCTGGCCGGTGTCGACGATCGGGCGCTGGTGGATGATCGTGCCCTGGTTGGAGCGCATGAACTTGTGCAGCTTGTACTCGTGTTTCTTCGAGCCGTTGCTGACGACGATCCGCTCCGCGTCGACGTGGATGACCTCACCCGCCTCCTCGGCGAGGACGACGTCGCCGGTGTCGATCGCGGCGCGGCGCTCCATCCCGGTCCCGATCAGCGGCGGGTCGGGCTTCAGCAGCGGCACCGCCTGGCGCTGCATGTTGGAGCCCATCAGCGCCCGGTTGGCGTCGTCGTGCTCGAGGAACGGGATCAGCGAGGTCGCCACCGACCAGATCTGGGACGGCGAGACGTCCATCAGGTCGACTTCCTTGGGCGCGGCGGTCGCGTACTCCTGCTCGCCGGCGCGCACCAGGACCTGCGGTCCCTTCAGTTTTTTCGTCTTCGGATCGATCTCGGCGTTCGCCTGGGCGATCACCTTGTCCTCGTCCTGGGTCGCGTCGAAGTGGACGATCTCGTCGCTGACGACGCCGTCTTCGACCACCCGGTAGGGGGTGGTGACGAAGCCGTGCTCGGAGATCTGCGCGTAGGAGGAGAGCGAGCCGATCAGGCCGATGTTCGGCCCCTCCGGCGTCTCGATCGGACACATCCGGCCGTAGTGGGTCGGGTGGACGTCGCGGACCTCGATCGGGGCCCGCTCACGGGTCAGGCCGCCGGCGCCGAGCGCCGAGAGCCGCCGCCTGTGGGTGAGGCCGGCGAGCGAGTTGGTCTGGTCCATGAACTGCGACAGCTGCGAGGAGCCGAAGAACTCCTTCATCGCCGCCACGACCGGGCGGATGTTGATGATCGTCTGCGGGGTGATCGCGTCGGCGTCTTCGGTGGTGAGCCGCTCGCGAACGACCCGCTCCATCCGGTAGAGGCCGATCCGGAATGCCTCCTGGATCAGCTCGCCGACCGTGCGCAGGCGGCGGTTGCCGAAGTGCTCGTACTCGTCGAGGTGATCGTAGACGGCCTCGCGGGGGTAGGTGATCGCCTCCGCGGCGTAGTCCTTGATCGGGTTCTCCTCGTCGATCTCCTCCGGGATGCCGAGCAGTTTCGGCAGCGTCACGAGCTCCTTGACGAGGGCGATGATGTCGTCGTGGGTGAGCACCCGCGTCTCGAGGTCGATGTCGAGGTCGAGGCGGGCGTTGAGCTTGTAGCGGCCGACCCGGGTGAGGTCGTAGCGCTTCGGGTCGAAGAAGAGCTGCTCGAGCAGCGCCCTGGCCGCGTCGACCGAGGGCGGCTCGCCGGGCCGCTGCTTTTTGAACAGCTCGATCAGCGCGCCCTCTTCGGTCTTGGTCGCTTCGGTGTCGGCGTCGATCGTGTGGCGTATGTAGACCGAGTTGTCGAACATGTCGAGGAGCTGCTGGTCCTCGACGTAGCCCATCGCGCGCAGCAGGACAGTCACCGGCAGTTTCCGCTTGCGGTCGATGCGGACGAAGACTTTTCCTTTTTTGTCGACTTCGAGCTCCAGCCAGGAGCCGCGGGCCGGCATCAGGTTGGCGATGAAGACCTGCTTTTCGGAATCCTTCGGCGCCATCACGTAGGCGCCCGGCGAGCGGACGAGCTGGGTGACGACGACGCGCTCGGTGCCGTTGATGATGAAGGTCCCGCGGTCGGTCATCCAGGGGAAGTCGCCCATGAAGACGGCCTGCTCGCGGATCTCGCCGGTCTCCTTGTTCTGGAAGGCAACCGTCGCGGTCAGCGGCCGCGAGTAGGTCATGTCCTTCTCGCGGCACTCCTCGATCGTGTGCGGCGGCTCCTCGAACTTGAAGTCGCCGAAGACGATCTGGAGGTTCCCCGTGTAGTCCTCGATCGGGGATATGTCGTCGATGGTCTCCCTCAGGCCCCCCGCTTTCGGATCCGTCAGCTCGTCGAACGAACGACGTTGGATGTCGATCAGGTGGGGGACCTCGAGCGGGTTGTCTAGGCGGGAAAAGCTCCTACGGGTTACGGGGGCAGCGTTGGAACGTGCCAAAGTCGGCGACTCCTCCTCGGAAGGTCAGAGGGACGTGAAGACGTAAATAAAACGCAAGATTGGGCAGGGGCACTCAAATGACGCGCGACCGCGGAAAATAACACACGGCAGCGTGCGCCTTCAAGCTCGGCTCCCCAAGCGGGATCGGGGCGCCCGGTCCGATCGCTCTAGGCGAGTTCGACCGTGGCCCCGGCCTCCTCGAGCTCTGCTTTGAGTTTGTCGGCCTCGTCGCGCTCGACGCCCTCTTTGATCGCTTTCGGAGCCTCGTCGACGAGCGCCTTCGCCTCTTTCAGGCCAAGGCCGGTCGCCGAGCGGACCACCTTGATGACCGGGACTTTCTGCCCGCCCACCTCTTTGAGGACGACGTCGACGGTCGAAGACTCTTCGCCGCCGGCCTCCTCGCCGCCGCCGCCACCGCCGGCGGCGGCCGGAGCCGCGGCCGCGACGGCCGTCGCGGAGACGCCGAACTCCTCCTCGAGCGCTTTGATCCGCTCGGAGAGCTCCAGGACCGAGATGCTCTTCAGCTCCTCGATCCAGTCCTCGGTTGAAGTTTTGGTTGCCATCAGTGCCTACCCCTCTTCCTCGTTTGAATCCTCATCTGAAGTCTCTGCGTCTGAAGTCTCGACATCCGGAGCATCCGCCTGGTCGGCAGGAGGTTCGTTTCCACTTGAAGCCTCGGTCGGCGCCTCCTCGACGGGGGCCTCCTCGGCTGGGCCAGACTCGTCTGCCTCCTCGGCCTCTGCCGTGGGTGGCGACGATGCGGGATCGTCGCCGGCCGGCGACGAGGTCGTATCGGAGACAGGACCCGCGGCCCCAGCGGCCGGAACAAGCTCTTTCTCCGCGATCTGCCCGAGCTGCAGCGCCAGCCCCTGGATCATGCCGCCGAGGCCGCGGACCAAGCCGGTGAGCGGGCTCGCGACGACGCCGGCGAGCTGGCCGTTCAGCACTTCGCGGCCGGGCAGTTTGGCGATCGATTTGAACGCGGCTTCGTCGAGCGAGGTCCCGTCCATGAAGCCCCCCTTGAAGGCGAGGACTTCGTGCTCTTTGTTGAAGGTCGTGATCGCCTTCGCGGCCTGGGCGGTGTCGCCGCGCACGAAGGTGAGCGCGGTCGGGCCGCTCAGCAGCTCCGCCAGCCGTTCCTCGCCGACCTGGTCGGCGGCGATTTTCGTCAGCCGGTTCTTGACGATGCGGAAGCTGGCGTCGGCTTCGCGAAGCTTCGAGCGCAGCTCTGCCGCCTGGGGGACGCTGATGCCGCGGTAGTCGACGGCGAAGATCGCCTCAGACTCCTCGATCTGGGCGGCGATCTCCTGTATGGCTGCGGACTTTTCCTCGCGGTTCATCGTCTTACCTGCACCGGGCTTATGGGCACCCCCGCCGGTGGTCTGCGGCTAGCGGCGACGCAGTTTAGGCGCTGACCGGCTCCGGTGCGGTCTCGTCAGCCGCAGGAGCCTGGCCCTGGGCCTCGCGGTCCCCTTTGGCGGCCGTGTCGACGCGGACGCCGGGGCCCATCGTCGTCGCCAGGGTCGCCGAGACGATGTAGCGGCCCTTGGCGGAGGAGGGCTTGGCCCGGTTGATCTCCTCGATCACAGCCTGGTAGTTCTCGAGCAGCTTCCCGGCGTCGAAGCTGGCCTTGCCGATCGCCATGTGGACGATCGCCTGGCGGTCGGTGCGGTATTCGACTTTGCCCGACTTCGAGTCGGCGACCGCCTTCTCGACGTCGTCGGTGACGGTCCCCACCTTGGGGTTCGGCATCTTGCCCTGCGGCCCGAGCACGCGGCCGAGCTGGCCGACGCCTTTCATCATCTCCGGGGTGGAGATCGCGACGTCGAAGTCGGTCCAGCCCTCCTGGACTTTCTCGACCAGGTCCTGGCCGCCGACGAAGTCCGCCCCGGCCGCCTCCGCGTCGCGCGCCTGCTGGCCCTGGGCGAAGACGGCGACGGTGACGTCCTTGCCGAGCCCGTGCGGCAGCGCCAGGGTGCCACGCAGCTGTTCGTCCGCGTGGCGGACGTTGACGCCGAGGAGGACGTGCAGCTCGACGGTCTCGTCGAACTTGGCGCTCGCGGTCTCCTTGATCAGCGAGATCGCTTCGGCGGGCGGGTAGGCCTGGTCGCGGTCGACCTTCTCGTACTGCTGCCTGTATCGCTTGCCGTGGGCCATCGCAGCTTCCTAGGCGACGTCCACGCCCATCGACCGGGCGGTGCCGGCGATGATCTTCGAGGCGGCCTCGATGTCGTTGGCGTTGAGGTCCGGCATCTTCCGTTCGGCGATCTCGCGGATCTGGTCCTGCGAGATCGTCCCGACCTTGTTGACGTGCGGCTCGCCCGAGCCCTTCGGGATCCTGATCGCTTCCTTGATCAGGACCGCGGCGGGCGGGGTCTTGGTAACGAAGTCGAAGGAGCGGTCCTCGAAGACCGTGATTTCGACCGGGATGATCGTCCCGCCTTCGCCCTGGGTCTGGGCGTTGAAGGCTTTGCAGAAATCCATGATGTTGACGCCGTGCTGGCCGAGGGCAGGGCCGACCGGCGGCGCCGGGTTGGCGTTCCCCGCCTGGATCTGCAGCTTGATGACCGTGAGGACTTTCTTCGCCATGAGTGGGCTCGTGAGGGTAGCGGTCTTCGCGACCTAGACGGCGGCCGCCATCAGATCTTCTTCACCTGGTCGTAGCCCACCTCGACCGGCGTCTCGCGGCCGAAGATCGAGACCAGCACCTTGAGTTTGGCGGCGTCCTCGTTGATCTCGGCGATCTCGCCGGAGAAGTCCGAGAGGGGACCGGAGATGACTTTGACCGATTCGCCGATCGCGAACTGGGCCTGGGTCCGGGGACGCTCGGCCGTCTCGCGGTGGAGCAGGCGGTCGACCTCCGGTTTGGAGAGTGGCACGGGCTTGTTCCGCTCGGCCCCGACGAAGCCGGTGACCCCGGGGGTGTTCTTGACGAGGTTCCAGGAGTCGTCGGTCATCTCCATGTTGACGAGGACGTAGCCGGGCATCGTCCGTTTCTCGGTCTGCACTTTCTGCCCGTCCTTCATCTCCGAGACCTGCTCGGTGGGGACGACGACCTGCCGCACGTTGCGGTTCTGGCTCATCGTCTG
>JBKPOX010000008.1:0-11515 GCA_046733335.1 Actinomycetota bacterium | reverse complement strand
ATCGACCGCCTCCGCCACGCCGCCACCGCGGCGCTGTTCGCCCGTCGCGACGTGATCATCGTCGCCTCGGTCTCCTGCATCTACGGGATCGGCTCGCCGCAGGTCTACAACGAAAAAATGCAGCTGTTCAAGGTCGGCGGGGAGATCGACCGCGACGAGGTGCTGCGCAAGCTGGTGAAGATGCAGTACCAGCGCAACGACCAGGTGCTGGGGCGCGGCGCCTTCCGGGTCCGCGGCGAGGTGCTGGAGATCATGCCCTCCTACGCCGAGTCGGCCTACCGGATCGCCCTCTTCGGCGACGAGATCGAGGGGATCCAGCACTTCGACCCGCTGACCGGCGAGGTCCTCGACGTGATCGACCACGTCTCGGTCTGGCCGGCCTCCCACTACGTGACCAGGGACGAGACGGTCGACCGCGCCGTCGACGAGATCCGCGCCGAACTGGAATCGCGCACCGCCGAGCTGGAAGCGGAGGGCAAGCAGCTGGAGGCTCACCGCCTGCGGCAGCGGACGATGTACGACCTGGAGATGATCAAGGAGCTCGGCTTCACCTCCGGGATCGAGAACTACTCGCGCATCCTCGACGGGCGCCCTCCCGGGAGCCCTCCACACACCCTGATCGATTACTTCCCGGACGACTTCGTCGTCTTCGTCGACGAGTCCCACCAGACGATCCCGCAGATCGGCGGCATGTACGAGGGCGACCGATCACGGAAGACGACGCTGGTCGATTACGGCTTCCGGCTGCCCTCGGCGATCGACAACCGGCCGCTCAAATTCGACGAGTTCCTCGAACGCGTCAAGCAGCTGGTGATGGTCTCGGCGACGCCGGGGCCGTTCGAGAAGGCCGAAGCGACCCGCACCGTCGAGCAGATCGTCCGCCCGACCGGGATCGTCGACCCCGAGATCGAGCTGCGCGCGACCAAGAACCAGATCGACGACCTGATGAACGAGGTCAAGAAGGTGGCCGCCGAGGGAGACCGCACCCTGGTGACGACGCTGACCAAGAAGATGGCCGAGGACCTGACCGCCTACCTGCTCGAGTACGGGGTCCGGGTGCGCTACCTGCACTCGGAGGTCGACACCCTGGAACGCATCCAGATCGTCCGCGACCTGCGCTTGGGGGAGTACGACGTGCTGGTCGGGGTCAACCTCCTGCGCGAGGGGCTCGACCTGCCCGAGGTCTCGCTGGTGGCGATCCTCGACGCCGACAAGGAGGGCTTCCTCCGCGGCGAGACCAGCCTCGTGCAGACGATCGGCCGCGCCGCCCGCAACGTCAAGGGCCGGGTGCTGATGTACGCCGACAAGGAGACCGAGGCGATGCGGGCGGCGATGCGCGAGACCGACCGGCGCCGGGCGATCCAGCTCGCTTACAACAAGGAGCACGGGATCACCCCGGAGACGGTGCGCAAGGGGATCAGCGAGATGGCCGAGTTCCTGGCGATGGAGGACCGGGCGCCGCGCAAGCGGCGGCGCAAGCGGGCCGAGGAGTTCGCCACGCCCGAGGAGCTCGAGAAGACGATCGTGGCCCTCGAGGAGGAGATGCTGGCCGCCGCCGACGACCTCCGCTTCGAGGAGGCGGGGCGGATTCGCGACGAGCTGCGCGAGCTGCGGCGCGACCTCGAAGGGATGACCGCGGGGACCTAACCGGTCTTTCGGCGGCCCCTCGGCGGCCTGGCCGGTTGCGCAGGTTGTCACCCCTGTGCCGGCGCCCGATATGGACACCGGGCCGCCCCCGATTATGCTCAAAAACGTGTCGGTCGAAGCAGACGAGGAAGCCTTCGAGCAGCGGGTACTCGAGCGTTCGCGAGAGTTGCCCGTCGTGGTCGATTTCTGGGCGGAGTGGTGCGCCCCCTGCAAGGCGCTGAGTCCGGCGCTGGAGGCGGCCGCCGCGGCCCGCAAGGGCAAGGTGGAGCTGGTCAAGGTCGACGTCGACGCGAACCAGCGGCTGGCGGCGCTGTTCCGGGTCCAGGGCATCCCCGCGGTGAAGGCATTCCGGGACGGGGAGGTGGTCGACGAGTTCACCGGCGCCCTGCCGCCCGCGCGGGTAGAGGCCTTCTTCGACGGGCTCGTCCCCTCGAAGGCGGACGAGCTGCTGGCGGCGGGCGACGAGCTCTCCCTGCGCGAGGCGGCCGATCTGGAGCCGGGGCGGGCGGACATCGCCGTCGCCCTGGCGAAGTCGCGCCTCGGGCGCGGGGCGGAAGAGGAGGCGATGCAGGCGGTGTCCGGCCACTCGGAGGCCCACTTCGGCGCCGCCGGCATCGCCGCCCGCATCCGCCTGCTCGAAGCCGGCCTCGGCGGCGCCGCCTTCGCGGCCCTCGACCAGGGCGACAGCGGGGCGGCGCTCGACGGTCTGCTCGAGGAGATCGAGAAGCTGCCAGGGGGGGATCGCGGCGCCGGCGGCGCGGCGGCGGGAGGTGACTCGGCGCTGGAGCCGGATGAAGCCCGCGACCTCCTCCGCCGCGCGATCGTCGGCATCCTCAGCGAGGTCGACCCCGGCGATCCCACAGCTCGCGCGTACCGCCGCCGGCTCGCCCTCGCTCTCGGCTGAACCGCTGCGGCGGGCGGCGGTGCCGCCGGGTTCGCTTAATCAGGGAAAGTTGACCTGACGCTGGGCAGGTGCTAGGAAGAGGCGAGACCCGGTGGATGACCGTCGGGCGCGTGAGGCGGGGAGCGAAAGCATTCCGGCGCCCCGAGGCGCCGGGGATGGGAGAGATCATGAAGCAGCTGAAGATGCTCGGCCTCGCCGCGATCGCGGCCCTGGCCCTGACGGCGCTCGCCGGGGCCGGCACGGCCTCGGCGGCGGGCGGCGTCCTCTGCGAGGAAGAAGCAGCGGAAGAAGAATGCAAAGCGAAGTGGATGGCGAACTCGCACATGACCTACAGCCTCAAAGCCACCACTAAGACGAGGCTCACAAGCGAACTCGGCGCGACGCTGGCGGAATGCGCGGAAAGCAAACTCACAGCCAAGGTGCTGTCCGCGGGCACCGCCGCCGCGAGGGCGAAACTCGAACTCAAAAAAGAATGGTTGACCTTCGGGAAATGCGGACCCGAAGAAAAAGACCCGCCGCCCGTCACCGTCACATCGGGCGAACTGGAATTCGAGTGGAGAAACGAAGCCGCGACAAAAGGCACAGTGTTCGCCAAGAACGCCGTGATCCGAGCCCTGATCGGAGGCGTCACCTGTCACTACACGACGGGAGCCGGAACCGATCTCGGCCTCTACACGCCGGGGGCCGGCGGCAAAGACGGGATCTTCGCGATCGCGGCGCCGATCACGCGGGAAAACACCGTCGCCCACCCGAGCTCGACCTTCCTCTGCCCGGCGAAAGTGATCTGGGACGCCGAATACACACTGACGGGCATCACACCGCTCTTCATCAAGGGGGAATGACCGAGCGGGCATAGACGGGCAACGCGGCCGCCTGACCTGAGGCGGCCGCGGACGCCCTGCCGCCTGGGAACATCTGTTCGTCTGCGTAGAATCGTCGTAAGTGGCTGCCTCTGAGCGAATCGTCATCTCCGGCGCCCGGGAGCACAACCTCAAGGACATCGACGTCGAGCTGCCCCGGGACGCGCTGATCGTCATCACCGGCCTCTCCGGGTCGGGGAAGTCGAGCCTTGCCTTCGACACGATCTACGCCGAGGGGCAGCGGCGCTACGTCGAGTCGCTCTCGGCTTACGCGCGCCAGTTCCTCGGCCTGATGGAGAAGCCCGACGTCGACTCGATCGAGGGGCTCTCGCCGGCGATCTCGATCGACCAGAAGACGACCTCGCGCAACCCGCGCTCGACGGTGGGGACGGTGACCGAGATCTACGACTACCTGCGCCTGCTCTGGGCTCGGATCGGCACCCCGCACTGCCCCGAGTGCGGCGAGGAGATCACCGGCCAGACCCAGGAGCAGATCGTCGACCGGCTGATGACGCTGGAGGACGGGACGAAGTTCATGGTGATGGCGCCGGTCGTGCGCGGGCGCAAAGGCGAGTACGGGAAGCTGCTCGACCAGATGCGGCTCGAGGGGTACTCGCGGGCCAAGATCGACGGCGAGCTGCGCCGCCTCGACGAGGAGATCGAGCTCGACAAGAAGTACAAACACGACGTCGCGATCGTCGTCGACCGCCTGGTGATGAAGACCGACCTGCGGCGGCGGCTCTCGGAGTCGGTGGAAGCGGCGTCGGGACTGGCGGCCGGTCTGGTCGAAGTCGAGATCGTCAGCGGCGAGCAGGAGGGTGAGACGCTGCTGTTCAGCGAGCAGTTCGCGTGCCTCAACTGCGGCACCTCGATCCCCGAGCTGGAGCCGCGGATCTTCTCCTTCAACTCCCCGCACGGCGCCTGCGACCGCTGCCACGGGCTCGGCTTCCAGCGGGTGATCGACCCGGAGCTGGTCGTCCCCGACCCGACCCTCTCGCTGGCCGAGGGGGCGCTGCAGCCCTGGAACCGCGGCATCAGCGCCTACTGGCGGCGGCTGATCGCCTCCGTCGCCGAGGCCTACGACGTCGACGCCGAGAAGCCGTGGTCGCAGCTGAACGAAAAGGAGCGGGAGATCTTCCTCTACGGCACCGGCGAGGAGCGCCACCACGTCTCCTACACCAATCGCTTCGGCCGCCGACGCTCCTACAAGGTCCGCTTCGAGGGGATCGTCAACAACCTGGAGCGGCGCTACGAAGAGACCGACTCCGAGTCCAACCGCGAGCGGATCGAGGGCTACATGGCCGAGCAGCCCTGCCCCGCCTGCAAGGGCGCGCGGCTGCGGCCGGAGAGCCTCGCGGTCAAGGTCGGCGGCCTCAGCATCGCCGAGTACAGCGACCTCTCGGCCCACGCGGCGGCGGCCTGGATCCGGGAGCTGGAGATGACCAAGACCGAGCGGGCGATCGCGCGGCTGATCGTGCGTGAGATCACCGAGCGGCTCTCCTTCCTCGAGAACGTCGGCATCGGCTACCTCTCGCTCGCCCGCTCGGCCCGCTCGCTCTCCGGCGGCGAGGCGCAGCGGATCCGGCTCGCGACTCAGATCGGCTCGCACCTGGTCGGGGTGATGTACGTGCTCGACGAGCCCTCGATCGGCCTCCACCAGCGCGACAACGAGAAGCTGATCGCCACCCTCGACCGGCTGCGCGACCTCGGCAACACGGTGATCGTCGTCGAGCACGACGAGGGGACGATGCTGGCCGCCGACCACCTGGTCGACCTCGGCCCGGGGGCGGGCGAGCACGGGGGCCACGTGATCGCCGCCGGGACGCCGAAGGCGGTGGCGAGGGACCCGAGCTCGCTGACCGGCCAGTACCTCTCCGGCAAGAAACGGATCGAGGTGCCCGCGGAGCGGCGCCGGCCGCAGGGCTCGCTGTTGGTCCGCGGCGCCCGCGAACACAACCTCAAGAACGTCGACGTGACCATCCCGCTCGGCGTCTTCTGCTGCGTCACCGGGGTCTCCGGCTCGGGCAAGTCGACGCTGGTCAACGAGACGCTCCACCACGCGGTCGCCAACCGCCTGCACCAGGCGAAGCTGCGGCCCGGCGCCCACGACGGCATCGACGGCCTCGGCCAGATCGACAAGATCATCAACATCGACCAGTCGCCGATCGGGCGCACCCCGCGCTCGAACCCGGCCACCTACACCGGCCTCTTCGACCACATCCGGGCGCTCTTCACCCAGACGCAGGAGGCGCGGGCGCGCGGCTACAAGCCCGGTCGCTTCAGCTTCAACGTCAAGGGCGGGCGCTGCGAGGTCTGCAAGGGCGACGGCCAGATCAAGATCGAGATGCACTTCCTGCCCGACGTCTACGTCCCCTGCGAGCAGTGCCACGGCAAACGCTACAACCGCGAGACGCTCGAGGTGCGCTTCAAGGGCAGGAACATCGCCGACGTCCTCGAGATGTCGGTGGAGGAGGCGGTCGAGTTCTTCGAGAACGTGCCGAAGATCGCCCGCCGCCTGCGCACCCTCAACGACGTCGGCCTCGGCTACATCCGCCTCGGCCAGCCGGCGACGACGCTCTCGGGGGGCGAGGCGCAGCGGGTCAAGCTGGCGACCGAGCTCTCGAAAGTCGCGACCGGGGAGACGCTCTACATCCTCGACGAGCCGACCACCGGCCTGCATTTCGCCGACGTGCAGCGCCTGCTCGACGTGCTCGGCCGCCTCGTCGACGCCGGCAACACGGTTGTCGTGATCGAGCACAACCTCGACGTGATCAAGACCGCCGACTGGCTGGTCGACCTCGGTCCCGAGGGGGGCGAAGGGGGCGGCGAGATCGTCGCCACCGGCACCCCCGAGGAGGTAGCCGCCGTCAGGGGCTCCTACACCGGCCGCTTCCTCGCCGACCTGGTCGAAGCGGCGAAGCCGAAGCGCCGCCGGCGCCAGCCCGTGGCGGCATAGCCCGCCCTCGGCGCACAGGTTTCGCACAACTTCTCCTCAGCCTCGATACCTTTCCTTGAGTGGGTGCTCGCCGTCTAGCCGCTTTGTCGCTCCTCGTCGCCGCGGTTCTCCTCGGCCAGGGGGTGGCCACCGCGGGCGCCGCTCCGCTCAACGACGACCTCGCGGCCGCGGAGAGCCTCGGGTCCGGGGACGAAGCGAGCTCCTCGGGCAACAACGGGGACGCGACCAAGGAGCCGCTGGAGCCCGACCACGCCGGCAACGCCGGCGGCCACTCGGTCTGGTTCTCGTGGACGGCGCCGAAGGACATGGGGGTGACGATCAGCGTCTGCTCCGGCGAGCTCGACACCTTGCTCGGGGTCTACACCGGCAGCTCCTATCCGCTCGTCGAGGTGGCGGCAAGCGACGACAATGCCGACAACTGCGAACTGCGCAGCGCCGTCACCTTCTCCGCCTCGGGGGGAATGACCTACAGGGTCGCCGTCGACGGCAAGGACGGCGCCGTCGGCGACTTCAACCTGAAGGTCGCGCAGACCCCCGCCAACGACGACCTCGCCCACGCCGAGACCCTCGGCAACCTGGAAAACCCGCTGCCGTGGTGGCACGAGGGGAACCAGTTCGCGACGACGGAGGCCGGCGAGCCGGACCACGCCGGCGAGGCCGGCGGCCATTCGGTCTGGTTCGAGTGGACCGCGCCGAGCAGCGGCAGGTTCAGCTTCGACACGGGGGCCTACTACCAGGGAAGCTGCTCGAGCAGCTTCGACACCCTGCTCGCCGTCTACACCGGGTCGCTCTTTCCCCTGACCGAGGTCTCCAGCGACGACGACGGCAGCCCCTGCGGGGGCGGGGCGAGCAGGGTCGTGATCGAGGCCACGGCTGGCGCCACCTACGAGATCGCGGTCGACGGCAAGAACGGCGCCACGGGGAACCTCGAACTGCAGATCCGCCCCCAGCCGGCGAACGACTCGCTCGCCTCGGCCCGATCTCTGCCCAGCGCCTCACACGTCTTTTCCTACGGGCAGAACCAGCTGGCGACTAAGGAGGTCGGCGAGCCCAACCACGCCGGTAACGCCGGCGGTCGATCGGTCTGGTTCTCCTGGGTCGCGCCGAGCAGCAGCCACGTCGTCGTCAACACCTGCGAAAGCACCGTCGACACCCTGCTCGCCGTCTACAGCGGCGACTCCTACCCGCTGACGGGGATCGCGAGCAACGACGACGGCGGCAGCTGCGGCGGCGGCCGCAGCCAGGTCGAGTTCGACGCCTCGGCCGGCACGACCTACAGGATCGCCGTCGACGGCAAGGACGGAGCCGAAGGCGCCTACGGGCTCGAAGTGCGCACCAGCCCCAGGAACGACAGGCTGGCCGGCGCCTCGCCGCTGCCGTTCCCGCTCGTCGGCGACTCCGCCTTCAACTTCTACTCGAACACCCTGGCGACGAAGGAGCCCGGCGAGCCAAACCACGCCGGCAGCGTCGGGGGGCACTCGGTCTGGGTCAGCTGGACTCCGACGGTCAGCGCCCGGGTCAGGATCGCCACCGACCAGGACGGCAGCAGCGGGTGCCGCTCTGACGGCATCGACACCCTGCTCGCCGTCTACAGCGGCGACTCCTACCCGCTGACGGAGATCGCGAGCAACGACGACGGCGGCGGCTGCCCAGGGGGCGGCAGCCAGCTCGAGTTCGACGCCGTCGCCGGTACGAGCTACAAGATCGCGATCGACGGAAAGAACGGAGCCGAGGGCACGGTTCCGCTCCTCGTCCTCAGGCGCCCGGCGTACGACGCGCTGGCCGGCGCGGCTGACGTCAAGTTCGCCGCCCCCGCGACGAACGTGCTGGCGACGAAGGAGCCCGGCGAGCCGAACCACGCCGGCGACGCCGGTGGGCACTCGCTCTGGTACTCGCTGAGCACGCCGACGCCGAAGAAATACAGAGTCGCGACCTGCACCAGCGATTTCGACACCCTGCTCGCCGTCTACACCGGAGGGGGCTTTCCCCTCACCCCGGTCGCCAGCAACGACGACGCCTGCGGCCAGCAGAGCAGCATCCTCCTGGCTGCGCGCCCCGGGACGACCTACCTGATCGCCCTCGACGGCAAGGGCGGCGCCACCGGCCGCGGCCAGGCCGAGCTCACCCTTTCGGGGGAGGATCTCGACACGGCGATCGACAGCGGCCCGACCGGACCGGTGCCGAGCGGACAGGTCAGCTTCGCCTTTCACTCGAACTTCGCCGACACCGACTTCCTCTGCCGCTTCGACTCCGACGCCTTCACCCCCTGCGTCGGCAGCTTCGCGCCGACCGCGCCGCTTGCCCCCGGCCCCCACGCCTTCGAGGTGAAGTCCTCGATTAGCGGGCTGGAAGCCGACTCGACCCCGGCGACGACGGCCTTCATCGTCAGCGGGCAGCCTGCGGAGGTGCCCCCGCCGAAAGGCAAAGACCCCCTCGGTGCGGCGGCGGACACCGAGCCGCCCGACTCGTTCTTCGCCCGCAAGCCGAAGGCGGTTCTGCTGACCGGGACGAAGACGCGCCGGGTCCTCTTCGCCTTCGAGTCCAGCGAGCCGGGTTCCACGTTCCTCTGCAAGCTCGATCGCGGCGGCTACGACCCCTGTTCCTCGCCGGCCAGGCTGTCCGTCGGCCTCGGGCTGCACGAGTTCCGGGTGATGGCGGTCGATGCCGCGGGCAATCGTGATGCCTCGCCCGCCCGCCGCAGCTTCCGGGTGCGCCGCCGCTAGCGGTCGATCAGCAGCGAGGCGCCGATCGCGCCGCCGAGGTCGCCCAGCGAGGCCACCCGCAGCGCGGGGGGACGCTCGTCGACGAAGAGGTGCCTGCCGACCTCCTCGCTCAGCGGCCCCATCAGGCGCTCGCCGAAGCGGATGCCGAGTCCGCCGCCGAGGATCACGGCCTCGACGTCGAGCAGGTTGACGGCGGAGGCGATGCCGGTGCCGAGCGCCTCGACCGCGCGCTCGATCAGCTCGCCGGCGAGCTCGTCCCCGTGGTCGAGGGCGCGCTCCCAGATGCCGCTGGTCAGGCGCGGTTTGCCGTGCTTCTCCATCAGCTTGAAGAGATCGGTCCGCTCGCCGTCCCGGTGCCGGCGGCGCGCCTCGTCTTCCATCGCCTTGCGGCCCGCGTAGGCCTCGAGGCAGCCCCGGCGCCCGCAGGGGCACCTGGCGCCGCCGCGTTTGACGACCATGTGGCCGATCTCTCCGGCGGCGCCGCGGCCCAGCCACGGCCTGCCGTCGAGGACGAGGCCGCCGCCGACCCCGGTTCCCCAGAAGACGCCGATCAGGCTCTGGAACTCGCGCCCGGCGCCGAGGTGGAACTCGGCTTCGGTCGCGACCTGGACGTCGTTGCCGACCCTGACGTCGGTCCCGAGGGACTCGCTCAGCTCCGCGCCGAGCGGGAAGCTGCCCTCCCAGCCGGGCAGGTTGCGCGCCGAGGAGACGACGCCGGTCCGCTCGTCGGCGTCCCCGGGGGAGCCGACGCCGACGCCCGCCAGCTCGCCGGTCTCGACTCCGGCGGACTCGGCGGCCTCCCGCAGCGCTCGCGCCATCGCGCCGGCGACCTCCTCGGGCCCGCCCTCGGTCGGCGTCGGCCCGCGGGCCTCGCCCGCGACCTCGCCGGAGGGAGCGACGATCGCCGCCTGGATCTTGGTGCCGCCGAGGTCGATGCCGCCGCGCAGATCCGCCACGCCTGCGAGTCTACGGTCGATGAGCGGCTGGCGGACCTGGTGGGCGAAGCGGCGCTGGTACGAGCGAAACCACCGGCTGCTGCGGCGGTGGCGGATCGATCGCCATGCCGCCCGCAGCGGCTTCTTCGTCCGCCACCCGGTCGAGGGGGAGATCCTGGAGGCGCTCGACGAGGGCAGGTTGAGGATCGGCGCCGGGACCCTGCTGGAGCCGGGCTGCTGGCTGACGCTGGCGCCCGGGGGGCGGATCGAGATCGGCGAGGGCTGCTTCCTCAACCGCAACGTGATGGTCGCGGCGCAGCAGAACGTGACGATCGGCGACCACACGATGCTCGCCAACGGCTGCTTCGTCGGCGACGCCGAGCACCGCTACGACGATCCCACGCGGCCGATCACCTGGCAGGGCTTCACCTCCAAGGGCCCGGTCGCGATCGGCGCCAACTGCTGGTTCGGTGTCAACTGCGCGGTCACCAGCGGCGTCACCGTGGGCGAGCGGTGCGTGGTCGGCGCCAACTCCGTCGTCAACCGGGACCTGGAGCCCGGCACGATCGCCGCCGGCGCCCCCGCCAAGCCGATCCGCAGGATCGAGTTCGCCGCGCCGAAAGGTTAGGTGCCGCGCCCAGGGCGAGCGGTGCGCCTTATCCCCCTATAGCGGGGAAAAGGCGCACCGCGTCTGAGCCACGGGCGACCTTCCGCGCCTTTTGTCACAGAAGCCAGGAGAAGTGCGCCTATAATTCCGACCTGCACGGCCGTGACCCCCTGGGCATGGACCTATGAACTCGAACCTCCTCGCCGATACCCCTCGTCCCACCCTGGCCGCTCCCGCCCTGCGCACCAAGGCCGAGCTTCGCGCTGCCCTCGCCGGGGCGCGCCGCGAGGGCCGCACGATCGGCCTCGTGCCGACGATGGGCTACCTGCACGCGGGCCACCTCTCGCTGATCCGCGCCGCCCGCGCCGAGTGCGACCTGGTGGTGATGAGCCTCTTCGTCAACCCGACCCAGTTCGGCGCCGGCGAGGACCTCGACCGCTACCCGCGCGACGAGGAACGCGACCTGCGGCTCGCCGCCGAGGCGGGCGCCGACCTCGTTCTCGCTCCCCCGATCGAGGAGGTCTACCCCGACGGCCCGGAGGGCCTCGCCACCGGCGTCGCCGTCAGCGGCCCGCTCGTCGACGTCCTCGACGGCGCCCCCGAGCGCCGTGGCCCCGGGCACTTCCGCGGCGTCGCCACCGTCGTCGCCAAGCTCTTCAACCTCGTCGGCCCCGACGTCGCCTACTTCGGCCAGAAGGACGCCCAGCAGGCGGCGGTGATCCGCCGCATGGTCCGCGACCTCGACTTCCCGCTGCGGGTCGAGGTGCTGCCGACCGTGCGCGAACCCGACGGCCTGGCGATGAGCTCGCGCAACGCCTACCTGGGTCCGGAGGACCGGGTTCGGGCGACCGCGCTCTCCCGCGCCCTCGACGCCGCCGAGCAC
>JBKPOX010000007.1:0-2868 GCA_046733335.1 Actinomycetota bacterium | reverse complement strand
CTGGACGACCTCGAACAGCGGGATGTTGGGGTCGTCGGCGAGGTCCTTGGCGCGGGTGGCGTAGCGGCCGGGGAAGCCGTCCGCGTCGACGTCCTTGGCCAGCGGGTCGGGAGTGTAGGCGAGTTGGATGATGCCGAACTGGCTGGCGTCCTGGCCGATCATCAGGCCCATGCGGGCCCGGGGTCGCTTGGGAATCCGAGCGGCCAGCGCCCCGTTTGAGTCGCCGTAGATCATGCGGGCGCCGATCTCAGTGATCCCGGCACCGGCGAGGCGGAAGCCGAGGTTGTCCCGCATCTGGCCGACGGTGCCGGATCCGACGATGCCGCGGACGTCGGGGCGTTGGGTCGACCAGATGATCCCGACGCGGGCGATGCGGCCGAGGCGGGTGATGTCGGCGAGTTTGAAGACGAGCTCGTCGGCGGCGGGGTCGTTGGCGAGCTGGTCGAGCCAGCTCATGCCCTCGTCGATGGGGAGAATGATCGGCCGGAACCGGACGAGGGGTTGGCCGGCGCGCCGGCAGGCGTCGTTGACGTCGTAGCGGAGCCGCATCTCATGGTAGGCCTCGAGGACGTAGGCCTTGCCCTGGACGGGGTCGCGGGTCTCGCGGCAGCCTTCCTGGCCGGATAGGTAGGCGAAGGCGCCTTCCCCCTTGCCGTCGATGGCCCAGACCTCGGCGTCGAGGTGTTCGCGGAGGCCGTGGATCATGGTCCGGACGGCGGTGGTTTTGAAGCTGCCGGTGGGGCCGACGACCATGGCGTGGGCCTCGGGGGGGACGGGGCAGTCGTCGCTGTAGAGGTTCCACACGGCCACGGCCTGGCCCTCCACGACCGTGCCCACGGGGTAGTCGGGCGAGGTGAGGCCCACGGGGATGACGCCGTCCCAGGGGAGTTCGGGGAGGTCGGCGAGGGTGCACCAGGCGGGCATGGGGCGGGCCACGGTGATGTCGACGTAGTCGTGGGCGGTCTGCCACGCGGCCGTGAGCCCGGGGGCCACGGTCTCGGTGGTGCCGGGGATGGTCATAGGGGGGAGCTTGGCGGCCACGGCGTCGAGGAGTTTCTGCTGCCAGTCGGGGTTGTCGTCCGGGCAGGATGCCGGGTAGTGGACGTACAGGCTCTGGATCGGGTAGGCGCCCTCGGCGACCTCGACCGGGGAGGCCCGATGGATGCGGAGCCACTTCGGTTCGGGGTTGATCGGTCGGTGCCCTACCCGCCGAATCCGCTTGGCCGGGTTCGATGCTTTCCCGGCGGCGCCCTTGATCGGCGGGTAGGCGGCGATCCGGTCGTAGGCTTCAGCGAACCCTTCGCGGCGGTAGAACTCCTCGGTCGTTGGTGCCCCGGTCAGTTCAGCGATCCGGAGATGCAAGCGGAGCGCGAGGGGGTCGGGGCGGTCGGCCCGTTTCGCCCAGCGGTGCCCGGCGATGATCCCCCCAGCGGTGGCCAGCGCGAACCCTTCGCTGCCGGTGCCGACCCCGACCGCGACGATCGGGATCGCGTACCACAGCCAGTGGCGGCGACCCATCGTCGACAGCAGGGTGACCAGCAGGACGGCGAGGAGGGCGCCGCCGGTGGTGGGCCGCCAGACGAACGCGAGGGCGAGGCCGATGCAGGCGTAGAAGCGGCCCCACGGTCCGGTAGCCGCCCGCCACCGTTGGGCGAGGACCGGGGGGGTGTCGCGGTTCTCCCAGAACCGCACGACCGACAGGGGCCGCCGCCACCAGGCGGATTCGCGGGGGGTGACGAGGACGCTTTCGTCGAGCGGCTGGGTCGGCTGCTCGCTCATGATGCTCGCTCCCGGTGCTGTAGCCAGACGAGCGACGCCCCGAGGGCCATGCCTCCACCGACATCGAGAAGATGGTGCCAGCCGCTGTTGGCCACGATGATCAGCATGGCCAGGGTGGCCAACAGCCGCACGATCCACCGCCACCGACGCCACCTGGTCGGCCCCAGGGTGAGTGGCTGGGTTGGCTGCTCGCTCATCGGCGGGCCCCCACGACCGTGGCCACGACCCAACCCACGACCTGCCACACCTTCCCCACGCCCACGACCACGGCCGTGGCCACGGGGAGGAACCGCAGGGGATGGCCGAACAGCACCCGGGCCAGGGTGTGCGCGGCCTTATGGGTCGGGTCGCACAGGGCGACCAGCATCCACGGGGCCTCGTGGCCCTTGATCCGGTAGAAGGCACGGCTCCAGTGGTGCAGCTGGACGAGGTAGCAACGGCGGCCGTGGAACGCGCACCGTCGGGCTCGCCTCCGCTGGCGGGCTCGGGCGCGGACCCGGGCCCAGTCGTCGGAGGCGAGGAACTCCTCGTACGCCGTCGGGGGCCGCGTCGGCACGCTGGGCCGGTACCGTGACCTCACGTCCGTACCTCCTCGGCGGAATTGACCTGGTCCCGGAGCTGGTCAAGCCGCTCGGCGAGAGTCAGCGGGCGGGCGAGTTGCGCCGCCCCCGCGACCGCCCACGCGCTCCGTTCGTGGATCCGGTCGGTCCCGTCGGCACGCAGGAACCAGCGGGGCCGGAACCCGGTCAGCTCCTTCGGGTACGGGCCGAGGCGGGCCAGCACGTCACCGTGGCGGCCGTTGTTCCGGTCGCCGAGCTTCGACGGGCGGACCACGACCGCGCCGGGGTAGACGGCGATGACGGCCCCGAACGGGATCCCGACCGGGACGAGGCTGGTCAGCTTGGCCAGCCGTTCCTGGAGGGAGCCGTAGCAGGTGACCACGATCCCCTCGATCGCGATCCGCCACGGCATCCCGGCTGGCCAGTCCGCCTGCCAGGACCGGGCGGCGTCGAGGGCCTGGTCGTGGTGGCGTTCCATGAGGAGGGCGATGGTGTCGAGGAGTCGGGTCGCGAGGGCGGTTTCCTGCTG
>JBKPOX010000006.1:0-6383 GCA_046733335.1 Actinomycetota bacterium | reverse complement strand
GCGGACGGTGAGCGCGCGGCGGCGGGCGGCCGCCTCCTCCCCGCCCTCGAAGCCGACGACAACCAGGGCGCCGCCGCGCCGGCCGCGCAGCCCGAGGTAGCGATCGAAGAGGCGGCCGGCGAGCCCGCGCGGGCCGGAGAGCGCCAGCGTCCCCGCCGTCTCCTCCTCGTCGGAGACGCGGACGATCTCCGGCAGACCCGGGCCCTGGGCGAGCTGGCGCACGATCTCGGCGCCGGCCTCGAAGCTCTCGGCGATCCAGGCCTCGTAGCGCCTCACCGCCGGCGCGGGGCGCACCCGCACGGTCACCTCCGGGATCACGCCGAGCACGCCCTCCGAGCCGATCACGAGCTCGCGCAGCGCCGGTCCGGCGGCGGTGTGCGGGGTCTCGAGGGTCGAGATTTCCCCCGCGGGGGCGGTCAGGCGCGCCGCGCTGACCAGGGCGTCGAAGCGCCCGTAGCCGCTCGAGGCCTGCCCGGCCGAGCGGGTGGCGGCGAAGCCGCCGACCGTCGCGTACTCGAAGGACTGCGGGAAGTGGCCGAGGGTGAGGCCGTGGCCGCCGAGCGCCGCCTCCGCCTCCGGCCCGCGCAGCCCGGCGCCGAGCCGGGCGGTCAGCGAGCGCCGGTCCACCTCGACGCCGCGGAGCGCCCCGAGGTCGAGGCTGAGGAGGCGGGCGTGGGCCCCGCGCAGCGGCTCGACGCCGCCGACGACGCTGGTCCCGCCGCCGAAGGGGACGACCGCGACGCCCTCCGCCGCGCAGATCTCGACGACCCGCCGCAGCGCCTCCGCGTCGGGCGGGATCGCCACGGCGTCGGGCGCCGCCTCCAGCGACCCGTTGCGCAGGCGGGCGAGGTCGCGGTAGCCGCGTCCCGTCGCATGTCGGAGGCGGTCCTCGTCGCTCGCGAAGACGCTCCCCTCCCCCACCGCGTCGACCAGGGCGGGCGGCAGCGGCTCCGCCGGCGGCAGCTCGAACCCGTCGAGCTGCCGCGCCAGCGGCCACGGCTCGACCTCGCCGATCCGCTCCCGCAGCATTCCGAGCGCCTCGGCATCCAGGACCGGCGCGACCGACGGATCGCCCCACCCCCACCACTTCCCATCCCGCCTCGGCAACTGCATCAAATTTCCGGTCTCCCAGCCCGGAAATTCGATGCAGTTCGGTGGGTGTGGGGGTGTCTGGTCATCCCAGCGCCCCTTCGATCCCGTCGAGCGCCTCGTCTAGGACCTCGCCGCGCGCCCGCCGCATCAGCGGCGAGCCAAGCTTCGACATCCCCTTCAGGGTCTGCTCCTCGGTCAGGCTGACCTCGGTGCGGCCGTCCCGCTCGCGCATCGCGACCTCGACCCGCAGCGCCCTCAGGTGCCGCTCGAAGGGGGTCCCCTCCAGCTCCTGCTCCCACACGTAGCGCTCGCCCTCGGCCGCGCTGATGCAGCGGAAGTCCGCGCGAACGCCGCGCCCGGCCTCCGTCTGCAGCACCTTCGTCCACCGCGTCCGGCGGCCGCCGCCCTTGCGGTCGACGTTCTCCACCCGGACCGCCCGCGGCCACCAGCGCGGCAGGTTGTGCGGATCGGCGACGAGGCGCCAGACGTCGGCGACCGGCGCCCCGATCGTGCGCTTGCGGGTGACGCGGGCCATCCTCGGGCGCCTTGGGCGCCGCGGCTACTCCCCCGCCAGGCGGCGCAAGTCCCGGACGAGCAGGAGGTGCTTGAGGTGGCTGACCGTCGCCGCCAGGCTTTCCAGGCTCTGCAGCGCCTCCTTGCGGCGCTCGGGGTTGCGCGAGCGCAGCGACGGCCCCAGCAGCGCTTCCAGCAGGTTCGCCTCGCGGTCGGCGGAGGAGCGGAAGACCCGCAGGTTGCGGGCCCCGACGCCGACCCGGGAGAGCTCGTTGGCGGCGCGGACGATCTCGCGGTCGGTCTCGTCGTAGACCGCCCGGCCCTCGCGCTTCTCGGGCTGGACGATCCCGTAGTTCTCCAGCTCGCGGACCAGCTCCTCGCGCGCGCCGGTCTCCTCGACGATCTCCTCCAGGGTCAGATAGGCGCGCGAGGTGTCGACGAGGATCGCCCGCCGCACCGCGCCGGCCGCCGGTTTGCGGTCGCCCTCGCCGCCGAGGACGAGGTCGCCCCCCGCCGCCAGCTCCTGGCGGATCACCCGCAGCGGCAGGAACTCGTCGCGCTGCAGGCGCAGGATCGTCCGCAGCCGTTCGACGTCGGCCTGGCTGTAGAGGCGGTAGCCGCCCGAGGTCCGCCGCGGGCTCAGCAGCTTCTGGTCCTCGAGGTAGCGGATCTTCGAGATCGAGACGTCGTCGAACTCGTTCTGGAGGATCTTGCAGACGGCGCCGATCGTCAGGGCCTTGCGCGGCCTGCTCGGCGCCTCGGCGGCGCGCCCGGTCTGTTCGGAGAGCGGCACCCCTAGCGCTCCAGGTAGCTGAGCTTGTACTTGCCGACCTGGATCTCGTCGCCGTCGGCGAGCCGGTGCGACTCGATCCGCCGCCGGTTCACGTAGGTCCCGTTGAGCGAGCCGAGGTCGTCGATGTAGAGGCCGTCGCGCCGCCGCACCAGCAGGGCGTGGTTGCGGGAGACGGTGACGTCGTCGAGGAAGACACCGGCGTCGGGGCTGCGGCCGATGCTGACCCGCTCCTCGGCGATGCTGAAGCTCTCCCCGGCGCGGCCGCCGCCGCTGCGGATGACCAGCGCCGCGCCGCTCTCCTCGACCACCTCCTCGATGTCGACCGGCTTCATCTCGCCGGTCTCGTCGACCCGGTAGGTCATCGTCGTCGGTTCGTCGCCGGCCTCTTTCGGGCCGCCGAGGTAGGCGCCGCACTTCTGGCAGTAGTTCGCCCCCTCGGGGTTGGCGAACCCGCACTCGGGACAGTGGAGTGCCATGACCGCTCCCGCTCAGGCAGCGGGGTCGTCCTCCGGCAGCGGCTTCGTCTTGCCGGCGAGGATCTGGGTCAGCTGCTCGACGTCGTCGCCGGAGATCATCGAGTCCCCCGCCTCGCGTTTGTGGCGCAGGCGGTTGACGAGCTCGGCGCGGAGGATGTCGATCTTCCCGTGCAGGACCCGCCGCTTGTAGGAGATCTCGTTCTCCTCCGCCGTCAGGTTGTCGATCATGTCCTTCAGCTCCCTGTCGCTGAGGGAGCCCAGGTCCGGAAAGGTGTCCTCCATCGTGCTCCTAACTAGAAGAGGCGAGGCCTCCGTTTGCGGAAGCCGATGATACCCCGCCGCCGGAAAGGTTCAACCCCAGGTTAAGGGTTTGCCTGCGGCTGGACCTCAGCTTGCAGGCGGCCCGGCCGCGCGCATCCCCGCTTGCGCGTAGAGGGCGGTGGCGAGGATCGCCATCGCCAGGCCCCAGATCAGCAGCGCCGTGGCCACCCAGCCGGGCGCGAGCAGGGCGAGGAAGATCCCGCCCATGATCGGGAAGACCGAGATCCGGCCCGGCCAGTTGACTTCGACGTCTACCCCGCGCCGCAGGCCGTACCAGGCGAGGAGGAGCATCGTCAGCTCGCGCAGCGCCAGCAGCGCCAGCGCCCAGCGCGGCAGCAGCTCGAAGCTCCAGCAGACGACGGCGCCGGCGAGGATCGTGAGGCGGTCGACGAGCGGGTCGAGCAGCGCCCCCATGCGGCTGTACTGGCCGGTGATGCGGGCGAGGATGCCGTCGAGGTAGTCGCCGGCGGCGATCGCCCAGAAGACCATCGCCGAGGCGAGCGAGGTGCCGTCCTCGGTGCCGTAGGCGAGGAGGAGGAAGACCGGTAGGGCGGCGAGGCGAGCGTAGCCGACGAGGTTGGGGACCGTCCACGGGCGCAGCGGCTCCCCCTTGCGGGTCTGGGGGGGCGGCGGCGCGCTGCGGTCGAGGCCGAAGAGGCGGCGGACGCGGCCGCGGCCGAAGGGGTCGCGGCTAGCCATCGGAGGCGCCGTCGAGGCCGGCGACCAACGCCAGCGCCTGCGTGGCGGCGTCCTCCAAGGGCAGCTTGTGCTCCTCGCCCGACCCCCGCTCGGAGGCCTCGACCACACCGTCGGCGAGGCCGCGGCGGCCGGCGACGATTCGCAGCGGGCAGCCCAGCAGCTCGGCGTCGGTCAGCTTCTCCCCCGGACCCGCGTCGCGGTCGTCGTAGAGGACCTCGGCGCCGGCCGCCCGCAGCTCCTCGTAGAGCCGCTCGGCCGCCTCGCGCTCGGGCTCGCCCGCCTTCGCCAGCGAGACCAGGTGGACGTCCCAGGGGGCGAGTGCCCGCGGCCAGACGATCCCCCGCTCGTCGGCCCGCTGCTCGATCGAGGCGGCGACGATCCGCGCCGGCCCGATCCCGTAGCTGCCCATCACGATCGGCTTCTCGACCCCATCGTCGTCCAGGTAGGTGGCGCCGAGCGGCTCCGAGTAGCGGGTCCCGAGCTTGAAGATGTTGCCGACCTCGATCGCCGCCTCGATCTCGATCCGCCCGCCGCCGGGGGCGGTGTCACCGGCCTCGACGGTGCGCACGTCCATCTCGTAGGCCTCGAAGTCGCGGGCGGGGTCGACGCCGCGCAGGTGGAAGTCGCGTTTGTTGGCGCCGGTGACGTAGGAGCCGCCGGTCAGCGCCGCGTCCCTGATCATCGGCAGCTCGGCGCCGACCGGGCCGATGAAGCCGACCGGGCCCAGCTTCTCCTCGATCTCCTCCGGCCGCGCCTGGCGGAAGTCGACGCCCATCCCGTTGCGCAGCTTCACCTCGTTGAGGCGGTGGTCGCCGCGCAGGAGGACGAGGACCAGGCCGCGTCCCTCGACGACGATCGGCAGCGCCTTGATGAAGGCCCCAGCGGGGAGGCCGAGGTGAGCCGCCACCTCCTCGACCTTGCCCAGGCCGGGCGTCTCGACCGGCTCCGGCGCGTCCAACGGCGCCGGCAGCTCGACCGGCTGCGGCTCGGCGGAGGCGACCTCGACGTTGGCCGCGTAGCCCGGCGCCAGCGCCACCTCGTTCTCGCCGGCCGCGCAGGGCGCCATGTACTCGTCGGCCCCCGAGCCGCCCATCATCCCGACGTCGGACTCGACTCGGTACCAGCGCAGCCCGCAGCGGTCGAGGATCCGCCCGTAGGCGCCCGCCTGCAGCTCGTAGGAGCGGGCCAGGCCTTCCTCGTCGCGGTCGAAGGAGTAGGCGTCCTTCATCGTGAACTCGCGCGTGCGCAGGACCCCGGCACGGGGCCGCGGCTCGTCGCGCTCCTTCGTCTGGATCTGGAAGAGCATCAGCGGCAGGTCGCGGTAGGAACGCACCTCGCGGGCGACGTGGTGCGTGACCGCCTCCTCGTGGGTCATCGCCAGGACCAACGGCGAGCCCTTGCGGTCCTCGAGCTTGAACAGCTCGTCGATCTCGTAGCGACCCGACTTCCGCCAGGGCTCGGCGGGCTGGAGCACGGGCATCAGCATCTCCTGGCAGCCGATCGCCTCCATCTCCTCGCGGATCACCCGCTCGACCCTGCGCTCCACCCGCCAGCCCGCCGGCAGGTACGTCCACAGCCCCGCCCCCATCTGCCGGATCAACCCGGCCCGGACCATCAGCTTGTGCGAGACCGCCTCCGCATCGGCGGGCGCGTCCTTCAAGGTCGGGAGGAAGGTCTGCGAGAGGCGGCTCACAAGCTGAAACCTATCCACCACGATAGGCGGCGGTCTCTCGGCTGCGTTGCTCGCGCGGGTGGTGACGATTCCGAGGGCTCTGCCGGTAGGCAGAGCCCGGAATCGGAGACAGGACCCGCGCGCCCGAGCCCTACGCCCGCGTGAACCGCCGGCCCGCCGTCGGAGAGGCCTCCTCGTCGAGCAGAACCTTGTCGGACTCGCCGCGCTCGACGGCCTCGGCCTCCATCGCCGCGATCTTCTCCGGGGTGAGCTCGCCCTCGTTCTCGCGCTCGATGTTCGCGACCCACTCGGCCCCCTCGCGCGACTCGGCCTCGTCGAACTCGACGTGGCCGCGGTCGAGGGACTTGTCGATCTCCTCGAAGAGGGTGTCGACGAGCCTCTCCTGCGGGACCTTCCGCAGCGGCTTGCCGCCGGCGAAGATCAGGCCCTCGTTCTTGGCCCCGGCGATGCCGAAGTCGGCGTGGCTGGCCTCGCCGATGCCGTTGACGGCGCAGCCGAGGACGGCGACCTCGACGGGCTCCGCGTAGGCCTCCAGCCGCTTCTCGATTTCCGCCACCACCGAGTCCATGTCGAACTGGAGGCGGCCGCAGGTCGGGCAGGCGATCAGGACCGGGCCGCGCTCGCGCAGCTGCAGCGCCTTGAGGATCTCCCAGGCGACCTTGACCTCCTCCTCGGCGTGGAAGGTCGAGAGGCTGATCCGGATCGTGTCGCCGATCCCGTCGGCGAGCAGGGTCCCGAGGCCGACCGCCGATTTCAGCGACCCGCCCCACTTCGTCCCGGCCTCGGTCACGCCCAG
>JBKPOX010000005.1:0-4171 GCA_046733335.1 Actinomycetota bacterium | reverse complement strand
GTGCTCGCCCGGCTCGCCGCGCACGTCGTCAGCGCCGAGCGCCTCGAGCCGCTGTCGCGGGCGGCAGGAGGGGTGTTGGGCTCCCTGGGAATCCGGAACGTCGAGCTGGTCGTCGGCGACGGCAGCCGCGGGGTGCCGTGGCGCGCCCCCTTCGACGCGATCGCCGTCCACGCCACCGCCCCGGCGGCGCCGCCCGCCCTGGTCGGCCAGCTCGCCGACGGGGGGCGGCTGGTCGTCCCGGTGAGGGCCGGCGAGGCCGACGCCCTCACGCTCCTGCGCCGAAGCGGCGACCGGCTCGAGACGTGGGACCTCGGTCCCTGCCGGTTCGTGCCGCTGATCGGCGAGGGGGGCTTCGCCGGCGACCAGCTGCGGTAGCTGTCGGTCCGGCGAGCGCTTCAGCAGCTGCTGCCGGACGGATCGTTCCCGTCCCTGACGACTTCGTCGTTGCCGCCGCCGCACTCGATCGCCTTGTCGCGCTGGCCGTCGGCGGCGTCGATGAAGTCGCTGCCGCCCTTGCCGATGAAGGTATCGGCGCCGACGTGGCCGAGCATACTGTTGCTGTCGTCGTCGCCGATCAGGACATCGGGCCCGTCGGAGCCCTCGAGGCTCTCGTTGCTCGCCCGCACCTGGTCGGGTTGGCCGCAGCCGGGCGGGCCGCCGCTGCCGCCGAGGGAGATCCGCAGGTTGTCGTCGGAGCGGGCGTAGGAGACCGTGTCCTCGCCGGGGCCTCCCTCGAAGGCGTGGCCCTGGCAGGTGGCGACGGAGGAGACGAGCAGGTCGTTGCCGGGCCCGCCGGCAAGGTCGTCGCCGCCCGGGTCCGCGTAGAGGACGTCGCTGCCCGCGTTGCCGATCAGGGTGTCGGCGCCGCTGTCGGGGCTGTTGTAGTTCTCGCCCGCTTCGAGGACGTCGTCGCCGTTGCCGCCGACCAGGGTGTCGTTGCCGGCGTTGCCGTTGACGCGGACGTGGGCGCCGGCGGGGACGCTGCCGTCGATCGTCAGGCTGTCGCCCCCGCCGCCGCCGGTGGCGACGATCAGCGAGAGCGAGGGGTCGCCGCCGCAGACGACGGTGGCGCCGCCGCTGTTGATGCAGCCGTCGCCCGCGGCGATCGGGCCGCCGTTGGAGACCGTCCAGCCGCCGGCGCCGAAGCTGACCCGGATCTCGTCGCCGCCCTGCGAGCCCTGCACGATCAGGCTGGATCCGGCGAGCCCCTGGTTGAGGATCGCGTAGGCGCCGCCGGGCGGCGGGCCCGGTTCCGGCCCGCAGGAGTTCTCGACCGCGAAGCCGGTGCATTCGTCGCTGCCGGGGCCGCCGAAGGCTTCGCCGCCCCCGCCACCGCTCTCGAGGGTGTCGTCGCCGACCCCGCCGTCGAGCCGGTTGGGGGCGCCGTCGCCGACGATCGTGTCGGGCTGCGGCGAGCCGACCACGTCCTCGAACTCGGAGAGGTCGTCGTGGCCGTCGCCCTTGGCCTTGTTGGCGGCGAGGTTGACGCTGATGCCGCCGCGGCTGGCGCTCGCGTAGGAGACGATGTCGTTGCCCCCCGGCCCGCCGGATAGCTGATCGGTCCCGTTGTCGCCGCGGACGATGTCGCCGTCGCCCTCGCCGCCGTCGGCCCGGTCGATACCCGCGCCGCCGATCACTTCGTCGCCGTCGGCGCCGCCCTCGAGCCGAGGATCGTCGCCGGGGCCGCCTTCGATCCGGTCCCCGCCGGCGCCGCCCTCGATCGAGTCGTTGCCCTTGTCGCCGAGCAGCTGGTCGTCCCCGCCGCCGCCCTCGATCTCGTCGCTGCCCTGCTGGCCGTCGACGAAGTCGCCGCCGGGCCCGCCGTCGAGCGTGTCCGGCCCCTTGAAGGCGGTCAGCCGATCGTCGCCGCTGCCGCCGTGCAGGTGATCGGCGCCCTTCGAGCCGCCGAGCCGGTCGTCGCCCCCGCCCCCGTCGAGCATGTCGGAGCCGGTTTCGCCCTCGAGATGGTCGTTGCCGTCTTCGCCGTGGAGCGAGTCGAAGCCGCGGCCGCCCTTCAGCGTGTCGTCGCCGGCGCCGCCGCAGATCGTGTCGTTGCCGTTGGGCCCACCGCTGATGACGTCGTCGCCACCGCCGCCGTAGATCACGTCGCTGGCCTTCCTGCCGACGATGTGGTCGGGCCCGGCGCTGCCGCGGATCGTCACCTTCTTGCCGTCGCACCTCATCGCCTGCGCCTGGCCGGGCAGGGTCAGCAGGAACAGCACCGCGGCGAAACCGAGCGCGGCCGTGAAGTAGCGGATGCGTTGCCGTCCCTCTGCCATCTCTCTGCCTCTTCGGATTCCCCGTCGGAAAACTCCAATGCCCAAGGTCAAACAGATGTCCAGACCTCCCGGTGCACTCCCGTCAAGGCTTTCCTACCCGGTGGGGCCCACTCTCCTATACGCTCGCAACGCAAATGCGGGGCGGCATCTACGTTCTCAACTTCTACTCGGCGGTCTTCATCGACCAGCTGAAGCGCGGGCGCAAGAGCGCCACGATTCGGCTTGGCGACAAGAGCAACAAGTACGAGCGGGGGCAGGTCGTCTGGGTCACCGTCGGCTTCCGCCACAGCCCCCGGGAGAAGATCTTCTCGGCCGTGATCGACGACGTCGAGGTCAAGCGCGCGGCCGAGCTGACGCGACGGGACATCGAGCACGACAACCCGGAGTTCCGCCGCCTCGAGGAGGAGATCCGCTTCCTCGAGCAGATCTACAGCCGGCCGGTGTCCGAGGACGATCTGGTCACCGTGATCCGGTTCTCGCAGATCGCCGAGCCGCCCCACACCCACCTCGGCAACGGGGAGACCCCGCATCGCAACTGAGGCCCGACGAGCGGGCCGAGGCAGCGATCGACCGCCCGGCTAGGGGAGATGGCCGAGTACGCCTTCCTCACCACCTGGCTGCTGGAGTCCCCCCGCGAGCCGGTCTGGGAGGCGATCCACGACCAGGCCACCTGGCCGCGCTGGTGGCGCGGGGTGGAGGAGGCGACGGAGGTCCGGGCCGGCGCGGAGAACGGGCTCGGCAGCGTCTCGCGGATGGTCTGGAAGAGCCTCCTGCCCTATCGCGTTTGCTTCGAGGTGACGACGACGCGGATCGAGTACCCCACCCTGATGGAGGGACGGGCGGTCGGGGAGCTCGAGGGGATCGGGCGCTGGCGCCTCTACGAGCAGGACGGGGTGACCGCTGTCCTCTACGAGTGGAACGTGCGGACGACGAGGCGCTGGATGAACCTGCTGGCGCCGCTCCTGCGGCCGGCTTTCGAGTGGAACCACGACTGGGTGATGCGGCGCGGCGGCGAGGGGATATCCCAGCTCCTCGGCTGCCCGCTCCTGGCGATGGATTGAGCCTGCCGCCCCTCGCGCCTTGACGAGCGGCGTCTTCTCGCTATCTTTCTGGTTGTTGGCACTCTTCCCCTGAGAGTGCCAAACGCCGCTCCGCCGAGAATTCGGCTCCAGAGCGGCGATTCTCGACTTTTTCACTCAAACACCGACCGATAACGGAGGTTCACGGATGAAGCTGAAGCCCCTCGGGGACCGGCTGATCGTCAGGCCGATCGAGGAGGAGGAGACGACCGCAAGCGGCATCGTCCTCCCCGACACGGCGAAAGAGAAGCCGCAGAAGGGCAAGGTCGTGGCCGTCGGCGACGGCAAATGGGACGAGGACGGGGAGAAGCGGATCCCGCTCGACGTCGCGGAGGGGGACGAGGTCCTCTACTCCAAATACGGCGGCACCGAGGTGACCGTCGAGGGCGACGAACTGCTCGTCCTGCGCGAGTCGGACGTCCTGGCCAAGCTCGGCTGAGCTCCCACCAGACTTACGTAACCAAGGAGGACTGAACAAAATGGCTCACAAGGAGCTGAAGTACGCAGAGGATGCGCGAGGGGCCCTGCAGGCCGGCGTCGACTCCGTCGCCAACGCCGTCAAGGTCACTCTCGGCCCGAAAGGCCGCTACGTCGTGCTCGACAAAAAGTTCGGCGCGCCGACGATCACCAACGACGGCGTCACGATCGCCCGTGAGGTCGAGGTCGAGGACGTCTTCGAGAACCAGGGCGCCCAGCTCGTCCGCGAGGTCGCGACCGCGACCAACGACGTCGCCGGCGACGGCACCACCACCGCCACCCTGCTGGCGCAGACGATCGTCCGCCAGGGCCTGAAGAACGTGGCCGCCGGCGCCA
>JBKPOX010000004.1:0-1396 GCA_046733335.1 Actinomycetota bacterium | reverse complement strand
CAGCAGCCCCGACGGCCGCGGGTAGAACATCGACTCAAGCCAGTAGGTCCCGACCACGTTGGGGCCGAGGTAGCCGGTGGAGAGGATCTGGTCCTCGACCTTGAAGTCCCAGTGGTAGGACGTGTAGAGGCCGCGGCTGGCGAGGACCTTCGCGCCGGCGAGAACCGAGGAGCCTTCCTCCGGTGGGGTGTCGTCCCACTCGTCGACCAGCTGGGCGGCCTTGTAGACCTCCCGCGCCCAGGCGTTGTCGACCTCCGGATGGCGGTCGGGGGCGGCCATGACCCGGGCGGCGTGGCCGAACCCGACGCAGGCACCCTCGTTGCCCTGGTCGAGGACGGGACCGACCTGCCAGGTGAAGGAGCGGGGCGGCGGCGTGTCGGTCCCCTCGACCTCGCCGAGGAGCGCCCGGGTCGGGTAGCGGCGGGAGCGGTAGTCGAACGAGACCAGCCGGTCGAGCCGGGGGTCGAGGGTTACGGTATCGGCGGCGAGGACGGTCGGTTCCCCGGCCTCCCACTCGGACTGCTGGTCGGTGTCGGTCACGCTGCCTCCTGGCAGTTGAGGAGCTGGAGGATCTGCTCGGCGGTGGCGACCATCAGCCGCCGGTTGTTCTCGGGCAGGTCGACCCAGGCGCAGGCGGTCCGGCGCCCGACCGTGGGCCACTGGTAGGCCGGGGCGAGCCGCTCGTAGGTTTCGTGGAACAGGCGCGCGAACGCCTCCGGGTCCATCAGGTCGTCTCCGGGGTCGGGCCGGCGACGAGCCGCTTGCTGTAGAGCTGCCAGCCGCGGCGGGCGACCTCGACGATGGCGTGGGGGATCGGGGGGTCGTAGCCGTTCAGCCACAGCTCAGGCCAAGCGCCCTGCGCCTTCGCGGTATCCAGAATCATATGGGCCGTTGAATGGCAGTCGCCGTCGATCCTTACCCAGACGACCTGCCGGTCGACCAGCAGTTGGCTCGGGTTCCCACCCCAGCCTTTCGGGTCGAGGTGGTGGAGTTCCCAGTACCAGCAGCGCCGGTCGCAGGCGTCGCAGTACACCGGGGGATCCTGGGGTCGCACGTAGCCCTTGGCGGGATGTTCCAGCGTCAGGGGCGCAACCGCCCGGCGGCTGGCGAAGACCTGCTCCAGGCGTTGCTCGACATCGTCGGGGATCTCCAGGCCCTGGAAGTCGAGGAGTTCGCCCCCGAGGTAGGCGTCAAGGATGCGGTGGACGTAGGCGGGCGCTGAGTCCATGCGGCGGAGCCTACCCTATGCCCAGCGGTGCGGCTGACCGGAGGTGTGCTTGCCGTCCATGTGGTACCGCCACGTCACCTCCGGGAGATGCGCCACCTTCGCGCCCAGCGCCAGCGCTCCCTGGAGAAGAAGCTGGTCGTCGAGGGCATTCCGCCACCCCGGGTCCGG
>JBKPOX010000003.1:0-4329 GCA_046733335.1 Actinomycetota bacterium | reverse complement strand
GGTCAACCCGCTGCGCGCCGAGCGCGACTCCGTGCTGGCGCGCCTGCGCGAGGCGGGGGTCGAGGCCCGCGCCCCGGAGGCCGCCTGGCCCCTCGCCGTCCCGGAGGCGATCGTGGTCGAGGGCCGCACCGGCGAGGCCGTGCCGGAGGCGGTCGCCGCCGGCGAGCTAACCCCGCAGAGCCGCGGCTCTGCCGCCGTGGTCGAGCTCCTCGACCCCCGCCCGGGGGACCACGTCCTCGACCTCTGCGCCGGGCCCGGGATCAAGAGCGGGCAGATCGCCGAGCGGATGGGCGATCGCGGCGAGGTGATCGGGGTCGAGGTCGACCCCGACCGCGCCGGGGAAGTCGCCGCCCAGGCGCGCCGGCTCGGGCTCAAGAGCGTCAGCGTGATCGAGGCCGACGCGACCGAGGCGGGCATGGCGCCGGGCTTCGACCGCGTCCTCCTCGACGCCCCCTGCTCGGACCTCGGCGCCCTCGCCTCGCGCCCCGACGCACGCTGGCGCAAGTCGCCCCGCGCGATCGAGCGGCTGGTCGCGGTCCAGGAGCAGCTGCTGCGCAACGCCGCCGCGGTCCTGCGCCCCGGCGGCGTCCTCGTCTACTCGACCTGCACGATCTCCCGCCGCGAGAACGAGGAGCGGGTGGCGGCGCTGCTCGAAGCGGCCGCCGCGGGCGCCGTGCCGCCGCTGGAGCTGGAGGACCTCGGGGCGCGCGCACCGCACCTCGCGGCGCCGGCGGAGCCGCGCTGCCTGCAGCTGCGGCCCGACCGCGATCGCACCACCGGTTTCTTCATCGCCCGCCTCTGCAGGCCCCAGCAGGCATGATTAGGCGATGAGCGACCTCGACCAGTCGAGCGTGGGCGGATCGAACCCGCTCGGCCGCGCCCCCTGCCCGAGCTGCGGCGAGCCCTGGCTGCGCCCGACCCAGCTGCCGGGGAGGTTGCGCTGCGTCAACTGCCTCAGCCGCTTCGAGCTCGTCTCCCAGTGCCCCAACTGCGGCGAGCACCAGACGATCGCCCGGATGACGAACACCGCCGACATGGAATGCCAGAGCTGCGGCGCCTCCATGCTCAGAGCCGCGTAGCGCCGAACCGTCCTCTAGGTTTGCGTCGATGAGCCAGCGGATGCAGGAGCTCCTCACGGAGCCGCGGGTGGCGCCTTCGATCCTCTCCGCCGACATGGGTCGGCTGGGGACGCAGGTCGAGGAGGTGATGGACGCCGGCGCGCGGGTGATCCACTTCGACGTGATGGACGGGCATTTCGTCCCGCCGATCACGATCGGCCCCCTGGTGTTGAGCGGGATCGCCGACCGGGTCCACGACGCCGGCGGGGTCGTCGACGCGCACCTGATGATCGAGGCGCCCGAGCGCCAGATCGAGGCGTTCGCCGCCGCGGGGGCCGACTCGATCACCTTCCACGCCGAGGCGACGCCGCACGCCAACCGCACCCTCGCCGCCGTCCGCGAGGCGGGCTGCCTCGCCGGGATCGCGATGAACCCGGGCACCCCGGTGGAGGCGGTGCAGGAGCTGCGCGGCCTCGCCGACGTCGTCCTCTGCATGACGGTCAACCCGGGCTGGGGCGGCCAGTCCTTCATCGAGACCTCGCCGGAGAAGGTCGAGCGGCTCGCCCCCCTGGTCGGCAAGGCGCGGATCGAGGTCGACGGCGGCGTCGACGCGACTACCGCCGGTCCCCTCGCCGCCGCCGGCGCCAGCCTCTTCGTCGCCGGCTCGGCCGTCTTCGGCGCCGCCGACCCCGCTTCCGCCTACGCCGAGATCGCCACCGCCGCCGGAGCCTCTTAGCGGCGCCCTCCCATACGGCTCAACCCCGTGCGATCAGCGCCCCGGTGACCTCCTGCCACCAGGCTCGGGCCGAGGAATCCACGTCCGGGCGTTCGGCTCGGCGGGTGCACCAGTCGGCCAGCGCTCGACGGCCGCCGATCGCGACGAGGCCGGCGCCGGTGACCGCGAAGCGGCCGTCGGCCAGCTCCACGAGGTAAGCGCCCCGCTCGCTGCGGTCGCGCAGCACGGTCAGGATCGGAATCCCGTCGATCTCCTCGCCCAGCTCCTCGTCCCCACCCGCCGGTCGCACCGTGAAGACCTGCGAGGCGGCGCGGCGGGGGAGGGGCGGCGGGCTCTCGCGGCCGAGCGGCCCCTCGGCCCAGCGCCGCGTCAGCCCCTCGACCTCCTCGCGCAGCTCGCTGCGGACGAGGATGTGGAGCTCGTCCCCCTCGCGCAGCTCGGTCGAGCCGCGCGGCGGGATCGCGCTGCCGTCGCGGACGATCACGTTGACCAGCGCCTCGCGCGGCAGCTCCAGGTCGCGCACGGGACGGCCGCCCGCCGCCGCCCCGGGGGGCAGGCGGTAGGCGATCACCTCGCCGCCGAGGCGGCGGATGCGCCCCGATTCCAGCAGCCGCCGCGGCAGCGCCGGCTCGTCCGTCGTCAGCCCCAGCCGCTGCGCCAGCGGCTCGAAGCTCGCTCCCTGCACGAGGGTCGAGCTGACGACGACGAAGAAGACGATCGCGAAGAGTTCGTCGCCGGCGCCGATCCCGGCGACGACCGGGAAGGTGGCGAGCCAGATCGGCGTCGCCCCGCGCAGGCCGGCCCAGCCGAGCATCAGCCGCTCTTTCAGGTTCAGCGGCGCCAGCGCGGTCGCGGCGAAGGCGGCGACGGGACGGGCGACGAGGATCAGCGCCGCCGAGAGGGCGAGCGCCTCCACCGCGACGTCGCCGAGGGTGCTGGGGAAGACCAGGAGGCCGAGCAGGATGAAAAGCGAGATCTGGGCGACCCAGCCGAGGCCCTGGTGGAAGGCGACGACCGTGCGCCGGGCGGGGATCCGGGCCGAGCCGAGGGCGAGCGCGGTCAGGTAGACGGCTAGGAAGCCGGAGCCGTGGGCGAGCTCGGGGACGCCGTAGGCGAGGCCGGCGATCGCGACCGTCGCCACGGGGTAGATGCCGTCGCTGGGCAGCTGGATCCGATCCAGGGTCGCCACCGCCAGCCGCCCGAGGGCGAAGCCGATCGCGGCCCCGAGGCCGAGTTTCAGCGCCAGCAGCCCGGCCATGTCGGCGAGGCCGTAGCCGGGCTGCTGGATCCATTCGATGAAGCCGATCACCAGCAGCAGCGCCACCGGGTCGTTCATCCCCGACTCCCCCTCGAGCGAGCGGGCGAGCCGCTTCTCCAGGTTCGAGCGGCGCAGCACGGCGAAGATCGCGGCGGAGTCGGTGGCGGCGATCGCGGCGCCGACCAGCATCCCTTCCAGGGCGCTGAGGCCGAACAGCAGCTTCGCGGTCAGCCCCGCGATCACCGCCGTGAGAGCAGTCCCGAGGGTGGCCAGCGAGGCGGCCGTCCCCAGCACCGGGCGGATCTCCGACCAGCCCGCGGTGAGCCCACCCTCGAAGATGATCAGCACGAGGGCGATCGTCCCCAGCGTCCGCGCCAGCTCGGCGTCGTCGAACTCGATGCCGCCGAGCCCCTCCGACCCGGCCAACATCCCCAGCGCGAGGAACAGCAGCAGCCCGGGCACCCGCAGCCGGTCGGCGAGCAGCGCCCCCACGATCCCCGCCGCGAGGAGCGCGCCGGCGATCAGGATCAGGTTGGCGTCGTGGGCTCCGATGCCGCGACCCTAGATGACGGCATCGACTGTTCAAGTGGCAGCAGGCGTCAGAAAGTCGCCGCGGCGGGCTACGTGTTCTCGTCGATCGACGCCAGCCGCAGCTCCAGCTCCTCGGTCGAGCCCTCGCGGGGGATGTCCTCGGCGCGGCCGTGCGGGTGGCGGTAGACGAGGTAGAGGAGCGCGAAGAGGACGCCGGCGGTGAGCGCGAAGCCGATCTCGACCCGGCGGAACTCGTCGCCGACGAGCGGCAGGAAGTTCCAGAGGACGAAGAAGGCGGCGCAGCCGAGCCAGCGGCCCGCCGCCCGCCGCACCTGGCCCTGGGCGACGCAGGCCTGGTTGAGCGTGACCGAGCCGAGGTAGAGCCCCATGCCGAGGGTGACCAGCAGCAGCCCCTCGCGGTCGTAGGTGAACTTGTTGGAGAAGGCGATCTGCATCAGCTTTGGCCCGGCGATCAAGACGACAAGGGCGGTGAAGGCGGCGAAGGCGGCGACGCCGAGGAGGACGCCGCGGACCGAGCGGTGGAACTCGCGCTCGCTGTCGGGATCGTCGCTGGTGTGCAGGCCGGTCAGGTGGGGCAGGATGCTGGTCGAGACCGCCTGGAAGAGCTGTAGCGGCGCCCGCGCCAGCATCAGCACGTTGAAGATGAAGCCTGCCGCGGCCGCGCCCTCGAGGCCCCGCGCGACCAGCGGGCCGGCGTTGAGAAAGGCCTGTTCGCTGAACATGAT
>JBKPOX010000002.1:0-5281 GCA_046733335.1 Actinomycetota bacterium | reverse complement strand
CACCTGCTCGGCCGCTAGGTGATGGCCGATCGCTTCGTCGAGGTCGAGGTGCAGCCGCCCTCGCCCTACCGGCTGCCGTGCGGCAGCGCCGACCGGACGCTGCGGGTCCGCGCTGGGGTCGCGGTCCGGCTCCTCCACGTCGGCGGCAGCCCCGTCCTCGTCCGCGCCTGGCAGCCGCTCCGCGACCGCGTCCGCATCCGCGCCGAGGTGGTCGACCCCGGGCGCGTCTCGCGGCCGCCGATCGCCCTCGAGCCCGCCGACGGAGCAGCCGGCCGAGAGCAGCTCGAGGAGGCGATCGAGCGGATGCGCCGCGCCCTCTGGGTCGACGTGGACCTCTCGGGCTTCCACCGCCGCTTCCGCCGCGACCCCCTGGTCGGGCCGCTGATCCGGCGCATGCCGGACTTCCGCCCCAGGGGCAGGCCGTGGCCCTGGGAGGCCCTCGTCGCCGCCGTGGTCGGGCAGCTGATCGAGGCGCAGCGGGCGGCGCTGATCGAGCGGCGGATCGCCGGCCGCTGGGGACCGCGGTTGGGGGCGGGACGGGAGGCTCTGCGCGACGTCCCCGGCCCCGGCGCGATCGCGGGCCGGGCGCCGGCGGAACTGGAGGCGATGGACCTGGCGGGGAAACGGGCGCTGGCGCTGCGGCGGCTGGCCCGCGACGTCGCCGCCGGCCGCTGCCGGATCGAGAGCCCGGAGGGCGACCGGCGGCTGCTGGCGATGCCGCAGATCGGCCCCTGGACGGTCCAGTGCCTGGGCCTCTTCGGCCGCAACGAGCTGGACTCCCTGCCGGCCGGGGACCTCGGCTACATCAAGCTCGTCGGCCGCCTCGCCGGCCTCGGGCGCCGGGCCACGGTGCCGGAGGTCGAGGAGTTCTACGCGCCGTACGAGCCCTACCGGGGGCTGGTCGGGACGCTCACCCTCGCCGGCCTGCACCGGACGATCGCGCAGGGCCCGCCCCTGCGCCTCGCCGCCTAGGCGCGATCCGCCAGACCCCGGTTCAAGCGGCGCCGGGCCGGCGTCGATAACCGAGGCGGATGCACTCCCCCGCCGACAGGAATTGGCCCGAACACGAGGTCAAGCGCTTCCTCGACGAGCTCGCCGCGGGGGGACACGACTTCCGGCGGCTGGTCGAGCAGCTCCCGGTCATCGTCTACAGCGCCGAGCTGGGCGAGAACGGCCGCTGGCGCTACGTCAGCCCGCAGGTCGAGGAGATCCTCGGCTACCGGCCGGAGGACTTCATCAGCGATCCCGGGCTCTGGGCGCGCCTGCTGCACCCCGACGACCGGGGCCGGGCGCTGGAGCTGGAGACCGACGACCACCTCGGCAACCGCGACGTGACCCCGGCCGAGTACCGCATGTACAGGCGCGACGGCGCCGTCGTCTGGATCCACGACGAGGCGGTGCTGGAGGCCGACGAGGACGGGGTCCCGACCTGGCACGGGGTGCTCTACGACGTCAGCGAGCGCAAGGAGGCCGAGGAGGAGCTGCAGCGCGCGCTCTCGCAGCAGGCGGTCGTCGCCCGGCTCGGCGAGCGGGCGCTGCAGAACGGCGATCCCGGCGAGCTGATGGAGATCGCCACCGAGTCGATCGCGCGGGTGGCGGGCGTGCGCAGCGCCTGCATCTGGGAGCTGAGCCGGGAGGGCCGCCGGCTAAACCTGCGGGCCGGGCTCGGCGAGGCGGTGACCGGCTCCGGCCGCCGCGTCTCGGCCTCCCGCGACTCGCACGTCGGCGCCGCCCTCGACTCCGGCACCCACGCGATCGTCCCCGACTGGGAGCGGGAGACGCGCCACTCGATGCCGCCGGTGCTGCGGGTCTTCGGCGCCGCCAGCAGCCTCGCGGTGGTGATCGACGGCAAGAACCGGCCCTTCGGCGTCCTCGACGTCCACGCCACCGAGCCCCACCGCTTCAGCGCCAAGGACGTGCCGTTCGTGCAGGCGGCGGCCAACGTGCTCGCCGACGCGATCGAGCGCCACAACGCCGACCAGGCGCTGCGCTACCGCGTCCTCCACGACGCCCTCACCGGGCTGCCCAACCGCCTCAGCTTCGTCGACGCCCTCGGCGAGGCGCTCGGCAAGGCGGCGGTCTCCGGCTCGCCGATCGGCATCCTCTTCCTCGACCTCGACCACTTCAAGCTGATCAACGACAGCCTCGGCCACCACGCCGGCGACGCCCTCCTGCGGGCGGTGGCGCCGCGGCTGCGGGCGCACCTGCGACCGGGGGACATCGTCGCTCGCTTCGGCGGCGACGAGTTCGGGATCCTGATCGACCGCCTCGCCGACGAAGCCGAGGCGGTGGCGATCGCCGACCGCGTCGCCAGCGCGTTCGCCCAGCCGTTCTCGATCGACGGCGTCGACCACTTCGTCAGCGCCAGCATCGGCATCGCCGTCTCCAAGCCGGGGGAGGAGCGCCCGGTCAACGCGGAGCTGCTGATCCGCGACGCCGACGCGGCGATGTACCGGGCGAAGGAGGGGGGCCGGTCCCGCTGCGTCCTCTTCGACGCCGAGATGCGGGCCGGCGCGATGCGGCGGCTGCAGGTCGAACGCGAGCTCCGCCACGCCCTCGAGCGGGACGAGCTCACCCTCTACTACCAGCCCGTGGTCAGCCTCCGCTCGGGCGAGATCGCGGGGCTCGAGGCGCTGGTGCGCTGGCGCCACCCCGAGCGCGGCACCCTCGACCCGTCCGAGTTCGTCTCGATCGCCGAGGACAGCGGGATGATCGAGTCGATCGGCCGCTGGGTCCAGGAGCGCGCCTGCCGCCAGGCGCTCGAGTGGCACCAGCTGCGACCCGACGCGCGCCCCTTCGACGTCGCCATCAACCTCTCCGCCCGCCAGGTCGCCCAGCGCGACTTCGCGGCGAGCGTCGAGGAGGTGATCGCCCGCACCGGGCTCGACCCGGTCCACCTCCGCCTCGAGATCACCGAGAGCGTCCTGGTCGACGAGTCGGCGACTGCGATCGCCTCCCTGGAGAAGCTGAACGACCTCGGCGTCCGGCTCGTGCTCGACGACTTCGGGACCGGCTACTCCTCGCTCGCCTACCTCAACCGCTTCCCGTTCCACGCGCTGAAGATCGACCGCTCCTTCGTCGACGCGCTGGGGATCGAGCAGGAGGCGACGGCGATCGTCGAGGCGATCGTCGGCATGGCCCGGGCCCTCTCGCTCGAGGTGATCGCCGAGGGCGTCGAGAGCGAGGTCCAGCTCTCAGAGCTGCAGCGCCTCGACTGCGACTACGCGCAGGGGCACCTGTTCCAGGCGGCGATGCCCGAGCGCGAGGTGAGCCGGCTGATCGCCGAGGACGCCTTCGGCTATTCGGGGATCTCGGTCGAGGGCAGGTAGCCGTTGTCGAGCAGCTCGCCCGCCTGGGGCAGCGAGTCGATCAGGTCGTTGTCGCGCATCCAGCCGGCGAACGCCTCCCACTCGCCCGGGTCCATGTAGCCGTACGGCTTCCCCCCGGCGCGGGCGCCGAGCAGCGGCAGCGTCGCCTTCACCTCGGCCGCGGCGAGCTTGGGATCGAGGTCGGGGTTTGCTTCGGTGATCGCCTTCGTCGCCTCCCCCGGTCTTTCGACCGCCGCCTCGGTCCCGCGCGCGAGCGCGGCGAGGAAGAGGCGGAGCCTGTCGGGGTCCTGCTCGAGCCGCTCCCGGTTGGCGACGAAGACGAGCTCGTCGTAGGTCGGCACGCCGAGCTGGTCGACCGGCGTCACCACCGGCGCCTTGCCGCGCTCGCGCAGGTCGACGCCCTCGACGTTGCTGTAGCCGCCGAGCATCGCCTGCGCCGAGCCGCCGAGGAGGGCGGGGAGGAGGCCGAAGCCGACGTTGACGGCTTTGACGTCCTCGGGGGCGAGGTCGACCCGGCCGAGGATCGTCTTCAGGAAGGCGTCCTGGTAGGGGATGCCGGCGGTGGCCACCGTCTTGCCCTCGAGGCCGCCGACGCCCTTGATCCCGGATCGCTTCAGCCAGATCAGCGAGGTGAGCGGGCGGTTCACCAGGGCGCCGACGGCGACCACGTCGAGGCCCTGCTCGCGGGCGAGCGCGACCTCCGGCTCGTAGGAGATCGCGAGATCGGTGTCGCCCGCGGCCACCAGCTTGAGCGGCGCCGCCGGGTCGGAGGGGGCGTCGATGGCGACCTCGAGCCCGGCTTCGTCGAAGTAGCCGAGCTTCTCCGCCATGTAGATGCCGGCGTGGTCGGGGTTCGGATAGAAGTCGAGGGTGAGGCTGAAGCCCTGGCGCTCGCCGCCGATCTCCTCGCTCTTCTCACCGCAGGTGGCGAGGGGGAGGGTGAGGGCGAGGACGGCGAGGGCGATCGCCGGGAGCCGGAGGCGCATCATCGCCTGAGTTCTATCGCCAACCGACGACGCGCCGCTCCGCGAGGGCCGTCAGCCCCATCAGTCCCAGCGCGATCGCCGCGAGGACGACGACGGTGGCGAACTGGCGGGCGACCTCGAAGTTCGCGGTGTCGGACTGGATCAGGTGGCCGAGCCCGGAGCTCGACCCGGCCCACTCGGCGAAGACGGCGCCGATCGGCGCGACCACCACCGCGATCTTCGCGCCCGTGAAGAGGCTCGGCAGCGCCGCCGGCGCCTCCACCCGCCAGAACCGCTGCCAGCGGGAGGCGTCGAGGCTGCGCATCATCTTCACCGCCTCCGGGTCGACCGAGCGGAGGCCGTCGAGGACGGCGACGGTGACCGGGAAGAAGCAGATCAGGGCGACGATGACGATCTTCGGCGCGATCCCGTAGCCGAACCAGACGACCAGGATCGGCGCGATGACGACGATCGGGATCGTCTGCGAGGCGACGACCAGCGGGTAGGCGGCGTCCCTCAGCACGCGCCAGCGGTGCATCAGGGCGGCGAAGCCGCTGCCGAGCAGCAGGGCGCAGAGGATGCCGAGGACGATCTCGCGCAGCGTCACCCAGGCGTTCTCGGCGAGCAGGCCCCGGTTCTCCCAGAGCGAGGTCGCGATTTCCGCCGGGGAGGGGACGAGGAAGTCCTCGAGGCTGAGCGCGTCGGCGATGGCGCCGGTCGAGGCGGCGATCTGCCAGGCGCCGACCAGCAGCGCCAGCAGCGCCGCGGGGAGGAGGCGGCGCCTCATCGCGATCCCTCCCGCAGCGCCCGCAGGGCCTCTTCGCGCGCGGCGACGAAGCCGGGGTCGGTGACCGCGTCGTCGCGGTCGCCGGCCCGGCGCCCCGGCGCGCTCAGCTGGGCGACGATCCGGGCGGGGCGGGCCGAGAGGACGGCGACCCGGTCTCAGAGGTAGAGCGCCTCCTCGAAGTCGTGGGTGTCGAGGATGAC
>JBKPOX010000001.1:0-16356 GCA_046733335.1 Actinomycetota bacterium | reverse complement strand
CTCGCGCCCGGCGTCCGAGCTCGCCGCGCTCTGCGAGGGGGCCGGGCTGGCGGCGGAGGCGGACGCGAGCTTCGAGTCGGCGCTGCGGCGCGCCCTCGCCCTCGCCGCCGAGCCACCCGAGGGCGCCGTCCTCCTCGCCGGCTCCCACTACGCGATCGCGCCCGCCAAGACACTGCTCGGCGTTCGCCCTTGGTAGCCCGGGAGAGCCACGAGGGACGAGCGCTGTGCGAGGATTCCGGGCATGGAGCGCCAGCGCAGCGCCGGTTCCGAACTGCTCTCGATGATGGGGCTGGTCGCCGCCGTGGTGGCGATCGTGATCCTCTTCTTCTTCGGCGTCGGCTACCTGTTCGGAAGGCTGTTCCTCTGAGAACAGGGTTACGCTCGGCGACGGCGAAGTAGACTGCCGCTCCCAGCGGCGCGCCCCCTGAACCCATGTCCCAAGCGATCTTCGGCATCACCAACGACGGCCTCAACCTGGTCGCCACCCTCTTCCTGCTGATGCTGGTCGTCCTCTGGCTGGCGCTGATCGTCTACACCTACCTCGACGCCCGCCGCCGCATCGCCGATCCCTTCCTCGTCGCCTGCGCCACCGTCGCCTCCTTCTTCCCCTTCATCGGCACCGCCGTCTATGCGATCGTGCGGCCGCCGGAGTACCTGGAGGACGCGCACGAGCGCGAGCTGGAGATCAAAGCGAGCGAGCTGCGGGTGCGACAGCTGCGAGAGCAGAGCTGTCCCAACTGCGAGTACCCGATCGAGAAGAACTTCCTGCGCTGCCCCAACTGCCAGCGCCGCCTCAAGGACCCCTGCCCGACCTGCGGCAAGCCGGTCGACCCGCGGTGGGGGCTCTGCCCCTACTGCGAGGCCAACCTCGGCGGCGGCGGGGGCGAGCGTCCGCGGCGCAAACGTCGTGACCCCGAGGCGCCGCCGCGGAAACGCGAGCCCGCGCCACGCCGCAAAGAGGCTGCGCCGGAGGCGAGTGAAGGGGCTGAGCCAACCCAAGAGCAAAGGAGCCCCCGCCGTGAGCCGGACCCTGATCCTCGTCAAGCCTGACGCCTTCGAACGCGCCCTGACCGGCGAGGTGATCGCCCGCTTCGAGCGCAAGGGGCTGCGGATCTCCGCCCTGAAGTCGATGCGCGCCAGCGAGGAGATCGCCAACGAGCACTACGCCGAGCACACCGACAAGCCCTTCTTCGGCGAGCTGGTCTCCTTCATCACCGGCGGCACCCTGGTGGCGATGGTGCTGGAGGGACCCGAGGCGGTGAAGGCGGCGCGGCAGCTGATCGGCGCGACCAACCCGGTCGAGGCCGCCCCCGGCTCGATCCGCGGCGACTTCGCCCTCGAGGTGACCTTCAACATGGTCCACGGCTCCGACTCGGATGAGTCGGCCGAGCGCGAGATCGGGATCTGGTTCCCCGAGCTCTGAAGGTAGTCCTCGCATCCGGATCTCCCCAGCGCCGGGAGATTCTGCAGAAGCTCGGCGTCGAGTTCGAGGTTTGCGTCCCCGGTGTCGAGGAGCTGACCGAGGGCGACCCCGAGCATCTCGTCGTCGAGAACGCAGGGCGGAAGGCGCAAGCGGGTTGGCGTGCGGGAGACGCCGCTCTGGTTATCGGCTGCGATACGGACGTGGTCTTGGACGACCAGGTGCTGGGCAAGCCCGCTGATGCACGGGAGGCGCGCGAGTACCTCGACCGGATGAGCGGGCGGGCGCACACGGTGATGAGCGGGCTGGTCGTGATCGAGGAGGGCGCGGAGCGCACCGGCCTCGAAAAGACGACGGTCGTCTTCAGGGACCTGAGCGAGGGGGAAAAGGAGCGCTACGTCCGCTTCGGCGAGTGGCAGGGGCGCTCCGGCGGTTACGCGATCCAGACCCTCGGCTCGACCCTGGTCGAGCGGGTGGAGGGGAGCGTCTCCAACGTCGTCGGCCTGCCGGTCGGGCTGCTGGCCGAGCTGGCGCCGTCGCTGTTCGACTAGGCGTCGTCGCATTGGCGATTTGATCCCTTTGCGATCATCCGTCCCCTGGAAATCGAGGAGATCCGAAATTGGGCTTGTTGAGTCGTGCAATCCGCCTCGGCGGCCGCGACATGGCCGTCGACCTCGGCACCGCCAACACGCTCGTCTACGTCCGCGGGCGGGGAATCGTCCTCTCCGAGCCCTCGGTGGTGGCGATCGACTCGCTCAGCGGCCAGGTGCACGCCGTCGGGGTCGAAGCGAAGCGGATGCTCGGGCGCACTCCCGGCACGATCACGGCGATCCGGCCGCTCAAGGACGGCGTCATCGCCGACTTCGACGTCACCGAGCAGATGCTGCGCCACTTCATCGCCGCGGTCCACTCCAGCCGCTTCGCCCACCCGCGGGTGGTCGTCTGCGTCCCCTCGGGCGTCACCGGGGTCGAGAAGCGGGCGGTCGAGGAGGCCTGCCTCTCCGCGGGGGCGCGCCAGGCCTACCTGATCGAGGAGCCGATGGCCGCCGCGATCGGCGCCGGGCTGCCCGTGGCCGAGCCGACCGGCTCGATGATCGTCGACATCGGCGGCGGCACGACCGAGGTCGCGGTGATCAGCCTCGGCGGCATCGTCGTCTCGCAGTCGATCCGGGTCGGCGGCGACGAGCTGGACGAGGCGATCGTCGCCCACTGCAAGGCGAAGTACAAGCTGGCGATCGGCACCCAGACCGCGGAGGACGTGAAGCTCGAGGCGGGATCGGCCTCGGCGCTGCCCGAAGAGGTGCGGACCGAGATCCGCGGCCGCGACCTCGTGTCCGGGCTGCCGAAAACGATCGAGCTCTCCTCGGAGGAGGTCCGGGGCGCGCTCGAGGAGCCGGTCAGCCACATCGTCGCCGCGGTCAAGGAGACGCTCGACCGGACCCCACCGGAGCTCGCCGGGGACATCATGGACAGGGGCATCACCCTCGCCGGCGGCGGCGCGCTGCTGCAAGGACTTGAGCAGCGCCTGCGCGACGAGTGCCAGATGCCCTGTCAGCTGGCAGAGTCGCCGTTGACGTGCGTCGCGGTCGGCTCGGGGATCTCCCTCGAGGAGGTCGAGACGATTCACCGAGCCGGTAAGAACAACGGATCGCGGCCGCGCCGTTAGGCGACCGCCGATGCAACCCCCCGAACCGAGAACTTCACCGTGTACCGAAAGCAAGTACGCCGCCGCAGGGCGGTACTCGCGCTGTTGATCGTCGGTTCCTTCGTCCTGCTCACCGCCACCTACGGTCAGGGCTCCGACGGCGTGCAGCGGAGCGTCAGCGCCGTCTTCGCCCCCGTCCAGTCGGTCGCCGAGCGGGCGCTGAAGCCGGCCCGCGACCTCGTCAACTGGTTCGACGAGACGTTCGACGCGAAGGGCCGCAACGCCCGCCTCCACGAGGAGCTGGAAGCCGCCCGAAGGCAGGCAGTAGAGGCGCAGGTGGCGATCGCGGAAAACGCCCAGCTCCGCAAGCTCGTCGGCCTCGACCGCAGCGGCGCGATTCCCTCCGGGTACGAGCTGGTGACCGGCCGCGTCATCGCCCGCTCGCCGACCGTCTGGTTCGCCGACCTGACGATCGACGCCGGCTCCGGAGACGGGGTCGAGACCGGCGACCCGGTGGTCAACGGGGACGGGCTGGTCGGCACGGTCACCGCGGTCGCCGCCGGCTCGGCCCGGGTCACCCTGCTCGCCGACAACTCCAGCGCCGTCGCGGCGAAGATCGTGCCGGGAGGCGGGCAGGGGGTGCTGAAGCCATCGGTCGGCAATCCCGAAGACCTGATCCTCGACTTCCTCGACAGCGAAAAGCTCGTCGGCAAAGGCCAGTCGGTGGTCACCTCGGGCTGGCGCGCCCAGGGCCTCGAGTCGGGCTACCCGCCGAACCTGCCGATCGGGGAAGTCGTCGAAGCCCCGCTGGTCGAGCAGGAGGCACAGCAGCAGGTCCACGTGCGCCCGTTCGCCGACCTCCGTCAGCTCGACCTGGTGCAGGTCCTGACCGGGGGCTCGCGCGGGTGATCCTCACCCCGAACATCCTCGCCCGCCTGGTCGCGATCGTCGTCGCCGGCGTGCTGCTCCAGCTCGGCTTCCTCTCGCAGGTGACGCTCTTCCACGTCAGCCCCGACGCGCTGCCGGCCCTGGTGGTCGTCCTCGGCCTCCTCGGCGGCTCGCTGACCGGGGCGGTCTGCGGCTTCTCCGTCGGGCTCCTGCTCGATTGCCTGCTGATCCTGCCGCTCGGCGGCGGCTCGCTGGTCCTGCTGGCGACCGGCTACCTCGCCGGCCTCTTCCGCGAGCGCTTCGAGATCCACAGCGCCGTGGTGCCGCCGCTGCTCTGCATGGCGCTGACGCTGTTCGCCGAGCTCGGCTTCGGCGCCGTCGAGACGATGCTGGGTCTGGACGCGCCGGTGAGCGCGCTGGTGGTGCGCGACCTGCTGCTGAAGAGCATCTTCGCCTTCTTCCTCGGCTGGGGCGCCTACGCCCTGCTGCGGCGGGCCCTGCGCCCGGCGCTGGTCGAGGAGCCGATGGCGAGGCGGAGACGGCGACCGAGGACCCTGGGAGCCTTGGGGAGGGTCACCTGACCATGTACCTGCGCAACGACGACCGACCACAGGGGAGCCGCCTGGCGCTGCGGGTCGCGGTCCTCGGCGGCGTCGCGGTCGCCCTCTTCGCCGTGCTCTTCTTCCGGCTCTGGAACCTGCAGGTGCTCGACGGCGACGAGTACCTGGTCGAGGCGAAGAACAACCGAACCCGCGAGTTCAAGGTGATCGCCCCGCGGGGGGAGATCCTCGACCGCGAGGGCAACGTGATCGTCGACAACCGCACCAGCCTGGCGCTGCAGCTGAACACCGAGAAGCTCCCCGAGGACCCGGTCGAAGAACGAGCCGTGCTCGCCCGTCTCGCAAAGCTCGCGCACATGTCGCTGCCGAAGGTGCGCAAGGCGATCCGCGAAGGTGAAGAGGTGGCCGCCGGCGCCCCGGTGACCCTGCGCCAGGACGTCGGCTTCTACCTGATCGCCTACATCGAAGAACACCAGCGGGAATTCCCCGGCGCCAGCGTCCAGCGCGTATTCGTCCGCCACTACCCGCACGGCACCCTCGCCGCCCACGTGCTCGGCAACGTCGGCGAGATCAACGAAGAAGAACTGAGGACGCCGCGCTACCGGAGCCTGGAGCCGGGGGACGAGGTCGGCAAGGCGGGGGTCGAGTACAGCTACGACCGCTTCCTCCGCGGGCAGCCCGGGCTGACCAAGATCCAGGTCAACGCCCTCGGCCAGCCGACGCCCGGCGGCCAGCTCGTCTCGAAGGCGCCGACGCCGGGCGAGAACCTGAAGCTGAGCATCGATCCGGAGGTTCAGGTGGCGGGCGAAGGCGCCCTCGCCTCGCAGGGGCTGCCAGGGGGCTTCATCACGATGGACGTGGGCAACGGGGAGATCCTCGGCCTCGGCTCGTTCCCGACCTTCGAACCGGCCGACCTGATCCCGCCGCTGTCCCAGGCCGAGGTCAACGCTCTCTACCGTGACGAAACGACGGCACCCCTTCTGGACCGCGCCACGGAAGGGGAATACCCGACCGGATCAACCTTCAAGATCATCACCGCTCTGGCGGCGCTGGAAAACGGGGTGATCACGCCAAACAGCGTGATCAACGACCCAGGACAGCTCTGCGTCGGGGGCGAATGCTTCCAAAACGCGGAAGGCGCGGCCTACGGGCCGCTTTCGCTCGTGCCGGCGCTCGAAGTCTCCGACGACGTCTTCTTCTACACGCTCGGGCTCGACATGTGGGACACCAACGATCTGCAGGATTGGGCGCACAAGCTCGGGATCGGCCGCGCCAGCGGAATCGACATCCCGGTCAACACCGACGGGCTGCTGCCGAGCAAGAAGTGGCGCGACCAGCTCTTCGCCGAAGGCGAAACCGACCGGCCCTGGTCGGCGGGCGACAACATCCAGCTGGCGACCGGGCAGGGGGACCTGCAGTCGAACCCGCTCCAGATGGCGGTCGCCTACGCCGCTCTCGGCAACGGCGGCACGATCGTCACCCCCCACCTGGGGATGGAAGTCGAGGACGCGGCCGGCCGGGTGCTGAGGGAATTCGAGCCCAGGCCGCAGCGCAAGGTCAAGATCGACCCCGGCGCCCGCAGCGTGATCATGGAAGGCCTGCACCAGGCGGCGCAGGGGCCGGGGGGCACCTCGGAGCCGATCTTCGGCAGCTTCCCGATCCCTGTCGCGGGCAAGACCGGGACCGCGGAAAGGCCCGGCCACGCCGACCAGTCCTGGTACGCGATCCTCGCTCCGTATCCGAATCCGCGTATCGTGACGGTGGTCACCATTGAGGAAGGCGGCTTCGGAGCCCAAGCCGCCGCCCCCGCCGCCCACCAGATCCTCGAAGCCTATTTCCAAGACCAGATCGCGGCCGAAGACCGCGAGGCCGGTGGGGAAAGCGGCGAAACCGAACTCGAATGACGTACGCGACCAGAACCAGACAGGCCCGGCCGGAGCCGTTCGCCGTCCATATCGGCATCGGCGAGCGTCTCGGGCTCGCCCACATGGACTGGCCGCTGAGCGCCGCCGCCATCGGCCTAGTCGCCTTCAGCATCTTCACCCTCGGCCAGGCGACCCAGAGCGACGTCCCCGGCAGCCCTCACTACTACCTCGACCGCCAGGCGATCTACGCCGTGCTCGGGATCCTCGGCATGCTGCTCCTGACCCGGATCGACTACTCGCGCTTCCGCGAGCTGCGGGTCGGGATCTACACCTTCCTCTGCGCCAGCGTCGCCCTCGTCTTCGTCTTCGGCTTCGCCGCCCGCGGCTCCCGGCGCGCCTTCGAACTTCCCTTCTTCAGCTTCCAGCCATCGGAGCTCGGCAAGCTCCTGCTCGTGCTCGCGCTTGCCGGGTTCGTGATCGATGGCGCCAGGCGGGGCTCGCCGGTCCAAAAGACCGTGCGCTACCTCTGCCTCGGCCTGGCACCGGCTGCTCTCGTCTTCCTGCAGCCCGACCTCGGCACCTCCCTGGTGTTCGTGGTCGCCACCCTCGCCGTCATGTACTTCGGAGGCGTCCCCTGGACGCACTTCGCGGTCATCGGCGGCGCCCTCGCCGCGCTGATCGCGCTCGTCCTCGTCGTCGCTCCGGCGGTGGGGACGCCGATCCTCAAGAGCTACCAGGAAGAAAGGCTCACGTCCTTTCTCAGCCCGGAAGAGCACGAGAGCGGCGCGGGGTACCAACAAGCACAATCCAAGGTCGCCATCGGCGCCGGTCAGCTGACCGGCCGCGGCGACAAAGCCACCCAGACGCGGCTCGACTTCGTCCCCGAGCGGCACACCGACTTCATCTTCGCGGTGATCGGTGAGCGCTACGGGTTCGTGGGCGCCGCGTTCGTCCTATCCCTATACGCCCTGCTCTTCTGGCGGGCGCTGCGGATCACGACGCTTTCGAAGAACTCCTACGGAACCCTGGTCGCGGGCGGCATCGCCGTCGCGCTGCTGTTCCAGACGTTCGTCAACGTGGGGATGAATCTCGGGATCATGCCGATCACCGGGGTCCCCCTGCCGTTGATGAGCTACGGAGGGTCCTCCGTTCTCGCTACCTTGCTGGCGGTCGGCATTCTTCAGAGCATCAACGTCCAAGCGCATCTCGGCCAGAAGGGAAGGTTCGCCTGGTGATCTCTGGAAAGGGGTCCGGCAATGCGTACCTATCCGAACTGAGCTGAATCAATGAAGAAAACGATTTTGGTCTCCGCCGAGCGCGGCGAGACCCGAGTGGCCGTCCTCGAGGCAAAGCAGAAGGGCGGCAAGACCAGCGTCGCCGAGCTCTACATCGAGCGCCGCGGCCGGCGTTCGATCGTCGGCAACATCTACAAGGGCAAGGTCGACAACGTCCTGCCCGGGATGGAGGCCGCCTTCGTCGACATCGGCCTCGAGCGCAATGGCTTCCTCCACGTCGACGAGATCCTGCTCCCCAACGGGGAACAGGCGCCCAAGCGCGGCCGCGGCAACGGCCGCCGCATCAACGAGCTGATCAAGCCGGGCCAGGAGATCCTGGTCCAGGTGGTGAAGGACCCGCTGAAGTCGAAGGGCGCGCGGCTCTCGATGAACCTCTCGATCGCCGGCCGCTACCTGGTCTTCGCGCCGAAGGGGAGCGGGGTCGGGGTCAGCCGCCGGCTGACCGACAAAGAGCGCGACAGGCTGCGGAAGATGGTCGACCGCACCTACAAGGGTCCCGGCGGGCTGATCGTCCGCACCGCCGCCCACGGGGCGAAGAAATCGGACTTCGTGCGGGAGGTCAGCTACCTGCACAAGCTGAACGAGGTGCTCGAGCGGCGCGCCGCCTCGACCAAGGCGCCGGCGCTGGTGTTCCAGGAGGCAGACCTCTCGATCCGCGTCCTGCGCGACGTCTTCCTCAGCGAGTTCGAAAAGGCGATCATCGACTCGCCCAAGCAGTTCGAGCGGGTGACCAACTTCTTCCAGCGGACGGCCCCCGAGCTGGTCGACGGCGTCGAGCTCTACGAGGGCAAGAAGCCGCTGCTCGAGAAATGGAAGATCGACGAGGAGATCGAGTCGACGCTGAACCGGCGGGTCGACCTTCCCTCCGGCGGCTACCTGATCATCGACTACGCCGAGGCACTGACCGTCATCGACGTCAACAGCGGCTCCTTCACCGGCCGCGGCAAAGGCGGCCTCGAGGAGACGATCACCAAGGTCAACACCGAGGCCGCGGAGGAGGCGGTGCGGCAGCTTCGCCTGCGCGACATCGGCGGCATCATCGTCATCGACTTCATCGACATGGCGCGGGCCAGCAACCGCGACAAGGTCCTGAAGACGATGCGCAAAGCCCTCGACGCGGACAAGTCGAAGAGCTACGTGGTCGAGGTCTCGCCGCTGGGCCTGGTCGAGATGACCCGGCAGAACGTCACCGACGGGGTGCGCGAGATCCTCACCGCCCCCTGCCCGACCTGCGGCGGCGAGGGCGTCGTCCTCTCGGCCGAGACGGTGGCGCTGGAGGGGCTGCGGAAGATGCGCGACATCGCCGCGGAGAATCCCGACGCCGAGGCCTTCCTGGTCCGGGTCAACCCGAAGGTGGCGCACGAGCTGACCGGCCCCGACAGCGGCCTGGCCGAGGTCGAGGAGGAGACCGGCAAGCGGTTCCACTTCGAGGGCGGCGAGGCGCTGCCGATCGACACCTTCGCCGTGGTCGAGCAGGGCACCCGCGAGACGGTCGAGGAGCGGGCGCTGCCGTTCAAGGTCGGCGAGGAGGTGCTGGTCCAGATCGACGAGCCGCACATGTACAACGCCGACGACGCGGTCGCCAGGATCGATTCCTACATCGTCAGCGTCACCGGCGGGGGCCGCTTCGTCGGCGAGCGCAAGATGGTCCGGATCGAGGAGGTCGAGCGCTCGGCGGCGACCGCCTCGCTGCTGGGCGGCGACTCGCCGAACGGGGCCGCGAAAGGCGAGGAAAACGGCTCCCAGCTAGACTCCTCTGCTCCTTCGCGCAGACGCAGGGGCCGCCGGGGCGGTCGCGGGCGTTCGCGCGCCAAGCAAGGCAGCGAGGAAGACCGATGAGCACGTATGCGGTGATCGAAACCGGAGGCAAGCAGTACAAAGTCGAGGAGGGCTCGTCCCTTCTCGTCGACCGGCTCGACGCCAAGGAGGGCGACAAAGTCACGCTGCGTCCCGTCCTCTTCCGCGGCGACGACGTGATCGCCGGCGCCAAGGATCTGGAGAAAGTCAAAGTCGAGGCGAAGGTCGCCGAGCACCTGCGGGGCCCGAAGATCAAAGTCTTCAAATACAAGGCGAAGAAGGGCTACCGCCGGCGCGCCGGGCACCGCTCCGAGCTGACCAGGCTCGAGGTGACGGCCCTCAAAGGCGCCAAAGCCAAAACCAGCTCATCGGCCAAAGGCAAAAAAGCCGAGAAAGCGGAGGCCTAGGGATGGCTCACAAGAAAGGACTCGGCTCCAGCCGCAACGGCCGCGAATCGAACCCGAAGATGCTCGGCGTCAAGGTCTTCGCCGGGCAGCGGGTGAGCGGTGGCGAGATCATCGTCCGCCAGCGCGGGACCCGCTTCTGGCCGGGCGAGGGCACCGGGCTCGGCCGCGACCACACGATCTTCGCGACCCGGCCGGGGGTTGTCGACTTCAAGCCGGCTCGCAAGGGTCGCACGATCAGCGTTCTGGCTGACTAGAGGGCTGGGGGAGGGGCGCGTGCCCCTCTCCAGACACCGCACGCCTATGGCTCGCGGTTGAGTGTCTGGCGAGGGGCACCCGCCCCTCCTGGCCAAAGCGCCAGACAGCTTCTTAAGCTCTTCAGTTGATGTACGACAAGGCGAAGATTTGGGTTGAGGGTGGGGCTGGCGGGAACGGTTCCATCAGTTTCAGGCGCGAGGCGCATGTGCCTCGTGGGGGGCCGGATGGTGGCGACGGGGGGCACGGGGGAGACGTCGTGCTCGTTTGCGATGCCTCGAAGCGGGACCTGGCGGCGCTGAAGGGGAGCAAGCACTTCCGGGCGCAGCGAGGGCGTCATGGGGAAGGTTCGAACCGGCAGGGGGCGCGGGGGGACGACCTGGAGATACCGGTCCCGCCGGGGACGCAGGCGGTGGCCGTCGACGGCAGCAGGATCGATCTGGTCACGCCGGGGCAGCGGGCGGTGGTGGCCCACGGCGGGCGCGGGGGGCACGGGAACCGGCGCTTCACCACCTCCACCCGGCAGGCCCCGCGCTTCGCCGAGAACGGGACCGCCGGCGAGGCCGACTGGATCGAGCTGCGGCTGAAGCTGCTCGCCGACGTCGGGCTGGTCGGGTTGCCGAACGCGGGCAAGTCCTCGCTGCTCGGGAGGCTGACCCGGGCGGCGCCGAAGGTCGCCGACTACCCCTTCACGACGCTCTCGCCGGTCCTGGGGACGATCGAGGGGGAGGATCGGCAGGCGGTCGTCGCCGACATTCCCGGGCTGATCGAGGGGGCGGCGGAGGGGGCCGGCCTCGGCCACGAGTTCCTCGCCCACGTCGAGCGCTGCTCGATGCTGGTCCACGTCGTCGACGTCGCCCCCGAAGAGGGCGACCCGGCGAGCAACTACGAGACCGTTCGCGGGGAGCTGGAGGCCCACGGCGCCGGGCTCGAGCGCCTGCCCGAGCTGGTGGCGCTGAGCAAGCGGGACCTGCTGCCGCCCGAGCGGGCCGAGGCGGCGGTGGGCGAGTGGTCGCAGCGCCTCGGCGACAGCGTGCTCGGCGTGACGGCGCTCTCCGCGGCGACGGGCGAGGGCCTCGACGCGCTGCGGCAGCGGATCCTCGCCGACCTGCCGGAGATCCCCCTGACGGCTCCCGCGGCCGCCCCCGGCGAGGGGTTCGAGGTCGAGCACCGGGTCTACCGCCCGGCGGGGGAGGGCGGCTACTGGGTCGAGCGCGAGGACGACGGCGGCTTCCGGGTGATGGGCCGGGGGGTCGAGCTGCTCTTCGAGCGCCACGACGTCGGCAACGAGGAAGCGCTCGGCTACCTCGAGCAGCGGCTGAAGGAGATGGGGGTGGTCGCCGCCCTGGGCAGGGCCGGGTTCCGGTCCGGGGACGACGTCCGCATAGGCGAGCACGAGTTCGAGCTGCATGTCTAAGGCCACCTGACACGGCGCATACCGGCGTCCTCCCTCGCTTGCGTGCAGAAGCACGCGGCGCTCGGTGCGTCCTTGGTCTGCTTGGTCAGGCGGCCTTAGACGAGTCAGCTGAGGCTTGACAGGCCGGCCGCCACCGCAAAACCCAGCACGGTGACGAGGCCGGCGCCGCGCCCGGCGTCGCTGCGGGCGTCGGGGATCATCGAGTCGATCAGCATCACGAGCAGGGCGCCGGCGGCGAAGCCGTCGATCGCCGCCTTGCCGTTGCCCCCGACCGCGTCGGCGGCGAGGTAGCCGACCACCGAAGCCAGGGCGCAGATGACCGCGACCAGGACCCAGAGCCGCAGGATCGCCTCGCGCGGCCGGCCGGTCCTGCTCATCTCGCTGGCCGAGCCGAGAGCCTCCGGCAGGTTGGAGACGAAGATCGCGACGAGCAGCGAGACGCCGACGCCCGAGCCGGCGGCGATGGTGATCCCCAGGACGAGCTGCTCGGGGATGCCGTCGAGGAAGGCCCCCAGAGCCAGGGCGGCGCCGCTGCCCGAGCCCTCGGCCCGTCCCCTGCGGCCACGGCCGGTCGCCATCCGGCGGGCGATCAGGCCGTCGAGGAGGTAGTAGGTCAGCGCCCCGGCGCCGAGGCCGAGGCCGGTGATGCCCGCGCCCCCGGCCTCGATGCCCTCGGCGGCGAGCTCGAAGCTGACGGCGCTGATCAGCGCGCCGGCGCCGAAGGCGAGGACGTAGCCAACTTGGCGCTGCGGCCACCTGCGGGCGAAGCTGAGGGCGGCGCCGATCACGAGGGAGCTTGCGGCAAGCGCGCCCCAGCCGAATGCTTCTCCCATCCGGCTACTCTCCCGGCGAGTCGCACGGGCGTCAAGACCTCGGTTAGACATAAATATGTCAGAGGGATATGCTTTGACATATGAGAACCACGGTGCGACTCGACGACGATCTTCTGCGGGAGGCCAAGGTGCGCGCAGCGGAGCAGGGGATCACGCTGACCCAGCTCATCGACGAATCCCTCCGCGAGCGCCTTGTCTCCCGACCGCGCGGCGGCGGCGGCGAGCCGTTCCGGCTTCCGACCTATGGCGAGGGTGGAACCCGGCCGGGGATCGACCCGAGGGACAACCGGGGGCTCAGGGACCTGATGGACGAAGACGCGCCGCTCCCAGACGAATCGGCGCAGAGAGCGTGATCCTCCTCGACGTAAACGTGCTCGTCTTTGCCCATCGGAGAGACCTCGCCCAGCACCGGGAGTTCTCCAGATGGCTGGAGGAGGAGGTCGCATCCGGCCGTGGCTATGGCCTCTGCGACACCACCCTCGCCGGCTTCCTTCGTGTTGTCACCAACGGGCGGATCTTCGAAAATCCCACGCCTCTCGATGTGGCGCTGCAGGTCGTCGCAGAGCTGAGAGGGCAACCGGGGGCGATCCATCTCGACTCTGGGCCCCGGCATTGGGCGCTTTTCACCGGGCTCTGTTCGGCCGTCGGCGCGCGCGGCAACGACGTCCCCGACGCCTATCTCGCGGCTCTGGCGATCGAGTCGGGCAGCGAGCTGGTGACTGCGGACCGCGGTTTCGGCCGTTTCCCCGGTCTGCGATGGTCTTGCCCCGTATGACCCTGGTCGTCAAGCTCGGCTCCTCGATCGTCGCCGCCGACGACGGCGAGCTGCGCGCCGACGTGCTCGATTCCGTCTGCGGGCAGGTGAGCGAGCTGGAGCGGGGGGGCGAGCGGGTGGTGATGGTCACTTCCGGCGCGATCGCGCGCGGGATGCGGCTGCTGGGGCTGGCGTCGCGGCCGCAGGCGATGGACGAGCTGCAGGCGGCCTCGGCGGTCGGGCAGGGCGATCTATTCCGCGCCTACGAGAGCCGGCTCGCCGGGCACGGGACGCGGGCGGCGCAGGTCCTCCTCACCGCCGCCGACATCGCCGCCCGCACCAACTACCTCAACGCCAGGCAGACCCTGCGCCGGCTGGTCGAGTGGGGGGTGGTGCCGGTGGTCAACGAGAACGACACCACCGCCACCGACGAGATCAGCTTTGGCGACAACGATTTCCTCGCCGCCCAGGTGGCGCTGCTGCTCGACGCCCGCCTGCTGGTGCTGCTCACCAACGTCGAGGGCCTGCTCTCCGGCGACCCGCGGACCGCGGCGGACGCGCGCCTGATCGACGAGGTCACGGACTTCTCGCAGCTCGAGGGGTTGCGGATCGGTGAGCGCACGTCGGTCTTCGGCTCGGGCGGGATGCGGAGCAAGGTGGCGGCGGCGGAGATGGCGAGCGAGGCGGGGATCCCGGTGGTGATCTGCAACGGGACCCGGCCCGGGACCCTGCTCGCGGCCGCCCGGGGCGAGACCTCCGGCACCCGCTTCGCGCCGGGCGAGGGCAGAACCTCCAGCTTCAAGCTCTGGCTGAAATACGCGAAGCCGGCGCGGGGGAGGTTGATCGTCGACGAGGGGGCGGCGCGGGTCCTGCGCGAGAGCGGGTCGAGCCTGCTGCCGGTCGGGATCGCCGCCGTCGAGGGCAGCTTCGAGGCGGGCGACGCGATCGAGGTCGCCAGCGACGGCGAGACGATCGGCAGGGGGATCAGCGACTACTCCTCGCGCGAGCTGCAGCGCGTGATCGGTCTGAAGAGCCCGGAGGTGCGCGAGCTGTTGCCGCACGCCGCCGACGAGGTCGTGCACCGCGACCGCTTCGTCCTGCTCTAGCTCGCCTGTTTCCTTTTGGCGGCATGACCGCCAAAAGGAACAGGCGAATGGATGGCCCTAGATACCCTTATCCGATGGCCGTCACCGAGACCACCGTCGCCGAGCACTGCGCCGCCGCGAAGCGCGCCGCGCGCGCGCTCGCGAGCGCGGCGCCGGAGGCGAAGAACGCCGCCCTGGCGGCGAGCGCGCGCCTGCTCGGGGAGCGGACGGAGGCGATCCTCGAAGCCAACGCCGGCGATCTCACCGACGAGCGCGCCGCCGGCCTCAGCGAAGCCCTCCGCGACCGGCTGCGGCTGACGCCGGAGCGGGTGGCGGCGATGGCTGAGGGCGTCCGGGCCGTCGCCGCGCTCGAGGACCCGGTGGGCGAGGAGCTGGAGCGAAAGACGCTCGCGAGCGGGATCGAGCTGCGCAAGGTGCGGGTGCCGCTCGGCGTCGTCGCCGTCGTCTACGAGGCGCGACCGAACGTGACGATCGACTGCGCGGCGCTGACGGTCAAGAGCGGCAACGCGATCGTCCTGCGCGGCTCCAGCTACGCGGAGCGGTCGAACGCGGCGCTGGCGGCGATAGTCCGCGAGGCGCTGGCGGAGGCGGGGCTGCCGGAGGACGCGGTGGTCTCGCTCGGCGGCGGCGGTCACGAGGAGCTGGCCGAGCTGGCGACCCAGGAGGGCCTCGTCGATCTGCTGATCCCGCGCGGAGGGGAGGGGCTGAAGGCGGCGATCAAGGGAGTGGCGACGGTGCCGGTGATGTACGCCGCCGCGGGCAACTGCCACGTCTACGTGCACGCCGAGGCCGATCCCGAGATGGCGCGGCGGATCGCGCTCAACGCCAAGGTGCAGCGGCCCGGGGTGTGCAACGCGGCCGAGACTCTTCTGATCGACGCGGCGATCGCGGAGCGCGTCGCGCCGGCGATCCTTTCCGACCTCGCCGCCGCCGGCGTCGAGCTGGTCGGCGACGAGCGCGCCCGCGCCGCCGCCGGCGACGTCGCCGTGGGGCCCGCCGACGACGAGGACTTCTACCGCGAGTACCTCGGCCTGAAGATGGCGGTGGCGGTGGTCGACTCGGTCGAGGACGCGATCGAGCACGTCAACCGCCACGGCACGGGTCACTCGGAGGCGATCGTCACCGCCGCCGAGGAGGCGGCCGAGGAGTTCGTCGCCGGGGTCGACGCCGCCGCGGTCTACGTCAACGCCTCGACCCGCTTCACCGACGGCTTCGAGTACGGGATGGGGGCCGAGATCGGCAACTCGACCCAGAAGCTGCACGCACGCGGGCCGATCGGGATGCGCGAGCTGACGACCTTCAAGTACGTCGCGCACGGCAGCGGCCAGGTGCGTGAGTAACCCTGACGGCGCGATCGGCGTGCTGGGGTCGGCGTTCAACCCCCCGCACCTCGGTCACCTCGCCCTCGCCCAGGAGGCGCTCTGGCAGCTCGGGCTCGCCGAGGTGATCCTCGTGCCGACCGGCCTGGCGCCACACAAGCGGATCGCCGACGACCCCGGGCGGGAAGCCCGTATGCAGATGACGCGGCTGGCGGCGGCGGACGACGACCGCTTCTCCGTCTCCCGTGCCGAGGTGGAGCGCGACGGACCGTCCTATACGTATGAGACCTTGGAGGCACTTGCACAGGAACGGGGCGACAGGGAGCTGGTGTTCGTGATGGGTGCGGACGCCGCTGTGGGCCTCGAGAGCTGGCGCAACCCCGAGCGCGTGGTCGAGCTGGCCAGTTTGGCTGTGGCGAGGCGAGCGGGCGTCTCCGATGCCGACGTCGCCACCGGAATGCGCAGCCTCGGTTGCGAGGGAAGGGCGACGATGCTGGAGATGCCGCAGTTCGGCGTCTCCTCCTCAGCGGTGCGGGAGCGGGCCAAGCAGGGTCGGCCGCTGCGCTACCTGGTGCCGGACTCCGTCGCCCGCTTCATCGAAGAGAGGGGAACCTACCGGTGAACGAGGCTCAATCGGAGCAGCTGGCGCGCCACCTGGCGGCGATCGCGGACTCGAAAAAAGCCGAGGAAGTGGTCGTCCTCGACATGCGCGGTCTCGTCGCCTACACCGACTTCCTGGCGATCTGCACCGCCCGCAGCGAGCGGCAGGCGAAGGCGATCGTCGACGAGGTGCGGCTG